>JBJEUD010000124.1:0-13009 GCA_051883655.1 Candidatus Faecivicinus sp. | reverse complement strand
CTCCATCATCTTGCCCAGGTTGACGAACTCATAGCCGATGATCTCGTTGTTCTCATCCAAGGCGAGCCGGGTGATATAGCCCTCGGTCAGGGACAGGTAGCGGGGGCCCTTGGCCTTGGTGGCGAAGATGGTGCCCACCTGGCCGCACAGGCCCTTGCCCAGGTCCTCCAGGGAGGTGCCGATGGGCAGGCCGCCCTCGGAGAACGCGGTCTGGGACCGGCCGTAGACGATCTGCAGGAACAGCTCCCGCATGGCGGTGTTGATGGCGTCGCACACCAGGTCGGTGTTCAGCGCCTCCAGAATGGTCTTGCCGGGCAGAATCTCGCTGGCCATCGCCGCAGAGTGGGTCATACCGGAGCAGCCGATGGTTTCAACAAGCGCTTCCTCGATGATGCCGTTCTTGATGTTCAGAGACAGCTTGCAGGCGCCCTGCTGGGGAGCGCACCAGCCGATGCCGTGAGTGAAACCGGAGATATCCTTGATCTCCTTAGCCTGAACCCACTTGCCCTCTTCGGGGATCGGCGCCGGACCATGGTTCGGGCCCTTGGCGACGCATACCATTTCCTCAACTTCGCGAGAATATTGCATGGTTCTTCCTCCTTCTTTGCCTCCATGAAATAAACATGGACAAACGATGTTCAAAAATGCGTACTTATCGCATACATATTGATTATATCACAAAAAATCCCGTTTGTGAATCCCCGATTTTGTTATATCAAGCGTGCAAACCCACGAAAATCATGGAGAATCGCGTCGATTTGCGGCACGCTCTCCAGCCATTCCCTGGGCACGGTGCGGTCAATGGCCACGATGCTGCCCGCGCGCGCGTTGATGGCCGCCTGGATGCCCGTCCGGGAATCCTCGACGATCATGCAGTCCGAAGGGGAAAGTCCCAGCCTGCGCGCCGCTTCAATGTAAAATGCGGGATCGGGCTTGCTGGCCAGCCTGCCCTCCTCATAGACGATGCGATCGAGCGTGAACCACCGCTTCAGCCCCAAATCCTCCAGATAGAATTCGACATTTTCGATCGGCGAAGCCGTCGCCAGCGCGAAGGGGATCTCCCGCTCCACGAGCAGATCCAGCATCTCCGGCGCGCCCTCCATCAGCCGCAGGTTTTCCGGGTCGGAGCGCGCGGCCGCGCGGTATTCGCTCTCCTTCTCCGCCTCGTACCGCTTCACCTGCTCCGGGCTCAGCTGATCGCCGAAGAAGTCGCGGAAGATATCGCGGTTGCTCGGGCCGATGCAGCGGCGGCGCACCTCCTCCTCGGTCAGATCCATGCCGAAGTGCTTGAGAAAAAAGCTGTGCCACGCCGCCAGGTGCAGGTGCGTATCATTGAACAGGGTTCCATTGAAATCAAACAGTATCGCTTTCATCACTTTGTCACATCCGCAAAAGTTGCTTGCACGTATTCCGCCAGCCGGATCGGATCCACGATCATCTGAACGCCGCGCTGTCCGGCGCTGACATAGATGCGGTCGAACAGCTGCGCCGTCTCGTCGATCACCGTGGGATACTTCTTCTTCATCCCCACCGGAGAGCAGCCTCCCCGGATGTATCCGGTCAGGCCCAGCAGCTCCTTGACGTGGATCATCTCGACCTTCTTCTCTCCCACCACCGCTGCGCACTTCTTCAGATCCAGCTCCTGCGCCACGGGGATGCAGAAGACGTAGAGGCTGCGCTTGTCGCTGCGCGTGACCAGCGTCTTGAACATGCAGTCCGGATCGATGCCCAGCATCTGCGCTGCATGAACGCCGCTCAGATCGCTCTCGTCCACCTCATAGGACGACGTCTCAAAGTCGATGCCCGCCTGCTTCAGCAGGCGCATGGCATTGGTGATGGTCATGTTCATTCCTCCCCGCGAATCGCCAGGTCCTTCATCTGTGCGTTTTTGCCATGAAAGGCCCTGGCGCGCTGTTTCTCATCCCCGGCATGGCTCAGCATCGCAGATCCTCCGCGTCGTAGAAGACCTCCATCAGCGTCAGGCCGTGTGCCGGCGCGGTCACGCCCAGATCGAGGCGGCTGCCGCTTTCAATGGCGCGCGCGAACGCGCCGGGCTCCAGCTTGTCGCTGCCCACGCCCACCAGCGTCCCGGCAATGATGCGCACCATATTATAGAGGAAACCCGATCCTTCCACAATCAGCTTCACCTCGTCGCCCTCGCGGGTGATCTCGGCGCGATAGATGGTGCGAACGGTATCCTTGACCACCGAACCGCTGGCCGCGAAGGCGGCGAAATCGTGCGTGCCCACCAGCGCCTGCGCCTCGCGGGCCATCCGCTCCGTGTCCAGCGGATAGATGACGTGGGCGTGCGTCAGGCGATTGAGCGCGCCGGCATGGGGATGAACGTGAAACAGATACCTGTACCGCTTTCCCTTCGTGGAGAACCGCGCATGAAACGACTCCGGCACCTGCCGGGACTGGCGGATGCGCACGTCCGGCGGCAGCATGGTGTTCAGCGCATAGCTGAACTTTTCCGCGGGGATGGCGCAGCCCGTGTCGAAGTGGGCCGACTGTCCCAGCGCATGCACGCCGGCGTCCGTCCGGCTGGCGCCGTGGATCACGATCTCCTCGCGGGTCAGCTTCCGGAGGCGCTCCTCCAGCACCTGCTGCACCGCCAGCGCATTTTCCTGGCGCTGCCAGCCCGCGTAATTGGTTCCATCATATTCGACAATCAACTGAATCCGGCGCATGCTCTCCCCCGATCAGACGACCTTGAAGCAGTTCAGCAGCAGCACGACCGCCAGCAGTGCAACCATGACGCCGGCTGCCGTCCAGTCGCGATAGCCGTACTTCAGCTTGCGCATGCGCGTACGGCCGTTGTCGCCGTGATAGCAGCGCGCCTCCATGGCCATCGCCAGCTCCTCCGCGCGGCGGAAGGAGCCCACAAACAGCGGCACCAGCAGCGGCACCATGGCCTTTGCACGCTGAACCAGATTTCCGTTTTCGAAGTCCGCGCCGCGGGCAGTCTGGGCCTTCATGATCTTGTTCGCCTCATCCATCAGCGTGGGAATGAAGCGCAGCGCGATGGACATCATCATGGCGATCTCGTGCGCCGGGAAGTGAAAGCGCTTCAGCGGGCGCATCAGCGTCTCCAAGCCGTCGGTCAGCGCGATCGGCGAGGTGGTCAGCGTCAGAAGCTGCGAGCAAAACACCAGCAGGATCAGGCGCGCCGCCAGAAAGAACGCCATGCGCAGTCCGCCGTCCGTGATCTGCAGAAAGCCCAGCTTGAAAATCACATCTCCGCCGGTCTGGAAGAACACGTTCAGCACAAACGTGAACAGCACGATGAACAGGATCGGCTTCAGCCCGCGCACCAGAAACTTGAACGCAATTCCGGAGCTGAGCGTCACCAGCAGCACAAACGCCAGAATCAGACCGAAGCCGACAAAGCCCTGGGACACGAACACGATGATGATCAGCGCAAACGTGAGAATCAGCTTCATCCGCGGATCCATCTTGTGCAGGAAGGAGTTGCCGGGAAAAAACTGTCCGAGCGTGATGTCCTTCAGCATTTCTCGTTCCCTCCCCTGTTCAGTTCCCGGAGAATGGCGTTCTCGACATCCGCCATTGAATAAATTCCCTCGGGCATCTCAAAGCCCTTCTCGCGCAGCAGGTTCGCCAGCTTTGCGCACTCGGGGACGTCGAGGCCGATCTCGCGCAGCTCATCCCCGTGGGCAAACACCTCCGCCGGGGTTCCGGAGAAGGCGATGGAGCCGCGATTGAGCACAAACAGCCGGTCGCAGAGCCGACCCACGTCGTCCATGGAGTGCGAGACCATGACCACCGTGACGCCGCGATCGTGAATGCCTGCGATCAGTTCGAGCATGTCTCTGCGGCCGACGGGATCGAGTCCCGCCGCGGGCTCGTCGAGGATCAATATCGACGGCTCCATCGCCAGCACGCCCGCAATGGCCACGCGGCGCTTCTGTCCGCCGGAGAGCTCAAACGGCGAGCGCTCCGCGTATTTCTCCTCAAGACCCACCTGCCGCATCGCGCTCTTCACGCGGCGGCTGATCTCCTCCTCGGGGAGCTTCAGGTTGCGCGGGCCGAAGGCGATGTCCTTCGCCACCGTCTCCTCGAACAGCTGGTATTCCGGATACTGGAACACGAGGCCCACCGTCCGGCGCACCTTCGCAAGATCCACATCCTTTTCGCCCAGATCGACGCCGTTGACCCACACCATGCCCGGCGCGGACTTTTCCAGCGCATTCAGGTGGGAGATCAGCGTGCTCTTGCCGCTGCCGGTATGTCCGATGATGCCGATGAATTCGCCGTCCTCAATCCGCAGGCTCACATCGTTGAGCGCGCGGCTCTCAAAGGGCGTATCGGCCATATACACATGGGTCAGCTTTTTGACTTCAATCGGCATAATTCCTCCGCCATTTCCTCTACGGTCATCGTCGATTCGCTCAGTTCGGAAAGCCCCGCCCTGCGAAGCCTGGCGGACAGCTGCATCATCTCGGGCACATCCAGTCCCAGCGCATGAACTTCATCGGTGCGGGCAAACACCTCCCGGGGCGTGCCCTGCAGCGCAATTCTGCCCGCGTCCATCACCACCACGCGGTCGGCGCGGACCGCCTCGTCCATGAAGTGGGTGATCCACACGATCGTGATGCCCTCTTCCCGGTTCAATTTCTGCGCCAGGTTCATCACATCGCGGCGGCCCACGGGATCGAGCATCGCGGTGGACTCGTCAAACACGATCACCTTCGGCCGCATCGCCAGCACGCCGGCCACCGCCACGCGCTGCTTCTGGCCGCCGGAGAGCATGCTCGGCGAGGTCTCCGCGTATTTCTCCATGCCCACGGCCCGCAGCGTCTCATCCACTCTGCGGCGGATCTCCGCGGGCTCCACGCCCAGATTCTCCAGTCCGAAGGCGCAGTCCTCCTCGACAATGGTGGCGACGATCTGGTTGTCCGGATTCTGGAAGACCATGCCGCAGACCTCGCGCACCGCGAAGCAGTCCTCTTCGTTGGTCGCGCGCAGGCCGTCCACCTCCACCGTGCCCGATGTGGCCAGCAGCAGCGCGTTGAGCAGCTTGGCAAACGTGGACTTCCCGCTGCCGTTGCGGCCCAGCACCGCCAGAAACTCGCCCTTCATGACGTCCAGCGTCACATGGTCCACCGCCGGGTGATCGGCGTCATCATATTGAAAGCACACTTCCCGTGCGCAAATGATCGGTTCATTCATCGACGTCATCCTCCTGAAATTGTATTATAGCATCCCTACGTTAACGCGGTTTGAAATTATTCAGGGACATTTGAGAAGATTCACACTTTTTCGTCCGGAATCTGCCCCGAAAAAAGGGAAGAAGTAGCACAAATTTAGCTTTTATTTCCGCTGGAAATGTGATAAAATAATGCCATAAACTTAAGGAGGAGTGAATTCCCATGAACCTCAACAAGAAGACCATCGAAGATGTTCAGGTTTCCGGCAAGAAAGTCCTCGTCCGCTGTGACTTCAACGTTCCGCTGGATGCCGACTGCAATATCACCGACGAAACCCGCATCAACGCGGCGCTGCCCACCATCAAGTACCTGCTGGACAACAACGCCGCCGTGATCCTGTGCTCTCACCTGGGCCGCCCCAAGGGAGAGTTCAACATGAAGTATTCCCTCGCGCCCGTCGCCAAGCGCCTGTCCGAGAAGCTGGGCTTCGAAGTCAAGCTGGCCAAGGACGTCATCGGCGAGGATGCCAAGAAGCTGGCCGCCGAGGTTGAGCCCGGCAAGGCCGTCCTGCTGGAGAACGTCCGCTTCCACAAGGAAGAGGAAAAGAACGATCCCGAGTTCGCCAAGGAGCTCGCTTCCATGGCCGAGCTGTATGTGTCCGACGCGTTCGGCACCGTGCATCGCGCCCATGCTTCCACCGCCGGCGTCGCCGCCTATCTGCCCGCCGTTGCCGGCTTCCTGATCGGCAAGGAGCTGCAGTTCCTGGGCAACGCCGTTGAGAACCCCGAGCGCCCCTTCCTCGCCATTCTGGGCGGCGCGAAGGTCAAGGACAAGATCGGCGTCATCAACGCGCTGCTGGAGAAGGTCGACGTTCTGCTCATCGGCGGCGGCATGTCCTACACCTTCCGCGTGGCCATGGGCGGCAAGGTTGGCCGTTCCCTGCTGGACGAGGAGCGCATCGATCTGGCCAAGGAGCTGATCGAGAAGGCCAAGGCCAAGGGCGTGAAGATGCTGTTCCCCGTGGACAATGTCTGCGGCGACGCTTTCTCCAACGACTGCATGCGCATCACCGCGCACTCCTGGGATATCCCGGACGACTTCGAGGGCATGGACATTGGTCCGGAGACCGTGAAGCTGTTCTCCGATGAGATCAAGAAGGCCCGCACCATCGTCTGGAACGGCCCGATGGGCTGCTTCGAGATGCCCAACTTCGCCAAGGGCACCCTGGCCATCTCTCAGGCCATGGCCGAGTCCAACGCCATCACCATCATCGGCGGCGGCGACAGCGCTGCGGCAGTCACCCAGATGGGCCTGGCGGATCGCATGAGCCACATCTCCACCGGCGGCGGCGCTTCTCTCGAGTTCCTCGAGGGCAAGGAGCTGCCCGGCGTTGTCTGCCTGCAGGATCGCGTGGTTCCCACCCGCCGTCCCATCATCGCCGGCAACTGGAAGATGAACAAGACCCCCGAAGAGGCTGCGCAGCTGGTCACCGACCTGATTCCGCTGGTGAAGAACGCCAAGTGCGACGTGGTCGTCTGCACCCCCGCGGTCTGCTTCTCCGCTGTCAAGCCCATCGTCGAGGGCACCAACATCAAGCTGGGCGCGCAGAACGTCCACTTCAAGGCTTCCGGCGCATACACCGGTGAGCTCAGCGCCGACATGCTCAAGGCCGCTGGCTGCGAGTACGTCATCGTTGGCCACTCCGAGCGCCGCCAGTACTTCGGCGAGACCGACAAGACCGTCAACCTCCGCACCGTCGCGGCCGTCCGCGCGGGCCTGAAGGTCATCGTCTGCATCGGCGAGCTGAAGGACGAGCGCGAAGCTGGCTATACCGACATGATCGTCACCTACCAGACCCAGATGGCGCTGCACGGCCTGTCCGCCAACGAGCTGGAGAACGTCGTGCTGGCCTATGAGCCCGTTTGGGCCATCGGCACCGGTCTGACCGCCACCGACGAGCAGGCGAACGAGACCATCGGCGTCGTCCGCAAGGCCGTCGAGGCCAAGTTCGGCCGCTATGCCGCTGAGCACATCCGCATCCAGTACGGCGGAAGCATGAAGGGCTCCAACGTCAAGGGCCTGATGGCGCAGCCTGAAATCGACGGCGGCCTCATCGGCGGCGCGAGCCTGAAGGCGGCTGACTTCGCTCAGGTGGTGAACTTCTAATGAGCACCACTGCTCTTCTGATTATGGATGGCTTTGGGATCGGTTCTTCCGATCCCAAGTCCAACGCCATCCTCGCCCAGGGCACGCCGAACCTCGACGCCCTGAAGGCGAAGTATTCCCACACCTCCATCGGCGCCTCCGGTCTGGACGTCGGTCTGCCGGACGGCCAGATGGGCAACAGCGAGGTCGGTCACACGAACATCGGCGCAGGCCGCGTCGTGTACCAGATGCTCGTCAAGATCACCAAGGACATTCAGGACGGCGTGTTCTTCGAGAACAAGGCCCTCCTCGCCGCGATGGAGAACTGCAAGGCGAATGATTCCGCCCTGCACCTGATCGGTCTGGTGTCCCCCGGCGGCGTTCATTCCCACACCGAGCACCTCTACGGACTTCTGGAGATGGCGAAGCGCCATGGCCTGAAGAAGGTCTATGTGCACTGCCTGCTTGACGGCCGCGACGTGCCGCCGGATTCCGGCTGGGAGTACGTCAAGGAACTGGTTGAGAAGATGAACGAGCTGGGCGTCGGCAAGGTCGCCACCGTCATGGGCCGCCTGTACGCCATGGACCGCGACTTCGCCTGGGAGCGCGTGGAGAAGGCCTACAACGCCATCGTCTGCGGCGAAGGCATCAAGGCCGACGATCCCGTGAAGGCCATCACCGATTCCTACAAGGTGATCGACGAGACCGGCAAGCACCTGACCGACGAGTTCGTGCTGCCCACCGTGATCGACGAAAACGGAACGGTGAAGGCGAACGACTCCATCATCTTCTTCAACTTCCGCCCCGACCGCGCGCGTGAAATCACCCGCACCTTCGTGGATCCGGAGTTCAAGGGCTTCGTGCGCAGGCACGGCTTCTTCCCCGTGACCTACGTCTGCATGACCCAGTACGATGCGACCATGCCCAATGTGCTGGTGGCCTATCCGCCGGAGTCCCTGTCCATGACCATGGGCGAGTACCTCTCCAAGTGCGGCAAGACCCAGCTGCGCATCGCCGAGACCGAGAAGTACGCCCACGTCACCTTCTTCTTCAACGGCGGCGAGGAGCGCACCTTCCCCGGCGAGGATCGCATTCTGGTTCCCTCTCCCGCTGCGGAGGAGGTTCCCACCTTCGACCTGAAGCCCGAGATGAGCGCCTATGAGGTGACCGAGGCCGTCCTGCCCTGCATCAACGAGGACAAGTACGACGTGATCATCCTCAACTTCGCCAACTGCGACATGGTCGGCCACACCGGCGTGATCGAAGCCACGAAGAAGGCCGTCAAGACGGTCGACGAGTGCGTTGGCAAGGTGGTGGACGCCATCGTCGCCAAGGGCGGCAAGTGCATCATCACCGCCGACCACGGCAACGCCGATCAGATGATCGATCCCGTGTCCGGAGGCGCGTTCACCGCACACACGACGAATCCCGTTCCGGTGATCGTCGTCGACCCCGAGAATCCTCAGCAGCCGCTGAAGGAGACCGGCCGCCTGTGCGACCTGTGCCCCACCATGCTCGACCTGATGAAGCTCCCCAAGCCCGCCGAAATGACCGGCGAGTCCTTGCTGAAGCACTGATATCAGTCCAAAACTCCTAGACGTTTGTCTGGGAGTTTCTTTCTTAAAATTGCTTAATATTTCTTAACACTATTGATCCCTTCCCCCATTTTCTGGTATAATGTAGATAGCAACTCCACTGTGGAAGGGATGGTTTTATGAATTTCAGGATTCGCCGCTGCATGGTCTCCGATGCAAAACGGATTTATGAGCTCTGCCGCATCAGTCTGGGCTATGATTTCACCGAGCAACAGGTCGAGTGCAACATCCGCAAGCTGATCGGCTCCACTGAGAACCTGATTTTGGTCGCTGTTGATGAAACGGACGAGGTGGTCGGTTTTATCCACGCCAACAATCACGACCCGATCTACGCGCCGCCCATGAAGGACATCGTCGCCCTCGCCATTTACGATGAGTACCGCCACATCGGCATCGGCAAGCAGCTGCTCGCCGCCGTGGAGGAATGGGCGCGCAAGACCGGCGCGCACGGCATCCGCGTCAATTCGGGCATCGAACAGAAGAGCGCCGTCAGATTCTACAAGTCCTGCGGGTTTGATTACATCAAGACGCTCTACAATCTCAGAAAGATGTTCTGAGCAACAGCGCAAAAACGGACAGCGATCATTCGCTGTCCGTTTTTTTCGAAGAAACGACGCTCACCCCTTCCAGGGGCCCTCCGCAATCCGCTTTTCCAGCTCTTCGAGCGCCGCGGCCAGCTGGTTGTCGTTCTCCGGATCCGGCTCATAGATGGAGGAATTGTAGGTCTCCGAGAGCTCCACGACCACATCCGGCTCCACACCGGTCTGATGAATGGAACGGCCCTTCGGAGAATAATAGCTGGCGGTCGTCAGCTGCATTCCCGCGCCATCGTCGGCAAAGGTGATCAGCGTCTGCACAATGCCTTTGCCAAAGGTCTTCGTGCCGACCACCGTAGCGCGATCGTAGTCCTGCATCGCCGCCGTGAACAGCTCCGAAGCGCTCGCCGACATGCCGTTGACCAGCACCACCATGGGGATGTCCCAGTATTTCGCGTCCGACTTTTCCTCCTGGCGGTTGCCCTGCCGGTCCTCGACGTAGGTCACCAGCCCCTCAGGCAGCAGCATATCCGAGATTTTGACCACATCCGTCAGCAGGCCGCCGGGATTGTTTCGCAGATCCACCACCATGCCGGATACGCCCGCGATCTTGAACGCCGCGACCGCCTCTTCAAAGCCCGTGACATCGTCCCCGGTAAACTGCGCAATGTTGACATAGCCGATATTGTTGTCAATGATGCAATAGTCCACATAGCTGATGTTCACTGCCGCGCGCGTTGCGGTCAGCTCCAGCTCCTCTCCGTCCCGAAGCACAGTGAGCTGAACATCCGTGCCGTCCTCGCCCTGAATGAGCTGAACGGCCTCGTTGAGCGTCTTTCCGCTTTCCCCGGACACGGGCGTTCCGTCCACCGCAACGATGCGGTCGCCCGCCAGCAGCCCGGCAGTATTTGCCGGAGAGTCCTCATACACCCGTGCAATCTCGATAAAGCCATCCTCAGTCAGCTGAACGACCATGCCCACACCGTGATAGATGCCCTCGTTCTGCTCATTCGACTGCTTCATCTCTTCGGTGGTATAATAAAAAGTATAGGGATCCTCAACGGATTCCATCATGCCGCGTATGGCGCCGGTCACGAGCGTCTCCTCCTCCAGCGGCACATAGTAGTCGTTCATCATGGTGTCATAGACCTCTTCCAGGCGCCGATAGCGCTGGAGGGCTTCATAGTCATCCTCGCTCACCAGGCGCGCAGCGCTGTCGCTCCCGACGAGCGCCATGGTCAGCGCAGACGAGGCGATCGCAACGACCACGAGCATCCATGCGATCGCAACGATGATGACCGTCCGTCTCTTCATAAATATCCTCCAATGAAACAAGGAGCGCCGGCGCGCTGCCGACGCTTCTGTATTTGATTCGAATCTATGCTTTCCCGTCGGCGGACATTACAGGCGGAACTTGCGGTTGCCGGTGTTCTTGCCCAGCAGCATCATCATCTTGAAGGTCACCGCATCGTCGAAGTTGCGCAGATCGAGGCCGATGGCGCGCTGCACCTTTTCGAGGCGATAAACCAATGTATTGCGGTGAATATACAGCTTGCGCGCCGTCTCGGACAGGTTCAGGCTGTTGTCGAAGAACGTCTCAATGGTGTGCACCATCTCCTCGTTGAACAGGCGCGCCGTCTTGCGGTTGAAGATGCGGCTGTTGTAGGCGCTGCTCATCTCCGGCGAGACCTCGTTCAGGAAGCGCTCCAGCAGCAGATTGCGATAAACGAAGATGGAGCGATTGTTGTGATAGATGCGGCCGACGTTAATCGCATTGCGCGCCTCTTCATAGGCCTCCGGAATGCTGATCAGATCGTCGTGAGGCTCGGAAATGCCGATGAACACGTCCTTGCCGGTTTCGGTCAGGAAGGTGTTTTCAATGGCGCGGGCGTATTCCTCCAGCTCGTCGAAGTTTTCCTCCTCGCCGACGTTCTTCAGCATTGCAATGGAGTGCCTGCCGACCTCGGCCAGCAGATCGTCCTCCTGCTCGAGACCGTCCACCATCATCTGCATTGCGGATTCGGCCTCCAGATCCTGGAAGTAGAAGTACAGCACGCAGCGGTTGCCGTGCATGGGGATGTCGTGCTCAGCCGCGAGGGATTCGAACTCGCTCGCCTCCACCTCACCGCGCAGCATCAGGCGCAGCGACTGCTCGCGGTTGGTCTGGCTCATGTCCTCGCGCAGCATCATGTTGATCAGCTCCGCGCAGAGGATGGCGCACTTCTTGACCTCCTCGCTGTTGCCCGGCAGCACGACGAACACCGGCTGCTCCTCGCTGGTGCCGATCAGCGTAATACCGCCGTACACCAGCGGCGCGGTCGGATTCTGTCGAATGGCATCCGGCAGGTTGAACACGCGCTGATCGCCCTCCGGCAGAATGACGTTGCCTGAGTTGTCCAGCAGCAGCGCGGAAAGATCGATCATATTCAAAATTCGGGCGATCTTGATCGTAACTCGATGATCCAGATACATATGAACCCTCCTATGTTTCCTCAATAAAGTGATCTACGTGGTTATAGTATACCCGGATTTTATCTGCAAAGTCAAGCAAGAATATGTACTCGCCGTTATCTCGCTGTAAACTTTCTCGTTTTTTGTGCGAATCAACCAAAGATTAAAACAGCCGAAGCCATTTTCTCATGAAAAAGCCCGCTCTTGCGAGCGGGCAATAACAGATTTACTTGTTCAGGGCTTCCTTGGCCTTCTCAGCCAGGGCGGTGAACGCAGCGGGATCGCTGATGGCGAGCTCGGACAGCATCTTGCGGTTGATATCGATGCCGGCGACCTTCAGGCCATTCATGAGCTTGGAATAGCTCAGTCCGTTCAGACGGGCAGCAGCATTGATGCGGGTGATCCACAGGCTGCGGAAATCGCGCTTCTTCTGCTTGCGGCCGATGTATGCGTAACGCAGGGAACGGCGAACCTGTTCGCTGGCGGCGCGATACTGCTTGCTCTTCGCTCCGAAGTAACCCTTCGCGAGCTTCATTACCTTACGCTTTTTCTTCTGTGCATTCACTGCACGCTTCACTCTTGCCATTGTTGATTCGCCTCCTTACTTGTACGGAATGAGCTTCTTCATGGTCTTTCCTTCGGTGGTGGTCAGATAGGCCGCCTTGCGAAGGTTGCGGGTACGCTTGGTGGGCTTCTTGGTCAGGATGTGACGCTTGAAGGCCTGAGCGCGCTTTACCTTGCCGCTCTTGGTCAGATTAAAGCGCTTCGCCGCGCCCTTATGAGTTTTCTGCTTAGGCATTGGATTTTCCTCCTCTCGTCATCGGTATGCGTTAATTCGCATCCTTGGGGCTGATGAACATCGACATATTGCGGCCCTCGATGATGGGAGCCTTGTCGATCGTTCCATACTCCTTAATCCGCTCCGCGAACTCGGTCATCACCTGACGGCCGATCTCAGAGTGCGTGATCTGGCGACCACGGAAGCGAATCGTCGCTTTGACTTTGTTGCCGTCCTTGAGGAACTTGATGGCGTTCTTCAGCTTCACGTCGATATCATGATCCTCAATGGTGGCAGACAGGCGCACCTCTTTTACGGTAATGACCTTCTGATTTT
>JBJEUD010000123.1:0-13050 GCA_051883655.1 Candidatus Faecivicinus sp. | reverse complement strand
TGGGCGATGATGAAGCTGGTGCGGCCCTCCAGTGCGGTGGCGATGGCGGCCTGCAGCTTCTGCTCGGTCTCGGTATCGACGGAGCTGGTGGCCTCGTCCAGGATGAAGATGGCCGGATTGGCGATCAGCGCGCGGGCGAAGGAGATCAGCTGCTTCTGGCCGGTGGACAGGCGGTTTCCGCCCTCGCCGACCTGGGTGTCGTAGCCGTTTTCCAGCTTGAGGATGAAGCTCTCCGCATCCACCATGCGGGCGGCCTGTTCGATCTCGGCGTCCGTGGCGTTCAGGCGGCCGAACCGGATGTTTTCCCGGATGGTGCCGGAAAACAGGTGCGGCTGCTGCAGCACATAGCCCAGATGGGACTGAAGCCAGAGAATGCTGCACTTTTTGTAGTCCACGCCATCGATGCGGATTGTGCCGCTCGTGGGTTCATAAAAGCGGCACACCAGGTTGACGATGGTGGACTTGCCGCTGCCGGTTTCGCCGACCAGGGCGATGGTCTGCCCGGCCTTGACCTTCAGGGAGAAGTCGTGCAGGACCTCCTCGCCGACGGAATAATGGAAGGATACGTGATCGAACTCCACGTCGCCGCGAATATCCGGCCAGTTTTCCCGATGGGGATTGAAGCTGTCGCCGAATTCTTCGATGACTTCCGGGGTGTCGAAGATCTCCGGCTCGGTCTCCAGCAGGCTGATCACGCGCTCAGCTGCGGCCTGTGAGGCCTGCAGATCGGCAAAGATGCGCGCGATGGAGCTGATCGGCTCGAAGAAGCCGGAAGCGTACTGAACAAACGCTGCCAGCGTGCCGATGGTCAGAAGGTGGGGAAGGTAGAATACATCATGTCCGCCCTTCCAAAGCACCAGGGCCATGGAGACCGTGCCCAGGCAGCTGACGATGGGCATGAACAGCGCGCTGAGCACCGCGGCGCGGATGGACGCCTCCTTCATCGTGCCCGTCAGCTCGCTGAACTCTTCGCAGTTGGCGGCCTCGCGGACGAGGGTCTTGGTGGTCTTAGCGCCCATGATGCCCTCATTGAACGCGCCAGTGATCTTGGAGTTGGTCTTGCGCACGATGCGGTAGCCCGCCAGAATGTGCTTCTGGAACCAGACGGCCACCACGGCGATGATGGGCACCACCGCTAGCACCAGCAGCGCCAGCTTGGCGTTGAGCATGAGCATGGTGATGGATGTGATGACGATGTAAGCCGCCGCCCAGAACAGGTCGATCAGGCCCCAGGCCACGGTTTCGCCCAGGCGGGCAGTGTCGCTGGTCATGCGCGAGATGATGAAGCCCACCGGCGTCTGGTCGTAATAGGAGAATGAGAGTTCCTCAAGGCGCTTGAAGCACAGGGCGCGAATGTGGCGGTTGATGCCGCACTCCGCGCGGCCGGACAGCTGGCAGAAGCTGAAGATGCACGCTGACTGAACGAGCACCGTGGCGGCATAGCGCAGGATGAAGCCGGCCAGACCGGCGGTGTTGCCGACGATGACGAACTGGTCGATGGCCTCGCGGGTCAGAAGGGGGAAGATGGTGTCGCAGGCGGCGCTGACCAGCATGGTCAGCATGATGCCGATCAGATGCTTGTGATAGGGCTTCATATACCGGATCAGGCGCACCCAAAGGCCCGCGTCGAACCGTTTGGTGAAGTCCTTTTCCTGTTGTTGCTGCATAGAATCCTCCGTTTAAGCGGTTTCGCGGTTCAGCTCGTCTTCCAGCGCGGCCTGAATGCGATAGACGCGGCGGTAGAGGCCGTCCATCTGAATCAGTTCTCCGTGGGTGCCCTGCTGGGCGATGCGGCCGTTTTCCAGAACGAGAATCAGGTCCGCGTCGGCCAGCGTGGTGATGCGGTGGGAGACGATGAAGGTGGTGGGGGTTTTGCCGCCGTTTTTGCGGCGGTCGGTCAATGCTTCGCGGATGGCCTTGTCGGTTTCGGTATCCACGGCGGAGAGGGAGTCGTCGAGAATCAGGATGTCGTTGTCGCGGAGCAATGTGCGCGCGATGGCGATGCGCTGTTTCTGACCGCCGGAGAGCGTCACGCCGCGCTCGCCCACGAGGGTGTCGTAGCCCTTCTCAAACTCCTGAATGAAGCCCGTGGAAGCGGTGGTTTCCGCCACGGCATCCACCCGGGACTGAGCGGCGTCCGGCTGGGTGATGGCGATGTTGTCGCGGATGGAGCGGGAATACAGAAACGGCTCCTGCAGCACGTATCCGATGCGGGTGCGCAGATGCTGCTTGCTGATGGTGCGGATGTCCCGCCCGCCGATCAGAATCTCGCCGTCGGAGACCTCATAGAGGCGCTGCAGCAGATTCATCATCGTGGACTTTCCGCAGCCCGTTGCGCCCAGAATGGCGATGGTCTGCCCGGCCTTTGCGGTAAAGGAGATGTCGGAGAGCACCGGATGCGCGTCGTCGTAGCGGAAGGCGACGTGGCGGAATTCGATGTCGCCGTAGAGCGGCGCCTCCGAGGCACCGGGGGTGTCCGCCTCGGGCTCGGAATCCAGAATCTCGTAGAGGCGCTTGAGGGAGACGGCGGACTTGCCCAGGTCGGAAAGAATGCGGCCCAGCTGTCGGATTGGCCAGATCAGCATGGAGATGTAGCTGACGAAGGTGATCACGTTGCCGGTGGTGATTTCGCCCTGCAGCGCAAACCACACGCCGCACACCAGCGTCAGGCCCGTCTGCAGCATGCCCATCATGTCGGAGCCGGACCAGTAGACGGCCATGACGCGGGTGATCTTCACGGATTCGTCGTGCACTTCACTGTTGCGCGCATCGAAGCGGTCGCTCTCGTAGCGCTGCCGTCCGAAGGCGCGCACCACGCGCACGCCGGTCAGGCTCTCCTGGAGCATGGCGCTCAGCTTGCCCTCGGCCTCGTCGGCCACGGTGAACAGGCGCTGCACCCAGCGGAAGAACCAGAAGGCAAGGGCGAACAGCGGCGGCACCAGAACCAGCGAAATCAGCGTCAGCTTGATGTGAATGCGGGACATCAGTGTCAGCGCCAGCACGATCATGATGACGGTTCGGAAAATTTCGATCATCTGATTGGCGAGGAAGCGCCGGACGGTTTCCACGTCCAGCGTGCAGCGCTGAATCAGATCGCCGGTCTCCGCCTTGACGTGATAGTCGTAGCTCATCGACTGCAGGTGGGCGTAGAGGCGCTGGCGCATCTGTTCCGCGATCGTTTCACTGGCCTCCGCCGTCCATTTGCCGCGGAGATACTGAAACGTGCCGCCGACCAGGCTCAGCGCGAGCAGCAGAATGGCGATGATCCACACATGGGAGGCGAGATAGTTCACGCCGCCGCGCGCGCTGAACCATGCTGCCACCGCGCCGGGAAGGTGCAGCGGCGCATCGGAAGCGCCGTTGAGCGCATCGGTGATGGCGTCCACCGTTCCGGCCACCAGCAGCGGGGTGAGGAAGGACACCGCGACAGTGATAAGGACAGCGAGGATGCTGCCGGCGTATTTCCAGCCGCTCCCGAGCATGAACTCGGAGAAGCGGCGCAGCAGCGCCAATCCTTCACTGCGCCGTTTGGTTTGGTTCTCTTGCATACGTACCTCCATTTGGACAAAATAAAACCGCCGAACGCTGTCCGTCCGGCGGCATGAGACATATAGAAAGGCCTATTGACCCTCATGCGAAATACACAGACGGCGGAACTGAAGATGATGATTGCGGATAAAGTTGACAACGAACAGCATTCTGCTCCGCCTCCTTCGCTCAAAAATAAGTCTGATTGATCAATCCATGAACAGTATAGGCAGACTGCCTGAAAATGTCAAGGTGTCGCCATGGAATCAACAGAAATTTCACACACCGTTCGAAGAAACTGTTCCACCTCTGCAAAGGTGTTGGCATAGCCGACGCTCGCGCGCACTGCGCCGCGCCGCATCGTACCCAGAAAGCGGTGGGCGCCCGGCGCGCAGTGCAGACCTCCGCGCACGGCGATGTCGGCCCGGGAGAGAGCGTCCGCGGCCTGCGAGGAGGAGAGGTCGCCGAGGTTGAAGCTGACGATGCCGGCCCGGGCCGCCTCTTCGCGGGGGGTGTAGAGCACGACGCCCCTGATTCTGGACAGCCCTTCATACAGCGCGGTGGTCAGCTCGCGCTCGTGACTCATGATCTGGGAGAGCTGCCCGGACACGTAATTGCATCCGGCGCCCAGGCCGGCGATCCCGGGCAGGTTGACGGTCCCGGATTCATAGCGCTCCGGAAGCTCCTTCGGCTGCAGCATGCTGTCGGAGCTTGAGCCGGTGCCGCCTTCCCGCAGCGTTCTCAGCGGAGTTCCGGGGCGAATGTACAGCCCGCCCGTGCCCTGGGGGCCGAGCAGGGACTTGTGGCCGGGAAAGGCGTAGAGATCGCAGCGCAGCGCACGGACGTTGACTGGCATCGCCCCCAGCACCTGTGCGCCGTCGATCAGGTAACGAACGCCATGCTCCCGCGCGATCTGACCGATGGCCGCGACGGGCTGGATTGCGCCGGTGACGTTGCTGGCGTGGGTGACGGCGATCAGACGCGTGTTGTCCCGGATGGCGGATTCGACGTCGCCGGGATCGATGAAGCCGTCTTCGCGGGGCGGGAGCAGCGTCAGGCTGATGCGCCCGCGCTCGGCCAGTTCATTCAGGGGGCGCAGGACCGAATTGTGCTCCAGCATCGTCGAGATGACATGGTCGCCGTAACAGAGGGATCCCTTGATGGCCAGGTTGAGCGCATCCGTGCAGTTCGATGCAAAGATCACCGCCGAGGATTCCTCTGCACCGATCAGAGCCTGAAGCCGCTCACGGGTCTGCTGAACGGTGCGGCCGGCCTCCAGCGCGGCGCGATGCCCCGACCGCCCAGGATTGGCATTGAACTGCGTCAGCGCGCGGTGCACGGCGTCGACGACGCAATCGGGCTTGGGACTGCTGGTGGCGGCATTGTCGAAATAGATGGACACGGGCATTCCTCCTTCACGCGCCGTCGCAT
Organism: Candidatus Faecivicinus sp.; assembly: GCA_051883655.1. Classification (GTDB taxonomy): domain Bacteria; phylum Bacillota; class Clostridia; order Christensenellales; family Aristaeellaceae; genus Faecivicinus. The sequence continues at coordinate 8,091 of JBJEUD010000123.1, read as the reverse complement.
ACGGGCGTACAATATAATACTTGCGCGGAGCAGCAGTTCAGAACCAGGCGCCGCGCAGGTCCTTTTGGGAAGGAGGGAAACTTATGCAGGAGGTCTACGGCGTTGCAGCATTCCGGTCGCGGTCGCAGGTGTTCATGTTTGAAGGCGCGCTGCGGCGGGAGGGGATTCCAGTGAAGATCGTATCCACGCCGAGGGACGTGTCGATGGGCTGCGGACTGTCTGTGCGCTTTCGGCTGGAGGATACGGCGGCGGTGATGCGCGTGCTGCGCCAGGTGAATACCACCAACCTCATCGGATTGTACCGTGTCGAGTATACAGGCAGCGGAAAGCCCCGGCTGTCTGTGATTCCGATGTACTGAGAATCCGGAGCACGCCTGTGCGTGCTCCGAACTGCCGTGTTTGCTTGAAAAATGCGCTTTTAACTTGACCCGATCGCCCAAAGAATAGTATAATAAACTGCCGCAAAAGAGAAAAACATAAGGGGGAGTACGATGGATGCGATGCGCGCAGCCGAAGTGATGCATGAGCTGGAAAAGCTCTATCCTGAGGCGAAACCGGAACTGAATTTTTCCAATCCGTTTGAGACGTTGGTGGCGACGATTCTGTCCGCCCAGTGCACCGACAAGCGGGTGAACATGGTCACGGCGCGCCTGTTTCCGAAGTACCCCGACGCCTTTGCAATGGCCAAGCTCGAGCCCGAGGAGCTCGAGCCGCTGATTCGCGAGTGCGGCCTGTACCGCAACAAGGCGAAGAACATCGTCGCCGCCTGCCGCGCGCTGGTGGAGCAGTACGACGGCGTGGTGCCGAATACGCGCGAGAAATTGATGAAGCTGCCCGGCGTGGGCCAGAAGACGGCCGGCGTGGTGCTTCTGGCGGCCTTTGGCGACGCGCAGATTCCGGTGGACACGCACGTGTTCCGCGTTTCGCGCCGGATCGGACTGGCGGATGCGACCACGGCGGAGAAGGTAGAGGTTCAGCTTCGAGAACTGCTTCCCCGGGAAATCTGGTCCTTCGGACATCATCTGCTGATCTGGCATGGGCGGCGCGTGTGCGCTGCGCGGAATCCCGCGTGCGACCGCTGTCCTCTGGCAGACGGACTTTGCGAAAAGCACATGGAGAGCGACGCTCTGAAAGCATGACGAACAGGAGATAGACATGGCACTTTTTGTTGATGTAGTCAATATTACGGTCAAGGCCGGCGACGGCGGCAACGGCTGCGTGTCGTTTCACCGCGAGAAATTCGTCCAGGCGGGCGGCCCGGACGGAGGCGACGGCGGCCGCGGCGGCGATGTGGTTTTCATGGCCACCGAGCGCATGCACACGCTGATGGATTTCCGCTTCAACCGCAAGTTTACCGCCGGGAACGGCGAGGACGGCAGCAGCAACCGCCGCTCGGGCCGGTCCGGCGCGGATGTGGTGATCGAGGTGCCGCCGGGAACGGTCGTGCGGGAGAAGAACTCGGGAAAGCTTCTGCTGGACCTTTACGAGCCCGGCGTCAAGAAGACGCTGGCGCGCGGCGGCCGGGGCGGCTTCGGCAACCAGCACTTCGCCACGCCGACCCGTCAGGCGCCCCAGTTTGCCAAGCCCGGCGAGAAGAAGGAGATCATCGAGGTCACGCTGGAGCTGAAGTCCATCGCGGACGTGGGCCTCGTCGGCTTCCCCAACGTGGGCAAGTCCACGATCCTGTCCGTGGTGACCGCTGCGCGGCCGAAGATCGCAAACTATCACTTCACCACGCTGCAGCCGAATCTGGGCATCGTGAAGCAGGGCGAGTACAGCTTTGTGCTGGCGGATATCCCCGGACTGGTGGAAGGCGCGTCCGAGGGCGTCGGCCTGGGACATGCCTTCCTGCGCCATGTGGAGCGCACCCGGATGCTCCTGCACGTGGTCGACATCTCCGGCAGCGAGTATCGCGATCCGCTGGAGGATTTCGATGCGATCATGAAGGAGCTGGAAGCCTACGGTGATTTGAAGAATCGTCCGATGATCGTGGTCGCCAACAAGATGGATCTGCCCGGCGCGGAAGAAAACCTGGGGCGCATGCGCGAAAAGCTGGCCGGAACGGGACTGCAGATCTTCCCGGTGTCCGCAGCCACCAATCCCGATTTCAAGGAGCTGATGTATGCGACCATCGAAATGCTCGATACCTGCCCGCCTGCGGAGCCGTTCTCCGAGGAGGAGCTGTATGAGCTGAGCGATCTGGACAGTGCGCCGTTTGCGGTGGAGCGCCAGAACGACGTCTATTTCGTGTCCGGGCGCCTGATGGATCAGCTGATTGCATCCGTCAACTTCGACAACGAGGAATCTCTGAACTACTTCCATCGCTCGCTGCGCCGCATGGGCGTGATCGACGCGCTGCGCGAAAAGGGCGCGAAGGAGGGCGACTCCGTCGTCATCGGCGAGATGGAATTCGACTTTGTAGAATAACAGGAGGAAGAAATATGACAACCAAGCAGCGCGCGGCGCTTCGCTCGATGTGCAACACGATGGAGCCGGTCCTTCAGATCGGCAAGGACGGCATCAACGACAACCTGGTGAAGCAGTGCTGGGATGCGCTGGAGGCGCGCGAACTGATCAAGGTCAACGTTCAGAGAAACGCCCCCTTCACTGCGCGAGAGGCCTGCGAGGCGCTGTGCGAGCGCGTGCATGCCGAACCGGTTCAGTGCATCGGCAACCGCTTTTCAATCTATCGCCAGGCGCGCGAGAATTCCAGAATCAAGCTGGAGGAGCTGTAAGCTCGGATCGAGGCGCGACCATCCGCAGGGATGGTCGCGCCTTTCTTATGCGCGGTGATGCTGCCTGAGGCCGATTCCTGCCAGAAACAGCGTGCCGATGGACAGAAGCAGATAGGCGGGATTGCCGCCGATGAGGTAGAGAAGCATCAGCATCAGCCCGAAAAGCGCGTTGCGCTGCCATGACTTGCGCCCGGGCAGAGCGGCGATTGCCGCACTCAGCTTTGCCGACCAGTGGCGGAAACGCGGCGTCTGGGGCGCGGAGAGGTTGGAAGTGCGGATCAGCGGAATCAGCCGCGCCGCATCGATGATTTCCACGGTTGGAGAAGGCAGCGATTTCGCCAGGCTGCAGGCCCGGGCGTCCGTCCGGCAAAGGGCCGCGATGGTGATGCAGGATGCATCCCGGTGCTCCCGCCAGATGGAGAAGATCTCGCCGATGGACAGCGTCGCCGCGGGGTGCTTCGGCACGTAGATCAGCGTTTCAGAGCCTTCGCAGAGCCCGGTCAGCCGCGCAATTTGCGCCCGGGCCTGTTCCTCCGGACCGCACGCCCATTGCATCAGCAGCGCCTCGGCCTGCGAAACGGACATCCTCGCAGTGACGGGTCGCCTCTTCCGGATATGCAGCAGCAGTCCGCAGCAGGCGAAGGACAGAGCGCAGGAAAGCGCGATATTATCAAAAGCGTACAGGAACAGCAGGTAGAACAGCAAGGACAACAGTGCCAGTCCGGCAGCGCGATCAATCCATTTTCCCATAATTTTCCCTCCTGAAATATTGTGGGCAAACGTGAGGCAGGATATTCAATCGGGGCTTTTCATCCGGCGATTTTTCGTGTATAATGGAGAAAAGGGGGCGGTTCCGATGAGAATGGGAATCATGGGCGGAACGCTGGATCCCGTGCACAACGGGCACCTGGAAATTGCGCGGGCGGTCATCGGCGCGTGCAGTCTCGACGGCGTGATGCTGCTGCCCGCGGGCGATCCTCCGCACAAACAGCGCGAGACGGATCGGCGTGACAGAATGGAAATGGCGCGCCTGGCGGCAAAGACACAGCCGGGTATGACCGCTTCGGAGATTGAAGTGATGCGCGAGGGAACCACCTATACGGTGGATACGCTGCGCCAGCTTCGTGCAGAGCATCCGGGCGTTGAGTGGGTATATGTGATCGGTGCGGATACAGTCGAGGTGCTGAAAACCTGGCGGAATTTCAGCGCGGTCGCAGAGATGTGCGAATTTGCCGCAGTCGGCCGCCCGGGATTCGATGCGGACGCCGTTCGCGCGCGGGCACAGGAGCTGGCACGGGAGTTCGGCGCAAGGATCCATGTGCTGGACGTGAGCGGGCCGGACATTTCGTCCACGGACATCCGCCGCCTCGTGGCGGAAGGGCGCTCCATCAGCCACCTTGTGCCAGCGGAAGTTGCGGAGTATATCCACGAAAAGGGCCTGTACCTGTGCGGAATGTCCATGGACGAGGTCAAAAGTGAGCTGAAGCGCAGGCTGAAGCCCGGACGCTATCAGCATACGCTGGGCGTGGCGGAGACGGCGCAGCGGCTGGCGGCGCGCTTTGGAGTGGATCCCCGGCGGGCCTATCTGGCCGGATTGCTGCACGACTGCGCAAAGTGGATGCGCTACGAGGACATGGTGCAGCTGGTGCGCGGCAATGTCCCGGACGCGGACGAGGCGGAGCTGAACATGGAGCCGGTGCTGCATGCCCCGGCGGGCATGCTGGTCGCGCAGCGGGATTACGGCGTGAGGGATCCGGAGATCCTGTCGGCAATCCGCAAGCATACGCTGGGCGGCACGGGAATGACGCCGCTTGAGAAGCTGATCTACGTGGCGGATTTTGTGGAGCCGAATCGCAAGCCCTTTGAAGGGCTGGAAGAGGCTCGGGCGCTGGCGGAGACGGACCTGAATGCAGCCACGCGGCTGTGCGCCAGGCTAACGAGCGAACATGTGATTCGCGGCGGCGGTACGCCGGGTGCGCGAACCTTGCAGACGATAGAAGGATAAGTTGAATCAATAGGAGGATTGTCAATGGAAACAAGGGATCTCGTTTTGAAGATGGCTGAAATTCTGGACAAAAAGGGTGCGCTGGACATCCAGATTCTGGAAGTGGACCACATGACGTCGATCACGGATTATTTCCTGATCGCCAGCGGCCGCAACGTGCAGTCCGTCCGCTCTCTGGCAGAGGATCTGGAGGACAAGCTGGCGGAGGACGGCGTGCTGCCGCGGCGCCGCGAGGGCATGCATGAATCCCGGTGGATCGTGCTGGACTACGCCAACGTGATCGTTCACCTGTTTCATCCGGAGGAGCGCAATTATTATAATATTGAACGCCTGTGGCAGGATGGCACGAACCAGGTGCCCTTCGTTTCCGTGGAAGGTTAATTAAAAAACGCAGAATTAACTTGACGCGCTGTGACGCCTGTGTTAGAATTTAGTAAATTTAACTGCAACGAAGGAAAAAAGTAATTCTCCAGTGTCATCTTCAGAGAGCTGCCGGCGGCTGGAAGGCAGCGTTGGACGGAGAATGAATACGTTCCGGAGCAGCGCACCGAACGGCATTGCCCAGTAGGCTGCGCCGGGTTCGCCCGTTATCGCGTTTGAGTATCGCGGGACTCGCGGACTCGACGAGGGCGTCTCCGTGAGGGGACGTCAAAATGAGGTGGTACCACGGGATTTTCCCGTCCTCTGCAAAAATGTGGAGGACGGGTTTTGTATATCTTCCGTCCTCTGAAGCTCGAAGGAGGAAGCTGAATGCCAATCACACAGATGCTTGAGAGAAACGCGAGGGACTATGGCGATGAGGTCGCACTGGTGGAGATCAATCCCGACGTTCAGGAAATCCGCCGCGTCACATGGAAAGAGTACAGTCTGGTCGAATCGGGCGCATCGTCCGAATTCCGCCGGGAGATTACGTGGAGTGTGTTCGACGAAAAGGCGAACCGCTGCGCCAATCTTCTGATGAGCCGCGGCATCCGCAAGGGCCACCGCGTGGCCATTCTGCTGATGAACGGTCTGGAGTGGCTGCCGATCTACTTCGGCGTGCTGAAGACCGGCGCGCTGGCCGTGCCGCTGAACTATCGCTACGCCGCGGACGAGATCCGGTACTGCTGCGATCTTGCGGATGCGGACGCCCTGCTGTTCGGGCCGGAGTTCATCGGACGCGTGGAGGAGATCGCGGATCAGATGCCGCGCGTGAAGCTGCTGTTCTATGTCGGCGACAACTGCCCGACCTTTGCGGAGAACTACCTGCATCTCGCGGCAAATCAGTCCAGCACGGCGCCAAAGGTGGAGCTGACGGACGCGGACGACGCGGCGATTTACTTCTCCTCCGGCACCACTGGATTTCCCAAGGCAATCCTCCACAACCACGAAAGCCTGGTGCATTCCGCCGTCGTGGAGCAGAAGCATCATGGCCAGACCCACGACGATGTGTTCCTGTGCATCCCGCCGCTGTATCACACCGGCGCGAAGATGCACTGGTTTGGCAGCCTGATCTCCGGCTCCAGGGCAGTGCTGCTCAAGGGCGTGCGCCCCGAGACCATCATCCGCACTGTGGCGGAGGAGAAGTGCACCATCGTCTGGCTGCTTGTTCCGTGGGCCCAGGATATCCTGGATGCGATCGATCGCGGCGAGATCGACCTGCGCGGCTGCGCGCTGGATCAGTGGCGGCTGATGCACATCGGCGCTCAGCCCGTGCCGCAGAGCCTGATCAAGCGCTGGAAGGAAAAGTTTCCGAACCATCAATACGACACGAATTATGGCCTGTCCGAATCCATCGGCCCCGGCTGCGTCCACCTTGGCGTGGAGAACATCGACCACGTCGGTGCGATCGGCGTTCCCGGCTATGGCTGGGAGGTGCGCATCATCAATCCTGACGGGTCCGACGTCAAGAGGGGCGAGGTGGGCGAGCTGGCGGTGAAGGGCCCCGGCGTCATGACCTGCTATTACAAGGATGAAAAGGCGACCCGCGAGGTGCTTCACGACGGCTGGCTGTACACCGGCGACATGGCCATGCAGGATCCCGACGGCTTCATCTATCTGGTGGACAGAAAGAAGGACGTCATCATCACCGGCGGCGAAAACCTGTATCCGGTCCAGATTGAGGACTTCCTGCGCGCCCACGAGGCGATCAAGGACGTGGCGGTCATCGGCTTGCCGCATCCCCGCCTGGGCGAAATCGCCGCGGCGATCATTGAACTCAAGCCCGGCGCAGAGTGCACCGAGGCGGAAATCGAGCAATTCTGCAAGCAGCTGCCGCGCTATAAGCGCCCGAGGCGAATCATCTTCGCATCGGTTCCCCGCAATCCCACCGGCAAGATTGAGAAGCCGAAGCTGCGCAAGATGTATTCGGCGGAGAATCTGGTGGCGTCGCAGGTGGAAGGCTGAGAGATCAACCAATGGAGGTGTCATTCCCATGAGTGTAAAGCGTGAACACAGGATCTGGAACCCCGAGATGGAATGCATGAGCCGCGATGAGCGCATGCATCTTCAGAGCGAGCGTCTGGTGAAGACCGTTCGCCACGAATACGACAATGTGCCGATGTACCGCGCGCGCATGGATGAAAAGGGCGTGAAGCCCGAGGACATCCGCAGCGTGGAGGATCTGAAATATCTGCCCTTCATGGAGAAGACCGACCTGCGCGACCAGTGGCCCTTCGGCCTGCTGGCGGTGCCGAAGCGGGACATCGTGCGCGTCCAAGGCTCCTCCGGAACCACCGGCCATCCCATCATCTCCGGCTATACCGCGAACGACGTGGAGGTCTGGACGGAAATGATGGCCCGCACGCTGACCGCGGGCGGCGTGACGCCGGACGACATCGTCCAGGTTGCCTACGGCTACGGCCTGTTCACCGGCGGTCTCGGCGCGCATCAGGGCGCGACGAAGATCGGCGCAATGGTCATTCCCATGTCCAGCGGCAATACGCAGCGCCAGATCATGATGATGCAGGAGCTGGGCGTCACCGCGCTGTGCTGCACGCCGTCCTACGCCACCTATCTGGGCGAGACCATCCGGGAGATGGGACTCGTGCCCGGCAAGGACATCAAGCTCAAGGCCGGCTTCTTCGGCGCGGAGCCCTGGACCGAGGAGATGCGCGTGCACATCGAGGAGCTGCTGGGCGTCGACGCCTGCGACATCTACGGCCTTACGGAAATCGCCGGCCCCGGCGTGTCCTTTGCCTGCCTGGAAAAGAACGGCATGCACATCAATGAGGACCACGTCATCGCTGAGATCATCAATCCGGCCACCGGCGAACAGCTGCCCTACGGCCAGTCCGGCGAGCTGGTGTTCACCACCATCACCAAGGAAGGCACGCCCATGCTGCGCTACCGCACCCACGACATCTGCACGCT
>JBJEUD010000122.1:0-13280 GCA_051883655.1 Candidatus Faecivicinus sp. | reverse complement strand
GTGTATTTTACAATATCGTGAAGTAACTTTTTATTGAGATATACTCTGAGAAGGAATCAACTTCGATGGACAAATGATTTCTGGAACCACAGGCCACAGCCAGTGGCCAACCGCGAACGCAGCCAGCAGATCAGAGGCTTGGCTCTGGCGAGTTGCCGGGAAAAAGTAGAAAAAGATGATCGATGGGAAAGCATTGAATTTGTGATCTCCGTCACGATCAAATTAAAAAAGTGGATCAAAAGGTGAAAGCCAAGTCCAGCACTGGGGTGGGTTTGTCCAAGATGACCAGCGGCATATCCTGTGCCAACGCCCGTGCAATCATGACGAGCTGGCGTTGTCCGCCACAGAGTCGCGTGTAGGGACGTTTCGAAAGATTAGAAATGTCCACATGGGAAATAGCAGCTTCCGCCATCTGCACATTCTCAGCTTTCGGGTCACGAACACCGCTCAGATGCGGTGTTCGGACCATTAGGACAATTTCCCGGACGGAATGAAGCCACCAGTGCGCTGGACGTTACCGTGCAGAAGCAGATTCTGTCTCTGCTGATCGAGCTCAAGGCACAGGAGAACCTCTCCTTTCTGCTGATCTGCCACGATCTGGCGCTGGTGCAGGCTTTCTGCGACCGGGTGCTGGTGCTGTATCAGGGCAGGGTCGTCGAGTCCGGAACGCCGGATGAAATCATTCACCATCCCCAGACCGATTATACCCAAAGGCTCATTGATTCCGTGCTGTAACCCCTGTACCAGCAGGGGAACCAACAGTGTATTGGCATTATAAATCAGGACGGCATCCCCTTGCGCAAGCTCTGCAAAGGGATGCCTTTTTCTTGATGTCCGCCTGTAGCTCTATTGGCTTCAGCTTGTACATAGGATATCCCATGCCCCGGCACGGGATCTGGAGGAATTTCTTGTGGGAAATTCACAAAGTTTTTTCTAATAAAGTATAGGAATTATCTGTATATTGGAGCGAAACGGAAGGTTGAGGATGCTATTTGGAGCGAAAAAGGGTCAGGGGGATACCCGAAAGAGAAAAATCGTATCCCCCACGGGAGCTTGTGCGAGGTTGTTCCCGCCGGTATAATGCACTTGTGATGAACGGAACCCTTGATTCATTCCATCTATGTTGATTCCATCCATGGCGGTGGAGGCGCGCTGCGTGGTGAACGGCGCGCCTCTTCTCGTTTCAGGGCATCGGGAGGACGATAGGAGGCTGCATATGTCAATCATCAGACCGCACAATCCATGGGAAAGCGGCGATCCGTTTGCTACGTCGGAGCGTCTGGAAAACGGCGAAGGATTCAGGCTGCTGCAATGGCCCATCAAGCTGTGGAAGATTTCAGAGACCGCGCCCTTCTTTCATGGAGCGCACCTTCTGGTGGCCGCAGACTGCGCCGCGTTCTGCCATGTCAACCTTCATGACCGACTGACACCCGGGCGGATTCCGCTGCTGTGCTGTCCGGAGACGGATTTCGACATCAGTACCAAGCTGGCCAAGATCATCTCCATCAATGACATCCGCAGCGTCACGGTCATCCGCATGGATACACCCTGCTGCACGAATCTGACGACGATGGTGCAGGATGCCATCAAGCTGAGCCGAAAGCCCCTGCCCTTCCAGACGGTCTCCGTCTTTGTGGATGCGGAGGAAGTCGATTGAACCGGATTCTCACGGGCATACAAGCGCGTTGAGGAAATAGATTTTTCGGAGGATGATCTTATGAAACGAAAGCTCTTTGCCATGCTGCTGGCACTTGCCCTGCTTCTGAGTTCGCTGGGCTGCGCGATGGCTGAAGCGGAGACGATCACAGTCACGGATGTACTGGGCAGGGAGGTCACGGTCAAAAAGGATGTGCAGCGCGTGGTGATCACATTCAACATCGAGGAGTACCTCGCCGTCACCGGTGCGGAGGGGGTTGACAAGATCGCTGGTTACAGCCATGCCTACTGGCAGGGACGCCGCGAGGACGCATGGGCAACCTACACGACGGCGTTTCCGCAGCTGCTGGAGATCCCGGACGTGGGTTATAACGACGACATCAACGTCGAGGCCATCCTTGCGCTGAATCCCGACGTGGTGCTGATGAGCGCGCCGGTCAACTACACCTTCATGGAGACCCAACTGGAGAAGTTTGACGCAGCCGGAATCCCCGTGGTGTTTTTCAACTTCCACGCCCAGACGCTGGAGATGCACCGTGCCAGCATGTTGCTGCTCGGACAGATCATGGGCAACGAATCCCGCGCGGCAGAGATCGCCGACTTTTACGAAGAGCAGATGAATCTGGTCTATGACCGCATTGCAACCCTAGGCGAGGATGCGGAGCGTCCCAGCGTCTACATGGAGTTCAGCATGGGCCCTGGAACCTTTGGCAACACCTGGTCCACCCGCATGTGGGGCGCGCTGATCGGTCAGTGTGGTGGAACCAACATCGCTGCGGATCTGGGTGACGTCAACAGCGTGGAGATTGCACCGGAACAGGTCATTGCCGCCGATCCTGAGCTCATCATCTTCACTGCCAGTCCCCGGACGGACGTCAGCGACAATGTGGTGCTGGGCTATGGTGCGGATGCGGACGCAGCGAAGGCTGCACTGAAATCCTATGCGTCCCGCACTGGTTGGAGCAGCCTGAGCGCTGTGCAGAACGGCAAGCTCAGCGCTGTGTACCACGACCTCTCCCGCCACATCTTCGACTTCGCCGGCACGCAGTTCATCGCCAAGCAGATCCACCCGGAGCTGTTTGAGGACGTGGATCCCGTGGCGAATCTGGAGAGCTTCTTTGAGAAGTATATGCCCGTGGAACTGGAGGGCGTGTGGCTGATTTCGCTGGACGGAGAGTAAAATGACAAAAAATGCAGTTCAGGGGATGGGCGCTGCCGGGAATACCGGCGCGTCCATTTACAGCAATCAGAATCGGAAAAAGTATGTCGTGCTTGCGATTCTGTTCGCGGTATGCGTCGCTTCGCTGATCGTGGATGTCATGACCGGCGCGGCAATGCTGCCCGTGGGCGATGTCCTGGCATGCCTGTTTCGCCGCAGTGCGGCCCCTGCCACTACGCAGGTGATCGTCTGGGAGATGCGTCTGCCCATCGCGTTGATGGCGCTGGTTGTCGGCTTTGCCCTGGGCAGCTCCGGCGCGGTGATGCAGACCATCCTGCACAATCCGCTGGCGAGTCCCTATACCCTCGGCGTGGGCGCGGGTGCGTCCTTCGGCGCGTCGCTGGCCATTGTGCTGGGGCTGGGCGAAGCTGGCATCTGCGCCTGTGCGTTCGCATTTGCCATGCTCATCTGCCTGCTGATCTATTGCATGGGACGGATGCGGAGCATGAACACCAATTCCATGGTGCTGGCGGGCATCGCGCTGCTGTTTCTGTTTCAGGCGCTGCTGGCGCTGATTCAATATGGTGCATCCGAGAGCCAGAACCAGAGCATCGTATTCTGGTCTTTCGGCAGCCTGCAGCGTACCACATGGCCGCGTCTGGCAATCACCACCGCAACCGTAGCTGTCGTGTTTCCGCTGCTGATGAAGGATTCCTGGAAATACACTGCGCTGCTGATGGGTGATGAAAAGGCAGAGAGCCTTGGTATCCGCGTCAACCGGCTGAAGCTGAAGGCGTTCTTCCTGATCTCGCTTTTGTCTGCGGTCTCAGTGTGCTTCACCGGCACCATCGGCTTCATCGGTCTCGCCGGACCGCACATTGCACGCATGCTGGCGGGCGAGGATCAGCGCTTCTACATTCCTGTCTCGGCGGCGTGTGGCATGGCGCTTTTGTCGATCGCGTCGATTTTGAGCAAGCTGATCGTACCCGGCACCATCTTTCCCATTGGCATCGTCACCTCCATCATTGGCGTTCCGTTTTTCTTTGCGCTGGTGATGCGCGGCAAGGGAGGTCGGTAGCATGAACGTTCGCGTGGAAAACCTGTCGTTCGCCTATCGTCGTGGGAAGCCGATTCTGGATGGCCTGAGCTTTGAGGCGCGGGAGGGCGAGATCACCGCAATCGTGGGCGCAAACGGCGCAGGCAAGACCACACTGGTCAGGAGCATCCTGGGCTACCTCACGCCCCGGGGTGAAGTGTATCTCGGCGAAAAAAACCGGAAGGACTACTCCTTTTCCGAGGTGGCAGCGCTGGTGGGATACCTGACGCAGGAGAGTGCTGTGCAAGCCGCACTGACCGTGTTCGACGTGGTTCTGCTGGGACGGCTGCACCGGCTTGGGCTGCGGGTAGACCCAGCCGAGCTGGAAAAGGTCTGGACAATTCTGAAAAAGCTGAAGATCGACCATCTGGCGGATCGTCCGTACAACGAGCTCTCCGGAGGACAGCGTCGGGTGGTGAGCATCGCACAGGCGCTGGTCAAGGAACCAAAGGTGCTGATTCTCGACGAGCCGACTGCCAATCTGGACATGCAGAACGAGATTGAGATGCTGGAGCTGGTTCGCGCTTACACTCGCGACCGAAGGGCGGCAACCCTGGTAATCCTGCATGATCTGTCCATGGCCTGCCGCTATGCCGACCGGATTCTGATTTTGAAGGATGGAAGGGTCTTCCGCGCCGGAACGCCGCTGGAAGTCGTTACCGAGGAAAGCGTGCGGGAAGCCTACGGGGTCAACGTCCGTCTGCTGATGGCAGATGAAACTACGCCGCTTCTGCACATCCTCGGCTCCGTTCGTCCGACAGACTATCACTTTGGGGAGAAATAGATATGGAAATGATGGATCGCATCAACACCTACTGGTCGCGGCGCGCCGAAGAGTTCAGCGATGCGCGCCGGTTGGATCTGGACGGCCCACTGCGGGGCGTCTGGACGGCGCTCATCCGGGAATACCTGCCTAAGAAGCAGCCGCTGCGCGCACTGGATCTGGGCACTGGCGCAGGTTTCTTTGCCTTCATGCTGGCAGATCTGGGCTGCGAGGTCACGGGCATCGACTATTCCGGGGACATGGTAGAGCATGCCCGGAAGAATGCCCGGGAGCTTGGCTACGATGGCGTCCACTTTCTACAGATGGATGCCCAGCAGATGACCTTTGATGACAGCCGCTTCGACTTCATCTTCACCCGGAACGTTACATGGACGCTGCCGGATCCCGCCCGCGCTTATGCGGAGATGTGCCGCGTATTGGCTCCGGGCGGACGGCTTCTCAATGGCGACGCAAATTACGGCGCGCAGTTCCGTGAGGCCGACCGCACGGGCGAAACACAGCGTCAGTATCGCGAACAGCCGGAATCAGCATACCAATACCCAGCCACGAGTCTCTCCATGATCCGCGAGCGCAACGACATCGCGGACAAGCTCTATATCAGCGATTGCCGCCGCCCACAGTGGGATGTGGATGTGCTTTTGAAAAATGGCATGAGCCGCATCTCCATTGACATGGAAGTCGCCGACCTCGTCTATCCCGAGAAATACGGTCGAAGGATCCATCCGGACTACACCAACCGGTTCTTCCTGATTTCCGCAACAAAACCAGAGAGCTAGGGGCCTCTATGTTAAGAGGGTGCATTGCACCAGCCCTTGCACCCTCTCTGGTGCATCGTCCACTGTATCAATATCAACCGGATTTGCCACAACATCCGATAGGATTTGATGCAATCCTGTCGGATGTTTTCTTTTTACCCCATTATACGCAGTTAAACACTCATTTTTCTGTGTTATGAGGTTCACCTCGTCATTTTTGTTGGCTATACGGATCAATCTTGCGTATCTGCCCTGCCGCAGGTGACGAGCTCCCTCCGCGAGAGACAGTGGAGCTTTGCCGGTTGGTTTTCCATGGGAAACGCCGAGGTCATCGCACTTCCGCAGGGGCCGATCCTTAGACAGCATATCATTTTACTACCCGATCATACCATGTCCCATCCGGTTCAATGGGCGCTTTGCATTTCTTGACGGCTGTGCATCTGGTCCCGAGTCAGCTGATAGACGACCGCAAACAGCGGCACAAACAGCAGCATTCCCCATATGCCCATCAATGCGCTGCAAAGGGTGATGGCCGCCAGCACCCAGAGCGAGGGCAATCCGACGCGATTTCCCATGACGCGGGGATAGATGATGTTGCCCTCGATCTGCTGAAGGATGATGATCAGAAGGACAAAGCCCACCGCCCGGATCAGTCCGTCCGAGGCCAGAACCAGGATTGCGCCCACGATGGCCGAAATCCATGCGCCCAGGATGGGAATCAGCGCCATCACCATCGCCAGCGCGCTGATCGAGAACGCGTGCGGAAAGCGGAAGATCAGCATGCCCGCAAACACCATCGCCCCCAGAACGATTGCTTCAAGAACCTGTCCGGTAATGAAATTCGCAAAGATGTTCCGCACCCTGCGGACGAGCCCGATCATCTTTTCCGCCTTGTTTTTTGCAAAGAAGGTTTGCACAAACCGTATCGCCTGTGCGGCAAGCCGCTCCTTCTGACAGGCGGCGCTGATCGCGATGATCAGCCCCAGCATTGCGCTGAGTGCCTTGCCAAACACGGAGGTTGCGACGGCGACGACGGCGTCTGCCACAGAATCCGTGTTTCGGGTCAGAATCGCCGACAGCGCGCTTTCAAATCCGAGGGCGTCAAAGCTCAGATTCTGGATCCTTGCGACCAGTTCGGGAGCCTGCTCCTTGAACGGCAGCGAGGCCTCCTTGAATTGTTCCAGCAATGCGGGAAGATCTGCGATCATGCTGTGCAGGCTGCTGACCAGATTGGGAATCACTGCGATGCTGACGAAGGCAATCGCGGCCACGATCAGAATGATGCTCAGCGCAATGCTCAATGGGCGCTGCAGCTTCTTTTGCAGCGTCAGCGCCCGCTTCCCGTGCGGACGGATGAGATGCCTCTCCAGCGCATTGATGGGAATGGTCAGGATAAACGCCGCAAACAGCCCCAGAAGAATCGGAGCGGCAACGCCCAGCAGATCACCGATCGCATGCGCAACCACGTCCAGATGCTGAACGGCTGCATTGGCACAGACTGCGAACAGAATCAGCCGCATGATTGTGCGCATGTGCCGGCTGTGTTCTTTCATAGGCGTTGCCTCCCTGGTGATCGACCTTCTTCTGCAGGCTGTCCGTTTTCCGGATTCTGGCCCGGCCCTGGCGTCCGGCCGTTTCGCTGCTGCGGCGGCTGCAGAACGCTTCGTGCAAGGACGTCTGCGTTCCTCTCAGAGCTTCTCTGCGCTGCAATCCCGGTCGATCGACGATGTTTGACTCCATTATAGGCAGCCCACGCGACCTGCGCCATGGGAAAACAAAGCGTTTTCTCCTAAAACAGAAGAAATCGCCGGTTTTCAGCGATTTTAGGAGGAAACGGCGGATTCATCCCAATTTTCGCGTGAATTCGCGCAAGCCGCTTGTCAACAGAGCCTCCGGGGTGTAAAATCATTTTTGATATGAATCCATCAGGATCGAGGGTGAAGCCAATGATGAAGAAGTTCAATGCCATGCGCCGGAAGCCGCCGCAGAGCGATGGGCGGATCATGATGACTGTGCGCGACGACGCCGATTTTCTGTCCCCCTATTCTGCCAACTCCGGGGAGGTGATCTCATCGGAGGTCGCCGATTTCCTGACCGGCAGCGCGCAGAAATTCCCTCCGCGCACGCCGCTGACGCTGCGCATTTACAGCGACTGCATCGACGATCGTGAGAAGCAGATCTATCGCGAGGCCATCCGGAACTACTTTTCGCTGCAGCGCATTGCCAACAGACGGGATATGAGGCGCAACGCCATCCTCTCCGGCGCCATGCTCATCGTCGGCATCATCGGACTGGCGGGCATGTTTGTTGCGGAGCACTGCAATGCCCGGCAGCTCTGGATTGAATGCATCGACATTTTTGCATGGGTGTTTCTGTGGGAAGCGGTGGACCTCCGCTTTATTGAGCGGCGGAGACTGCGGCTGCAGCGCCAGCGGCTGGAAGCCTTCATTGCAATGAAGGTGGATTATCAGCCCATCGGCGCAGGGCGGTCCAAAGAAAAGCCCCGTCCGGCTGTGACGCGGTATTCTTGAAAAGCGCCGCCCGCTGTGTTATAATGTAGAGTAGAAAAGTACCGCCTTACTGCATTTCTGCAGCAGGTTTGTACAGTTCCCTCCCAAAACCGTGCTTACACCTTTCAATGTACACGGCTCGCCATTATTGCTCTGTATTATAAAACTCTGTTTCTTCCGTGAATTCTGCAGTGGCATTGTTCACAAACCACCATCGTCTTGCGTCGCTTGGCGATCATCACCTGTTCCCAAAGTTCCTTTCCTTTCAGATCAACAACTTTGCGAACATGATGGATTTCGTAATGCTTCGCATCCGCGGTTCCACACAATTCACATTTTCCGGCGGCAAGGCGTTTGTCAAAAGTCGTACGCGAATAACGATTTTTGAAAGCCACATTGGTCATCACATCTTTGACTTCCTTCGTTTCACGGCACTTTGCATATTCTGCGAAGTAGGCGCGCTTCTCACATACCTTTGTCTTGTATGGGATACCCCATCTGCCTTGACCATCGTTATACTTTTTAAGGATTTTCCGTATGCTGCTCTTATGTTTTGCAGCCAGAGTACACAGGCAGCTATATTCCATAAGATAAGCGAAATAATTCAGCTTATTGAAATTGCTTGCCAGCGCATAGTAATTGCAAATCCCTCGCAGTTCAGCATTATAGGATTGCACAATCTCCAATTCTGTGCAATGCAGCATACGGGTTCTGGAAATGGGTATGATCTTGCCATCGGGTTTCTGTATAACGAGATCATTTTTGAACAAAAACGCCATGATCTTGTCTTGCAGCGGAATATTCAGTTCAACCTTATTGTTGAGCGTCCGCACTGCGTTTTTTCCTGATCTCTTAATCTGCCCATTCCTTCGGACTCTGACATCGTAGCCTAAGAATCTTGCATACTGATTGCTGTGCGTGATGAGTGTCTTTTCTTCGCTCAGCTCCATAAACAGAACATTGGCGATAAATTCGGATAGCTGCTTCTTGATGCGAATACAGTCCTCTTTGTCTCCTTTTACCCCGATGATGAAATCATCTGCATACCGAATATACTTGATCTTCTTGTCAGTTTGACTGGTATAGGGGATTCTCCGCTGTTCCGCCTGCAATGTGTTTCTGCGCTTGATAAGCGCTGCCTTGTTATTGTTGTCGGCGGTTTGCAGTTCCCTTTTTACCTTCTCAATCTGCCACATAATCTTGTTGTATTCGTGGGTACTGTTCCGTTCCCTGGGTCTGTCGAACTCTTCGGCCATCCGTAGCACAAACTTATCCAGTTCATGCAGATATATGTTTGCAAATAACGGTGATACGATTCCACCCTGAGGCGTACCGCTGTAAGTATTGTGATACACCCATTCTTCGCAGTAGCCGGCTTTCAGGAATTTCCAGATCAGCTTTATAAGCCTTGCATCCTTAATTTTCCTGCTGATAATCTCCACCAGCGCATGGTGATTGATATTATCAAAGCAACCGCGTATATCCCCTTCAACAAACCATCTGATGCCGGTAAACTCCTTTCTGAGCGATCTCAATGCCGTATGGCAACTCCTGTTCGGTCTGAATCCATGCGAGTTTGTCACGAATACAGGCTCATAAACCGCTTCGAGTATCATTCTCAGGACTTCCTGTACCAGCTTGTCTGTAAAGGTGGGAATCCCCAGCGGGCGCATTTTTCCATTGGGCTTTTTGAGATATACCCTTCTGGCAGGAGAAGGAGTATATGATTCGTCCGCAAGGGATTGAATAATGCGTTCGATTTTGTCTTCTCCAAATCCATCTGCGGTATCTTCATTTATACCCTTGGTGGATGCGCCACTATTTGCGTACAAATTATGATAGGCTACGTAGTAGATGTCCTTTCGAAGCATATAGCGGTACAGCCGCGTAAATACTTCATCCTTGTTCTTTTCAGAGTTTCTTCGTACATTCTCCAGAATTTCCATTGTTGGTTGCATGTGAGGTTTTCCTCCCTAATCAATTTTCTATTCTGGACCACAATAACTGTCTCCCTTCGCCATGTGGACGGCGTTACCGTCCTCGGACTACTACGGAGACTCCGTTGCCATATTGGATTTTCAGCGTCATCTCTCTTGTTTTTTATGCTTGAGATTTCTCACCTTTCGGCATTACGCATAGCCTTTGCAGGCGTTCCAACTTAGGCAATCCCCAGTTAACGTAGTGAGTGGGTAAATGCAGATTGTCGGATATGCTTTCATTTCGTTGCCACAAGCTCTCTTGCAGGTCTTATGAGTTGTTGATAACCGGCTGTACGCTTACTCTATACCGCCGTACTCATAACAAGGGTATCAGACATTTTCCCTTGCCCCTTCGAAATGGAGACTGGAAATTCACATTCAACAAATACAGTTTTATCCTCATATCTGCTTAACATCGCAATTCAGTAGCACCCTTATGTCTCGGGTGACTTATCGCTTTTCTGCCGTGCTGTGTTCCCGTATCAGCTTTCGCCTTTCGGTTAGGCAGATTGTGCGCTGTGCTGTATGCTTTTTCCCCCTCCTTTCTCAGCACAACTGTCGTGTTATCTTACGACACAGTTCCCACACTGTTTCTCACTACGCCCTATCTGGGCGCACCGAGGCGTCGAATGTTGTCCATTGAGGTCCCGCACCGCCGTCTCTTCGCAGAACAGTTCGTACAATTTGGAGGCATTCCATGTCACAGCATACGAAGCGGGCGATTCTGAGCGCATTTCTGGAACTGCTGGATGCAAAGTCCTTTGACCGGATTTCCGTCGTCGATATTGCGCAGAAGAGCCGGATCAACCGAAATACATTCTACTATTACTACCCGGACATCTTTGCGCTTGTGGACGATCTGCTGCGCGAGAGCAGTCGGGAGCTCCTGGAGAAGAAGCCGACGGGAACGACGTGGAACGAAATCCTTCTTGAGGTCACGGCCTTTGCCCGCGCTCACCAGTCGGCGGTGTATCATCTGTTTCAATCCCAGAATCGCGACCGCATTGAACGCTATCTCTACGATATCATCCTGATCGGCACAGAGGCGTTGATTGAATCGGAGGCAAAATCCCTGGACGTCAGCGAACGCGATCTCCATGTGCTGTGCGTGTACTATGCGTCCGCATCCCTGGGCCTGCTCATCAGGTGGTTTCTCGGCGGGATGCGGGAAAACGCCGAGGAATACCTTGCGGACATCTCGCGGCTTCTGGAGGGAAGCACGCACACCCTTCTCCGGGAAAGAAAGTGGAAGGACGCCCTTTTCTGACCCATTCTCCATACAGCACTTTTCGGATACTGTTCAAATTTTGGGCAGTATCCCTTTTTTGTTTATATCCCTCTGCCTCTGCCGGCATTAAAATGGAAAAAAGCAATCAGGGGGTTCTATGAGGTAGGAACGGACGTCCGAAGCGGACCCCGGGCTGTACGGTCAGGTCGCGGATGCAATCCCGGACGCCTGTCTGCGCGGCGATCCGCGATCCAGCGTCCCATGCCAGGCGACCGCCTGTGCGCAGAAGCTTCACCTCATGGGAGAAGACAATGGAAAGGATGGAGCACCATGAATGTGAAAATCATCTCGGACAGCACCTGTGACTTATCGCCGGAATTGATTGAAAAGTACGGTATTGCCGTCGTTCCGCTTTCGGTCGTGCTGGGCGAGGCCACCGGGCTGGATGGGCTCGACTTCAAGCCCGAGGATATCTATGCCTATGTCAGGGAAAGCAGCGCTTTGCCCAAGACCAGCGCGGTCAATGTGGAAGAATATCGCCGCGTATTCGAATTCTGGAGCAATCGCGGCTTTGCCATCGTGCATTTCTGCATCAGCAGCGAGTTTTCCAGCACCTATCAGAATGCGTGCGCTGCTTCCCGGGGCATGAGAAATGTCCATGTGATCGATTCCAGAAGTCTCTCCACCGGACAGGGGCTGCTGGTACTTCACGGCGCAGAGATGGCGCAGAACGGGAGGACGGCAGAGGAGATCTTCCGGGAATGCTCCGCGCTGGTTTCGCAGGTCGAGGCGAGCTTCGTCGTCGACAGTCTGGATTACCTGTACACGGGTGGGCGCTGCAGCGCGCTGTCGGCCTTTGGCGCCGAACATCAAGCCCTGCATCGAGGTGCTCGATGGCCGGATGGTCCCTTCAACGAAGTACCGCGGAAGAATCGGAATCGTCATGCTGAAATACGTGCAGAAGCGCCTGGCTGGGCGGGACGACATCGACAAACACCGGATCTTCATCACCCACACCCAATGCGATCCCGCGGACGTCCTGGCCGTCCGGAAGAAAATCGAGGAGCTCGCTCCCGATTTTGAGGAGATCCTGGATACCACGGCCGGCGCGACCATCACGACGCACTGCGGGCCCAATACGCTGGGCATTCTGTTTCTCCGCAAAAAGCAGGGACAGGCACCCGCACAGAGAGGAGGATGAGAGCATGGCACAGTATACAGAGCGGGCCATCATACAGGTGTTCCGGGAGATGCTCGAAAAGAAGCCCTTCGACAAGATCACGGTTTGCGCCATCGTCTCCAGATGCGGAATCAGCTCCAACACCTTCTACTATCACTTTCAGGACATCTATGGACTTCTCGACGCATTCCTGCGGAGCGAACTGGAGCCCTTCGTCAACTGCAATTCCGACGGATGGAAAAACGCCCTGAAGGCCCTGCTGCGCCACTTTCAGGAGAATGAAGCGATCGTCTATCACATCTTCGGTTCCCTGTCCCGAGACCGCCTGGAGCGGGTGATTTTCGACTCATCGTACAGCATCTTTGAGCGCCTGGTGGAGGATGCGCTGCGGGATACGAACCTGTCGGCGGAGCGCAGGAAGGACGTCTCCGATTTCTGCCGCTACTCCTTCCTGGGCTTTTTTCTGCGCTTTCTGTGGAATCGGATGAGCGACGATCCGGACCGCCTGGTGGATCGGCTCGGCGGTCTCGTGGAGGAGTTCATCACTTCTGTCAGGCAAAAGGACGCCGCCATCCATGCAGTCGCCTCATGCTGAAGGGGTGCGTCTGTACGCCGCTCTTGTATTGAACGCGTGGGGAACGCGCGCTGATTGCGGAAAGCTGTGCTTCTGTCTGTCCCTTGCGCCCATCACCGGCCAGCCGGGTATAGAAAAGGTGCGTTTTCTCCTATTTTTGATGAAAGGAGCCCGTTTCCCCCAATTTGGGGGAAACGGGCTCCTTTGTCAGTCGCGCGAAACCCTGAATTTTTGTAATCTATATACAGACCTCAACAGGAAAACGAAGGAAAGGAGATCAACTATGGCAACTCTCTCATTGCTGTTGGCCGTCATCGGAACGATCCTGATGCTGATTCACTACGCTACCCACAGCATCG
>JBJEUD010000121.1:0-62092 GCA_051883655.1 Candidatus Faecivicinus sp. | reverse complement strand
GGAAGCCGAAGGTCATGTCGGTGCCCCAGAGGTCGTTGTCGATGGTCTTGGGCAGGGTCACGACGTTCAGTCCCTGCTCGCGCAGCAGATTTGCGGTCTTGTGGGTGCCGTTGCCGCCCAGGATCACCAGGCAGTTCAGCTGCAGCTTGTAGTAGTTCTGCTTCATCGCGGCAACCTTGTCGACGCCGTCTGCGCCCGGCTCCTGGATGGTCTTGAAGGGCGTGCGGCTGCTGCCCAGGAAGGTGCCGCCCTTGGTGAGAATTCCGGAAAAATCGTCGTAGGTCAGCAGGCGGAACCGGCCGTAGATCAGGCCCTGATATCCGTCGGTAAAGCCGTAGATTTCAACCTCTTCCTTGGAATTATAAAGCGTCTTGGCAACGCCGCGCATTGCCGCGTTCAGCGCCTGGCAGTCGCCGCCGCTGGTCAGCATACCAATTCTGATCATGAAAAGCACCTCTCTCGTTGTTCATGGGCATGGAACGGAGTTTTACATTTCCATTATATAACATTCACGTTCAAGATACAAGCCCCAATTTTCATTTTGGAGGTTGGAGATTGTGCACATTGACAGCTCTGCTAAGCCCGTGATACAATAACCATATCCCGATTTTCTTTGATTCATTCCAATCTGCAACTGCATACGGAGGCTGATTTCCATGAAGGGTACCATGAAAACTGCTGTAATGCTGGGCATCGGCAAGATGGGCTTCGAGCAGCGCCCCATTCCCGTGCCGAAGGACGATGAGGTGCTGGTAAAGCTGGAGTATGTCGGCATCTGCGGAAGCGATCTGCACTATTACGAATCCGGCGCCATCGGCGATTATGTCGTGGAGCCTCCGTTCGTACTCGGCCACGAGCCGGGCGGCACGGTGGTGGAGGTCGGCGCGAACGTCAGGCACCTGAAGGTGGGCGACCGCGTGGCGCTGGAGCCCGGCAAGACCTGCGGCCACTGCGAGTTCTGCAGAACCGGCCGCTACAACCTCTGCCCCGACGTGGTGTTTTTCGCCACTCCGCCGGTGGACGGCGTGTTTCAGGAATACGTGGCCCATGAGGCCGCCCTGTGCTTCAAGCTGCCGGAAAACGTCAGCACCCTGGAGGGCGCGCTGATCGAGCCGCTGGCCGTAGGCTTCCACGCGGCGCGTCAGGGCGGCGCGCAGGCAGGTCAGACCGCCGTGGTCACCGGCTCCGGCTGCATCGGCCTGGTGAGCATGATGGCGCTGAAGGCCATGGGCGTGTCAAAGGTCTACGTGGTGGACGTGATGGAAAAGCGCCTGGAAAAGGCGCTCGAGCTGGGCGCGGACGGCGTGATCAACGCCTCAAAGGACGACGTGGTCGCCAGGGTCATGGAGCTGACCGAGGGCAAGGGCACCGATCTGGTGATCGAGACCGCCGGCACGCAGATCACCACCGTCCAGGCCATCCGCATGGCCAAAAAGGGCTCCACCATCGTGCTCGTGGGCTACAGCAGGACCGGCGAGCTGACGCTGCCCGTCAGCCTTGCGCTGGACAAGGAGCTGACCTTCAAGACCGTGTTCCGCTATCGCCACATCTATCCCATGGCCATCGAGGCCGTGGCCGCAGGCAAGGTCAATCTGAAGGGCATCGTCACCAACTGCTACGATCTGGACGACGTGCAGCAGGCCATGGACGACAGCGTCAGAAACAAGGCCGACATCGTCAAGGCCGTCGTCCGCATTGCAAAATAACCCCTTCGACGAAAGGATAATCGCATGTTTGTTCGCTGGACAGATCCCGCCGTGCGCCTGACCGGCCGCTGGAGCCGACTGCAGGCGGATGGCTCCGACCCGCATCTTTTTCTTCAGCCCACCGCAGAATACACCGTCACCACAGCGGCAGGCTCCTCCTTTGAGCTCGCCTTTTGCGGACGCGCCGCAAAGCTGCAGTTCGACCTGGGCTATCTCGCCCAGCCCTTTCCCCACCTGTGGATCCAGGTGGACGGCGGCGCGCGAGTCGAAGTGCCCGTGGATCGCTATCTGCGCATCGACACCGGCAGCAACGGCGAGCACGTCGTTCGCGTGATCTACAAGGGCGGCATGGAGCAGCTTCCCCGCTGGTATGCGCCGCTGATGGGCTGCATCGCCTTCGTCGGCGCAGAGGTGGAGGCTCCCGGCACGCTTCCGCCGGACGACCGGAAGATCATCGAATTTATCGGCGACTCCATCACCGAGGGCGTGCTCACCGACGCGGATTTCACCGGGACGCCCGTCAACCTGATCGACCAGTTCAACCGCCCCTACCAGGACGATAACTCCGCCACCTACGCCGCGCTCGCCGCCGAGCGGCTGAACCTGCGGGCGATCTATCAGGCCTACGGCGCGGTGGGGCTCACCCGGGCGGGCTGCGGCAGCGTGCCCCGGGCCGGCCTGATCTACCCCTGGGTCTTCGACGGCGTGCCGTACACCGGCGAGACGCCGGACATCGTGGTGATCAATCACGGCGCCAACGACTTCGCCGCCAGCGCGGAGGAATACATCCTTCGCTATGGCGAGCTGGTCGACCTGATCCGTGAGCGCGCACCGCGGGCCATCGTCGTCTGCCTGAGCGCCTTCTGCGGCAGCTTCGACCGCGAGGTGGGCTCGTTCGTCGCCGATTACAACCGCACTCACGCGCACCCCATCCACTTTATCTCCAGCCGCGGCTGGGTGCCGGCAGAGCCGCTGCATCCGCTGCGGGACGGCCACCGCATCATTGCGGACCACCTGGTTCCGCTGCTGAAGGAAATCCTCGATCGCGGCGAATAACTTCTCCATGCCACGGGCGCATCTTCCACGCGAAGATGCGCCTTTTCATATGCGAAAGGAATGGGCTCCTCCGGGCATACTAAGACAAAAACGGAGGGCATCGCATGAAACAGCACACTTCCATCTGGCAGCAAACCGCACAAATTGATCCGAGGCCGCCGTTATCGGGCGATCTTCGCACCGACGCGGTCATTCTCGGCGGCGGCATGGCCGGCCTTCTGACCGCTCACCAGCTTCAGCAGCGCGGCGTGCGCGCCGTCGTACTGGAGGCCGGGCGCATCGCGGGCGGACAGACCGGACACACCACCGCCAAGATCACCAGTCAGCACGGCATCTGTTACGACGCGCTGATTCAGAAGTTCGGCATGAACAAGGCCGGACAGTATGCGCGCGCCAACGAGCTGGCCATTCGGGAATATGCGCGAATCATCCGCAGCAACGGCATCGACTGCGATTTTCACGAAACCTTCGCCTGCGTCTATTCCACCGCTTCCGAGGCGCCGATGCGCCGCGAAGCCGAAGCCGCCGCCTCGCTGGGTATCCCGGCCCGCTTCACCGCAGAGACAGAGCTCCCCTTTCCCGTCGCGGGCGCGGTGCGCTTTGACCGCCAGGCCCGGTTTCATCCACTGAAGTTTCTGCAATCGATCTGCCGCCCGCTGGAAATCTACGAAAACACCCGCGCGCTGTCCGTAGAGGGCGAGGAGGTGCGCACCCCGCGGGGAATTGTGCGCGCAAAACACATCGTCTTCGCGACGCACTTTCCCTTCATCAACTTCCCCGGCTGGTACTTCCTGCGGATGCATCAGGAGCGCAGCTATGTGCTGGCGCTGGAGAGCGACTGGCTGCCGGAGGGCATGTATCTGGGCGCGGATGCGGACGGCCTCTCCTTCCGCAAGGCCTGCGGCCGGCTGCTGATGGGCGGCGGGAGCCACCGCACCGGGGAAAACTCTGCCGGCGGGCGCTACGATCAGCTCCTCGGCCGCGCCCGCGAGCTGCTGCCCGAAAGCCGCGAGGTCGGGCGCTGGTCGGCCCAGGACTGCATCACGCTGGACGGCGTGCCCTATATCGGCCCCTTCTCCCCTTCCGCGCCCGGATGGTATGTGGCGACGGGCTTCGGAAAGTGGGGCATGACCGGATCGATGGTCGCGGCCATGCTGATCAGCGAGCAGATCTGCGGTCACACCCCGGACTGGGCGGAGGTTTTTCTCCCGTCGCGCTTCTCCCTTTCCGCCTCCGCCAGGGAACTGACCACGGATACGGCGCAGGCGTTCAAAGGGCTTTCCAAAGAGCTTTTTTCCATTCCCGAGGACAGGCTCGCCGACCTGTCCCGGGGACACGGCGGGATTGTCGCCGTCGACGGTCACAAGGCGGGCGTCTACAAGGACGCCGACGGCGCATGCCACATCGTCGACCCGCGCTGTCCGCACCTGGGCTGCGAGCTGGAGTGGAATCCCGATGAGCTCTCCTGGGACTGCCCCTGCCACGGCTCCCGCTTCCGGTACGACGGCTCCCTGATCGACAATCCCGCCCAAGCCAACCTTCAACGGCATAAAGAGTCCGACAGCCGCCCGTGAACCGCATCGCCAAAGCCTTCCCAAACGGCATCCGCCGCGTTCTGAATGCCTGTCGTCTGCCATGGGTATATCACGGATTCAATCCTAAAAAAATGCCGGAAACAGCGCGGAGCAATCCGCCCTGTTTCCGGCATTCTCATTCCGACTTCCCGCACCATCAGTGCGCGTCAAACCACTTTTCAAACAGAATTTCCAGCGGATCGCCCGTGATGGTAAAGCCGCCGATGGCTCGATAACCCAGCTTGACATAGAAGTGCTGAGCGTATTCATCCTGCGCGGAGGACGTCATGATCTTCTCGTGGCCCGCAGCGCGCATATCGCTTTCCCAATGTTCGACGATCATGCGGCCATAGCCCTTGCCGCGGTACTCGTCCAAGATGCGCAAATGGTTCATGAAGGGCACGATGTCCCAGAACAGATTCCAGCGCAGCCAGCCGGCAACCCTGCCGTCAAACTCGGCAATCAGCATGCGCCCCTCGCTCAGGCAGGCGCGAAGGACCTCGGGAGTAACATGGTGTTCAAAGCTGCACAGCCGCGCGTAGTCGTCCGGCACCGCAGTGCGGATGCTGAAGTGATCCATATTTCTTCCTCCTTAACCGTCACAGGCGCGTGGAATTGGAATCCAGCCGCGTAATGATATCCTGCTGAATGGCAGGCGAGAGATCGAGGAAATTCACAAAGGTTCCGTGAATCCGCATGATGTAGACGCCGCTGGGCGCATACTTTTTGGGATTCGCCAGCACCTTGCGCAGCGTCTCCGGGGTTGTCACGTTCATATACAGATAGAACGGAGACAGCTTCTCGTTGCCGGGATTGAAAAACAGCGGCGCAATGACGCGGTTCTTCATCTGCATGCCCTTTTCCTCGAGCGTGGGCGCCGTGAAGTACTTCGGATCGATGCCGAAGTGAGAAGCGTATCCGCCGGAAAACTTCCCGTACGGCAGCGCAAACGCGGACAGCGTTCGGAAGCCCAGTCCCTGCTGGGCGTCGCCAAACAGCGGATCGACGCCATAGCCCAGCATCTCACGGCTCTTTCGTCCATCCGGCAGCGCGCCCACCCAGTAGCCATAGGTCAGATGCGTGCTCGGACTGCTCCAGTCAGGGCGGAATGGATTGCCCCAATTATTGCGCAGGGAGGCGACCAGGTCGGACACGCGCTCTGCGATTTCCGCCGCCTCCCGGTCGGACTCCGGAATGTTGTTGCCGAACTTGGGGCAGGCCCGCAGGTATTCGCGCAGCTCGGGATCGTCGGCAAAGTCATTTCTGAGCGCCCTCAGCAGGCGTTCGCAGTCCTCCGGGCGCTCTTTGAGCAGATGATCGATGGCCACGAAGGAATCTGCCACAACACTGAGGCCGTGGATCAGACAGCCGCTGCCGTTATAGCGGGTCCCCTGATTTGCGGTATCGCGCATGTCGTAACCGGTCTCAGCGCCGCCCATGAAGGCGCTGAGGAAGGGCACGCGCAGATTGGACAGCGCTGCAGTTGCGCCGTTGGCCGCCTCAGCCATCGCCTTCGCCGCGCATTCCAGCGCAGCATAGAACAGCGGCCGGATGTTTTCCAGCAGCGCCTTCGGGTCAGAGGGCGCTTCCGCATCCATCAGGTGCTTCCCGGTGATGAGCGAATCGCCATGATTCAGCACCAGCTCCAGCACCTTGCCCATATTTAGCCAGCTGTTGGTGGTGTTGCCGCTGTCCTTGCCCATGATGAGCGGCTCCTGACATCCGGCCACGGAATAATCCGCAAGATCGCCGGTCTCCACACCGCTTTCTGCGAGGATTTCAAACAGGGAATCATCGTTGAACAGCGAGGGCGTGAGCATTCCGGGGGTGAAGAAGAAGCGGCCCAGCTCGCGATAGAGCGCGTCCGGCGTGTTTCGATGCAGCTTCACAGACAGTATGGGCTGCGGAAGCATCATTTCAAAATAAGCGTCCAGCAGGGCATAGGAGGTGGGATTCGTCAGGTCGTTGCCCTGGACGTCCCGCCCGCCGATCAGCACGTTCTGGGAAATGGCCCAGCTGCGGTCGCCGACGTTGAAAAACACCAGCAGGCAGCTCAGCAGCTCGGCGGCCTCCTCCCGAGACATATCCGTCATGGCGCGATAGGGTTCAAAGATGCGGTCGGCATTGCCCACGGACAGCGCAAAGGGATTGGGCGCCTGCTCCAGACACATGACCTGCCACAGCAGCATGAAGCTCTGGATGGCTTCATAGAGGTTGCGCGCGCCAAGGGCAGGAACGCGTTCCAGCGTTTCGATGATCAGCTCCAGCTGCGGTCTGCGCTCCGCGTCAGCAGAGGCCAGCTGTTCGCGCGCCAGGTCCGCATAGCGCCCGGCCAACAGCACGGCGCATTCCAGCGAATCGATCATCGCCTGCAGGTTCATCCGGCGCTCCTCGTCGCAGACGCCGCTCATGCGGTTCTTTATGCCGGCAATGAGCTCCTTGACACCGTATTTCAGTACCCCCCGGAAGTCCGGGATGACATGGCCGGTGACTTGCTCGACGAAGAACACGACTTCTCCGATGTAATTGTCATAGGTTTCATAGACCTTCATCAGGTCGCGGACATACGCGCTGTCCGTGGTCCTGCGGCGCAGCGCATCGACCCGTTCACGGGTGATCTCTCCCTCGGGCACGATGTCATCGAACACCGCGGTAGGGTCGCAGTAACCGCTGAAGGTTTCCACGCGAAAGCTGGGATTGATCAGCGCATAGGTGCGCGCAAACGCGTCGCGCTGTGTTCCTGCAAATACAGCGTTCGCGCTCAGCTCCAGCGGCAGAGCCATGATCATCCGGCGAAGCTCATTGGCCGCCTTTCTCTCCAGCGGCGCGTCCTCGGAAACGCTCATCGCCGCCTCTCGGGCATAAAACCAACCGTCCAGCCGCTTCAGCGCGCGCTCCTCGCGGAAAAGCGCTTTGGCCATCTCAACAATCTGACCCGGGCGATATCCCTTCAGCATTTATGTCACTCCCTCCTAGGTTCGGACAGCGTAAAGGCCGCGTGTGCGCAGCGCGTCGAGGAACGCGGTCTTTTGCTCATCGGTGAGAAATCCGTTTGCAACCGTATAGGGCAAACCCAGCTGTTCCCACTTGACCTTGCCATACTCATGATACCAGAGCGGCTCAAAGCGCACGTTCTCTCCGCGCAGGGAGGCCAGCAGCTCCGCCATGGCGGACAGCTCGTCAGGCGAGGCATTGTAGCCGTTGACCAGCGGAATGTGAATCAGCACATCGGGATGCTCCGCACAGGCGCGGCGAAGGTTGTCCAGCACGATCTCCTGGCTGACCCCCGTGATTTCCTGATGCCGCAGCGCATCGGGGTGCTTCAGATCCATGATCAGATGATCGACGCACCCGAACAGCTCCGGCAGGCGCGGATGGCTGGCATTGGTCTCGATGGCGGTATCGACGCCATACCGGTGCAGCGACTTCAGAATGCAGTCAAGGGCGTCGAACTGCATCGTGGGTTCTCCGCCGGTGAACGTCACGCCGCCGCCTTCGAAGAACATGCTGCGGCTGCGGAGCACCTCGGCGATCAGCGCTTCCACGTCGATTGCGCCGCCCACCGGCGAAAGTCCCTCCGGATTCGCGCACCACGGACAGCGCATATTGCAGCCCCGCAGATGATAGACCAGCCGGTTGCCCGGCCCGTCCTGGGAAAAGTTAAACCCCTTCTGAAAGATTCTGATCTTCATATTCATTCCAGATGCTCTTCATGGCCCATGCCTTGCCCTCAGCCCACAGGCCCTCCGCACAGCAAAGCTCCAGCGCTTTTCCCGCCATCTCCTGGCCATAGCTCGCGGAGATTTCATCCTGCAGAAAGAACTCGCAGGAGGCTGTGTCGGTCAGAACGCGCAGCGAGAGGACGCCCTTCTTCTGCGTCGCAAAACGCTTTCCGCCGTCAAAGACGGTCTCGCCCGTGCGCGGATCATAGACGAAGCTGCCGCTGCCAACGCGGACGGTCACAGGAGCGTCGCAGGAGATGTTCAGCCGCAGATCGCCCTGCGGCAGCAGCGCGAGTTCCGCCTCTGTGCATCTGGCGATACGGATCCCGACCGGCGCTCCGGTATGCAGCGCGTCGAGCGCAGGAATGGGGGTGCGGGTCACGCGATAGCCATCCGGCGTGCTGTACAGCTTCAGCAGACACGGCACCGTCATCTGCTGGGAAAACGGCATACCGGGAAAGCTGTTGGGATCCGCCCAGGACAGTTTTTCATCGCGCAGCCAGCTGATGTGCATGCGGCCGTCCCTGTCGTCGCGGCCGGACCATGTCTGACCGGCATAGGTACATCTGCCATAGTCCAGCGGAAAGCGCTCGCCGATCTGCACAAACGCGCCCGCTGAGAAATCGCCGACGCGATAGTTGCCGTCCGCGCCGTAAAGCACCCATTTGGGTTCGCCGCCGTTGCCAGGCGTGAGCCGGAACAGATCGGGACACTCGAACAGATCGTCGGACCGGGAAGTGAATCTCCACGTATGCAGATCGTCGCTGTGATAGAAGCTGACGCAGTTCCCCTTCTCCGTGGTTTCGTACACAGCGATGCCAAATCCCCCCTCGGGATCATGGAAGATGCGCGGATCGCGCCAGCTTTTGCCGTCCTGCGTGGGAATGGCAGGGCATTCCGGGAACAGCGCAAAATGGTTCCCGCCGTCGATGCTGTACGCCAGGAATTGTCCCTGGGAAGGGCATTCACCCGGATTGCCGTCCGGCCGGAGATGGCGGTAATCGGCAGAGCCCAGGTGGGTAAAGGCGGCGATGATCGCCCCCTTGCCATAGCCGGCTGCGCCGTCGTCGTCCACGATGCAGCTGCCGGAGGCGATGTGGCAGCTGCTGACCCACGGGCGGATGCCGTCGGGGCGCTCTGTCCAGTGGACACCGTCAGGGCTGACCGCGTGGCCCCAGTGAATGTTCACGCCGCCATGCGTGACTCCATAGGGATTGTGCTGATAATACAGATGATAGTTTTCTCCGTCAAATACCAGTCCGTTTGGATCGTTCAGCCAGCCGCGGCGGGAGGAAAAATGATATTGCGGGCGCATCGCCTCGGCATAGAGATCCGCGTAAAGCGGATTGCGGCGATCCATCGCCGCGCCCTCTGCAATGCCGTCCAGCAGGCCGGCGGGCGCGCTGTCATCGATGGTCAGCGTCACCGTTTTGCCGATGGAATCCTCCAATTCCATGCCGCACCAGAAGTCCGGTTCTCCGGCGACGATGCCGAGATAGAGCTCGGCAAACTGGGCGCCATCCACCTCGAATTTCACATAAAACCGTTCTGCATCGCGGCCGATGGGCAAGTGCAGCCAGCCGCTTTTGATTTCGATGGACCTCACCTGCATGAGGACGCTCCTTTCTGACACTCGAAAAAGAACGGACGGTTGGCTTCGTACAGCGCGCGGTAGGTTTGCTGCCGCTCGCGATAGAGCTGCGTATGCTCGCGGATGGGCTCCACGCAGCCATCCTCGTAGCGGACGATGGCTTCACAGGCCTCGGACAGGCTTCCATACGCGCCGGTTGCGACCATCGCGCAGATCGCCGCGCCGATGCCGGCCTCCTCCACCATGTTCGTGGTGTGGATCGGGCGGTCCAGCATATCGGCAATGATCTGCTTCCACAGCCCGCTTCGGGCGCCGCCGCCGGAGAGCACCAGCCGGTCAATCCGGGGATTGAGCCGCTGAATGCAGTCCATCGCATCGGCCAGGGCATAACTGATTCCCTCCACCACGGCGCGGGTCATGCTGGCGCGGTCGTGTCCCAGCGTCAGCCCGAAGAACATGCCTCGGGCCTCGGGGTTCAGATGCGGCGTGCGCTCGCCCGTCAGATAGGGCAGGAAGAACAGCCCATCGCTGCCGGGCGCCACCTCCGCCGCCTGCCGGTGCATCTCGCGGAAATCGTGGGTGTTGAGCACCTTGTCGAAAAACCAGTTCTGCGCAAGGCAGCAGTTCAGAATCGCGCCCATTACATACCAGGTATCCTTCGTCGCATGGCAGAAGGTGTGCGTGCGCAGCTGGGGATCATAGATGGGTTTGCTGACGGGCGCAAAGATCTGCCCGCCCGTTCCAAGGGTCACGGACACATCGCCCGGCGTCAGGATGCCGTTGCCGATGGCCTGCATGGGCTGATCGCCGCCGCCAAAGGCCACGGGAATGCCGGGCACAAGGCCCAGCTCCGCCGCCGCCCGCGCCGTCAGCGCGCCGTGCACGTCTGTGGGCAGGTGTCCGGCGTCCGGCAGGATGGCGCGGTCGATGCCGAAGGTTTCCAGCATCGGCGCGCTCCAGTCCTGCGCGGCGCAATCGAATGCCAGCGTGCTGCAGGCGTCGGTCGGCTCGGTGCCGTATTCGCCGGTCAGAAGGAAGCGTATGTAATCCTTCGGCAGCAGCACATGGCGGATTTTCTCATAGATTTCGGGGCGGTTTTCCCGCATCCACAGCAAGGAGCAGAGCTGAAAGCCCACGCCCACGGGATTCTGCGTCCATTGACCCAGCTTTTCCAGACCAATGCGCTCGCGAATCATTGCCACCTGCGCCACAGAGCGCTGGTCGCACCAGATGACCGCCGGATAGAGCAGGCGGTCGTCTGCATCGGTCAGCACCATGCCATGCATCTGTCCGGACAGGCCAATGCCCGAGATCTCGTCCGGGCGGACGCCGGACGCTGCCATCGCTTCCGCCAGAGATTCCTTCAGTGCGCTCCACCAGTCCTCCGGCGCCTGCTCGGCATAGCCCGCCGCCGGGATGGAAATGGGATATTCGCGGTAACCAACGCCGCAGATGGAACCATCCTCGCGAACCAACAGCGACTTAAGCCCGGTCGTTCCCAGATCAATTCCCAGATAAACTGACATTGCTTTCCCTCGCTTTTCTATCGCTTGTTAGAGAATTTGGAGTTCGATGTCCTCCGCCGACGCCGTTCCGGCAATGGCGTACAGCTCCACAGCTGCGCCCGCTTCAGCGCGGTCGTCCATGCGCATGGTCATGCCCCGGCCGTCGGACAGCATCAGATCGAGAATATCGCCGTTGACCAGCAGGTCGACGCTCACCTCGCCGGACAGATCCACGTTTCGCAGAAGATCGCGGCAGGAACCGCGTTCAAAGTCTCCCCGGGGACGCGTGATGGTCACGATCCGCGCCGCGCAGTCCATTTCGATGCGGTAGCTGCGCTCGCCGCCGAGGGTCAGCAGCAGACCCGCCAGCGTGCTTTCCCCGCCGATCTTCAGCCTGGCCTTCAGGCGGAAATCTCCGGCAGTTTCCGACAGAACCGCTGCGGCGCGGCCCTGGCCCGCGTCCAGCACAGCGTCGGCGGGATGGCGCAGCTCCTTTGCCTTCGGCATGATCTCCTCCAGCTGCTTGACGCCCAGCGTGCCGTCGGGGCGCTGGAACAGCTCGTGGGTCACCGCATTGCCCGCGTAGGTCCGGGGCCGGCGCGCCAGAAAACCGGTGGAGAAACGGCGGTCGCCAAAGGCCGCAGTCTTCGGCACCTGCGACTCAAGGGTATCCAGCAGGTCGTTTTCAGGGCGAATCCACGGGCCAAACGGATTGCGGGACATGCGATAGCGCGCAATCGCAAAGTTTGAGAACACCAGATAGTACCAGCCGTTCCACTCAAAGTAGTCGCTGCATTCGGGCTGATCGGAATACCCGGGCACGATGAACGGCCCGTGCTGCGTCCATTCAATCAGATCAGGGCTGGTCAGATGAGCCAGGCAGCCGTCGAAGCGTCCGCCGTCCACCAGATTGGTGGTCACGAGCATATGATACTGACCGTCCGCGCCGAAGAAAACCTTCGGGTCGCGTGCGGACACCGGTTCATACGGCTCTGTCAGCGCGAAATACCGCCCGGACTTGACAAAGTGCACGCCGTCGTCGCTCACCGCCCAGGTCATCCGCGCAGGACTTCCATCCGACATGCGAACGGCGTAGAACGCGTAGGTCTTGCCATCCTTCTGAATCAGTGAACCGGTGCAGATGGAGCCCTCCCATTGCTCGGTGATGCCCACCGCCATGGGGTGAACGGTCCACGTCTTCAAATCGGCGGAGGAGACCTGCGCCCACTGATGCGCGCCCAGCCCCTGCTTGCTGGCATGCCCTCTGCGATCGAACAGATAGTACAGGCAGTAGCGGCCGTCGCGGTCGAAGGGCATACAGTCGCCCACGCCGGTATTGTGGCCGGGAAGAACGAAATTCTGAAAGGGCGCATCGTAGACCGCCTCGGGGTCCTCCTCAAACGACTCGCAGGCGCTCAGCTCCAGCCCGGATACGCCGTCCGCCGCCATGGCCGTCCACTCGCCCGCGTCGGGCTCGCCCAGCGGCCAATCCTCGTCCTCCAGCCGGTCGTCGACATACAGTCGGAAGGAGAATCCGCGCCAGCAGAGGCGGACTCTGCCGCTGGTGCTGGGCGAGGTCAGGGTAAAGCGGAAATCGGGATGATCCCCATATCTTTCCGAGCTCTGATTCCAGCGGGTATGGATTTCCGCGCGGAGCATGTCGTCCCGCCAGACCTTCAGCACGGTCTGCGCCTCCGAGACGAGCTCCAGAATTGCGCCGGCGCCGCCCGCATCGAGTGCAAATTTCAGTTCCCATGCATCTCCATGTCCGGCAAAGGATGCGAGTCTGTTCATTTTTCTCTCCTCCTAAATTTCAATTTCTGATTGGGGCCGCTGTCTGGAAATAGGCCGATGGCGTCTGCAGCATCTGATCGAAGGCGAGCACGCTTGCACCGAGCAGCATGGGATCGCCGTCCAGCGTGCAGACCTTGATGCGCAAACGATCATAATACTCCGGCATCAGATACTGTCTGAAGGTCTGGTTGGCCACCTCCAAAAAGAGGTCGCCGCCATTGACGATCTTGTCCGCAAACACCACCGTATCGGGGTTGAGCGCATTGATCATGCCCACCACGCCGAAGCACAGGAAGGACACGGTCTTCCGATAGGCGCGGCACGCCACGGGATCGCCGGCGCGCACCAGCGCCAGAATTTCCTTTGCCCTCGCGCGCTTGAGCAAGGACATGGAATCCGAGGGATCGACGATCTCATGGCTGTAAGCGTTCTCCAGCGCGATGGTAGAACCGTACAGCTCAAGGCAGCCATGGTTTCCGCACTCGCAGCGGGGGCCAAAGATATTGATGCTGGCGTGACCGATTTCGCCGGCGAAGCCGTCGCGGCCGCGATAGATCGACGAATCCAGAATCAGTCCCGCGCCGATGCCCCGGTCAGCGCAGATAAACAGCAGATCGGAATTCTCCGCCGAGTCGGAATACCACATCTCCGCCAGCGCGCCGCAGTTGGCGTCCTGATCCACGAAGGTGGGCAGGCCAAAGGCGCTCTCGAGCTCGGCTTTAATGTCGATTTCATTCCAGCCGGGGAATCCGCTCATCAGAGAGATCCTTCCGGCGTTATAATTGTAGGGGCCGGGTACGGCCACGCCGATGCTCAGCACAGGCAGCTCCGCCCGGTCCAGCAGCGCGCGCAGCATTTGAATCATCCGGTCCACAAAGCGGCGCACACCCTCGTCGGAGTTGGTCTCGCAGCTGTCCATGTCATATACGCGGCCGTCCATGTCATAAATCGCCACGTTGGTATAGGTGCGGTTGATGCGGACTGCAGCGACGCGGTAGTTCTCCGCGTTGAATTGCAGCAGCGTGGCCTTGCGCCCCACGCCTGAACCCACGCTCTCCAGCTCGGAAACCGCGCCCCATTCGATCAGCTGCGCGACGATCTTGGTGATGGAAGCCTGCGTCAGTCCGGTTTTTTCGGCCAGCTTTACGCGCGTGCGGCAGGCGTCCGCATTTAGTGCGCGCAGCACAACCGCAATATTGTTCTCCTTTTGAAAGCTTTGATTGATGGATTCTCTTCTCATAAACGCTCTTCCTCGTCATCTGATGTCTGTCGCCGCATAAAGGGCAAATGATGGAATTATTCGACTCTACGGCCCGATTATCCTTCTCCTTTGACATGTAA
The DNA here is from genome assembly GCA_051883655.1 of Candidatus Faecivicinus sp. Classification (GTDB taxonomy): domain Bacteria; phylum Bacillota; class Clostridia; order Christensenellales; family Aristaeellaceae; genus Faecivicinus. The sequence goes on along the minus strand of JBJEUD010000121.1, from coordinate 47,803 downwards.
ATGCGAAGAGAACGGCATCAGCTTCTCGCCCAAATTAATTAACTGAGGAATTTAATTCGAGCTCATTATAACGCATATTCTTCCGTAATGCAAGCAAAAATTTTCATTTCTTTGCCCGAAGACAAAAGATTTTTCATTTTGTTTGTAAAAAGGGTTGACATAGATTAGATTCAGAAGTATAATTCAAATACGCCGTAAAGAAAACTGGCCAATGCAGCCGATGAAATGATTTGACAGGAGATGGATGAGAAATGCCCGGAATTGCCAATCCTCACAGAATCAAGCCGAACGACATGTCCATTTGGAAGCGCATGCGCCGCTGCTGGCAGCTGTACGTTCTCGTGCTTCCCGCAGTGATCTGTATTGTCATTTTTGCCTATGCTCCGATGTACGGCGTGCAGATCGCGTTCAAGGAATACAAGGTCAATATGGGCATTATGGGCAGTCCATGGGCGGGGCTGAAGTACTTCCGGCAGTTTATCAATCTTCCGAATTTCGAAACGCTGATCGTCAACACGCTGAAAATCAGCGTCTATTCCCTGCTCTGGGGTTTCCCGGCGCCGATTCTGCTGGCGCTGATGCTCAATCAGGTTCGGTGCAAGAAGTACAAGAGCTTTGTTCAGACGGTTACATACGCGCCCTACTTCATTTCCACCGTCGTTCTGGTTTCGATGCTGAGCATCTTCCTCACCCCCAGCAGCGGCTTTGTGAACAAGATCATCGAAAATCTGGGCGGAAAGGCCATCGCATTCATGGGCGAGCCCAGATGGTTCCGCACCGTATATGTCGCCTCCGGCGTCTGGCAGGGAACCGGTTGGGGCGCGATCATCTATCTGGCCGCGCTGGGCGGCGTCGATCCGAGCCTCTATGAGGCCGCGATGGTGGACGGCGCAACCAAGATACAGCGCATCATCCACATTGATCTTCCCTGCATTCTGCCCACGATTGTGATCATGTTCATCCTGAACATGGGCAACCTTCTCAACGTGGGCTACGAGAAGGCCTATCTGATGCAGAACTCGCTGAACATCACCGTCAGCGAAATCATTTCCACTTATACCTATAAGATCGGCCTGCTCAACGGCAAGTACAGCTTTTCCACCGCAGTCGGCCTGTTCAATTCCGTGATCAACTTTGCGCTGGTAGTCACAACCAACTATATCAGCAAGAAGCTCACGCAGAGCTCGCTGTGGTAAAAGAAGGAGGGCTGGACCATGAAAAGGAACGCAAGCAATCCGGGCGCCATCGCCGTCAAGGATACCCTGGCCGACCGGATCTTCAATATCGTCAACCTCACAATGCTGGGCGCCATCGCGCTGATCGTGCTGTATCCGCTGTACTTCGTCGTGATTGCATCCTTCACCGACCCCAACATCGTCAACAGCGGCACACTGCTGCTGTATCCGGTGAAATTTTATGCAAAGGGCTATGAGAAAATCTTTGCCTACAGCCAGCTGTGGGTGGGCTACTGGAACTCTCTGGTGTATATGGTGCTGGGCACGTCCGTGAACATGATCGTCACCATTCCCGGCGCCTACGCACTGTCCCGCAAGGATTTTGTCGGACGCGGTCCCCTGCTGAAGATCTTTGCGTTCACGATGTTCTTCTCCGGCGGTCTGATTCCGTCGTACATCATCAACAGCGGTCTGGGACTGCGCAACAACCTGTGGGCGATGATCCTGCCCGGTGCGCTGAGCGTGTGGAACATGATGATCGCGCGCACATTCTTCGAAACCAGCATTCCCGGCGAACTGCTGGATGCGGCTCACATCGACGGCTGCAGCGATTTCCGCTTCTTCTTCCAGATTGCTCTGCCGCTGGCCAAGGCCATGCTCGCAGTCATCACGCTGTACTATGCGGTCGGCCACTGGAACGGCTATTTCCACGCGTTGATCTACCTCAACAAGGAGTCCCAGTTCCCGCTGCAGCTGGTACTGCGCAATCTACTGATCGTCAATCAGGTTTCCACCATGGCCGGAGGTGCAGAGCTGATGGATGTGGCCGAGCGCCTGAAGCTGGTCGAACAGCTCAAGTACGGCATCATCGTGGTGTCCAGTCTGCCGCTGATGATCCTGTATCCCTTCCTGCAGCGCTTCTTTACCAAGGGCGTGCTGGTCGGCTCGATCAAGGGCTGACGTCCAATGTGGTTTGATCAGCCGCGCACGGCTGTCAAATAGAATAAAAGGAGGTTCCCACTAATGAAGAAACTGCTGTCCCTTGTTATGATCGCTCTTCTGGTTCTGGCAATGTGTCCTGCATTCGCCGAGGAAGAAGTGCCGGTCATCCGCGCTCTGTGGACCAAGAGCGCTTCCTCCATGCCCATCGCGGACATGAAGGTCGTCAAGGATGTCGAAGAGCTCGCTGGCATCAAGTTTGACATCATCGAGGTGCCCGAGGAAGGCGCCAGCGAAAAGATCAACCTGATGATCAACACCGGCGACCTGCCGGACGTCTTCATGGAAGGTCTGAACCAGTCCTACATCACGACCTACTATGGTCAGGACGTCTTTGTCCCGATCACCGACTACGTCACTCCCGAGATCATGCCCAATCTGTACCGCATCATGACCGAGAACCCTGAGTACGCTGCCGCGATGACCGCGACCGACGGCGAAATCTGGGGCTTCCCCCGCATCGAAGAGATGTTCGGTCTGGTTTGCAACCAGGGCATCCTGAGCATCAACCAGGAGTGGCTGAACAACCTCGGTCTCGAGGTTCCCACCACGCTGGACGAGTTCAAGCAGTGCCTGATCGCTTTCCGCGACAACGACTGCAACGGCAACGGCGATCCCAACGATGAGATCCCCTTCATGTTCCGCATCGGCGATTCCGGCATCGGCTCCTGGCGCAACAACCAGTCCATCGGCCAGTTCTTCGGCTGCTGGGGTCAGGCGGATACCGGCGACCGTCTGGCGCTGACCGAAGACGGCACCGTCCTCTGCACCGCCACCACCGAGGCCTACAAGGAGGGCCTGAAGTGGTTCAATGAGCTCTACAGCGAAGGCCTCATCTGGGCCGACTTCGCCCTCAACGACGGCGCCGCCTTCCAGGCCGCTCTGAACACTGAGGATTGCACCGTCGGCGCGGTCAACGTCTTCTCCATCATCGACATGATGCCCCGCGAGCGCCGCGATATGTACACTGCAGTTCCCTATCTGCAGGGCCCCAACGGCGAGTACGGCTGCAAGGACAACGTCTCCGAGCTGCACAACACCATCAACGGCGCCATCACCACCGCCTGCGAAGATCCGGAATTCGTCTGCTCCGTCATGGACCTGTACTATGATCCGCAGCGCTCCGTCGAGACCAACTGGGGCCCCATCGGCCTGTATTACGTCCTCGACGAGAACGGCGTGATGCAGTGGAACAAGGACGTTGAGATGCCCGCTGGCGTCGACACCTTCTCCCAGCTGCGCGTCTATTCCACCACCATTCACTTCAACGCGGTTCTGTCCGAGTACTATGACACGGTGGTCGCCTATCCTGAAGACGCCGCGGACCTGTACGCCGACATGAAGAAGGTTGGCTTCGTTGACAAGCACCTCAACGACCCCATCATTCCTCCGAACATGTGGTATTCTCCCGACGATCAGGAGACCATGTCCCTCATCGCGGATAACCTGTACAACCTCATCGACAACTACAATGCCACCGCCATCATCGACGGCAATATCGACGAGACCTGGGACAGCTACATCGCTTCCCTCGAGGACGCGGGCCTGAGCACCTATCTGGACATCGTGCAGCGCAACTATGACGCTTACGATCAGGTGCTTGACACCTACCTCTCCGGCGTTGACGCCGAATAAGGATCGCCCTGCGGTATTGTTCATTCCCAAAGGAGGCTGCCCCTTGACGAGGCAGCCTCCTGCGTGTCAAAAAGGATTTTAGACACTTTCGATGAAAATCTGAGGATTTTCATCGAACAGGAAGAAAACTGCGGAAATCTGAAAATCTCACGATTTTCCGGGTGATTTGCTGACGGAAGGAACGATTTTTCCGCCGCTTGCGCTTGCGGAAAATCCGAGCGCGCCATACACGCCGCCGCACTCGATCTCACAGGCTGTTCTGCGTGAGCTTTTTCGACAGTCTGGAGGCTGCCTCTGACGAGGCAGCCTCCTTCTTTTGCAAAGAAACCGCTTGATGAAATGATGTACAGCATTCAACTGTGTCCGGGGTTTTCATCTGCAGCGAGACAAAGAAATACCACCCAGCTTTGTATCAAAGCTAGGTGGTAATGTGGCGGACCCTAAGGGATTCGAACCCCTGACCTTCTGGTCCGTAGCCAGACGCTCTATCCAGCTGAGCTAAGGGACCGTGCGCTGTGCTCTCGCCTCAGCACTCCTATATAATACACCATCGCCCAGCTTTTGTCAACCGTTTTGCATGTTAAGATTCAGATTCACCAAAGGCGCTCTCTCAGATACTCGCCGCCCTCCAGATCCTTCCAAATCATGGTGTCGCCTTCGAGAACGGCATAGCTGTGTGCGGAACCGTTCTTCGGAATGGAGACGGAGCCGGGATTGAGATAGGTGAACGTCTCATGGCGATGGCAGCACGGAATGTGGGTATGTCCGCAGAGCAGCACGCCGTACTCGCCCATAGGCGGCGGATTGTCCTCGCCGTGGACATGGCCGTGGGTGGCGTAGATCACATGCCCTTCCCACATCAGCGCGCAGTAGTCTGCCATCACCGGGAAGGACAGCACCATCTGGTCCACCTCGGCCTCGCAGTTGCCGCGCACGCACAGCAGCTCGCTGCGTATCTCGTTGAGCATGGCAATCACCTGCTTGGGGGCGTACTCGTCGGGCAGGTCGTTGCGCGGACCGTGATAGAGCAGGTCGCCCAGCAGCAGCAGCCGGTCCGCGCCCTCCGCGCGATAGGCGTCCAGCATGGCGCGGCACCAGCGGGCCGAGCCGTGAATATCGGAAGCGATCATCAGCTTCATTCAATCATCCTCCTGTCTTGTTCTCAATGAAGTAGAGCTCGTGCAGCATATCGCCGTTATAGTAACGGGCGATAAACTCGTCCCCCTTGCGCATGCCGATGCTCTGCGCCACGCGCTGGGAGGCGTAGTTGTCCGCCTTGATGACGGAATGCACCCTGGGCGCCTTCAGCACTTCGAAGGCATACCGCCTGCAGGCCTCGGCCGCTTCGCGGGCATAGCCGTTGTGCCAGAAGCGCTTCTTCAGCAGATATCCGATCTCCAATACCTCCGTGCCGCGATAGGGCTGCATCGTCAGGCCCGCCTGACCGATCATCTCCCCGGTCTCCTTCAGGATCATCGCCCACAGACCAAAGCCATACTTCACATAGCGCATGCACTGCCGGTCGAGCCATTCCTGCACGTCCGCATCGGAAAAATCGTGCTCATAGGCATACATGACCTCCGGGTCCTGCAGCATCTGCGCCAGATCGTCAAAATCCGCCTGCTCCATCTCCCTCAGAACCAGGCGGCCTGTTTCAAGAATCATCGCCTTCTCCCTTCAATCGTCCGTCTGCACGATCAGCAGCGTGCCGTCCTTCACGGCAATCTCGGCCTCGTCGGCGGCATACTCATTGCTCACGCCCAGGGGAAAGGTGTTCGACAGCTCGCTGTCGGTGAGATTGTACACCGTGCCGGTGGAGGTAATTCCGCGGCAGCGGTCGCTGATGGCGAACAGCGAGAGCTTGCCCGGCCGGCGGCGGAGGCGCACCGTGCCGTTGCGCACCACCAGCGCGCGGCAGAACGCGTCGCACATCTCGGCCTGCGCGCCCCGCTCCGCCGCATACGCGAGGGTCTGCAGATTGGCCAGCGTGTGATCCAGCCGCCCGCCGAAGCCGCCCACAAACGTGAACCGGTCATAGCCCAGCTCCAGGCCCCGCTTCAGGCAGAGCATGGTGTCCGTATCGTCCTTCATCACCGGATGCCGCTCGACTGCGCCCGTTTCGGGGGCCTCGGCGGAGTCGAAGTCGCCGATCACCAGCGCCGGCGCCACGCCCAATGACCGGGCCAGCTTCCAGCCGCCGTCGGCGCAGAGTATAAAATCGCCCTCCTCCGGCGCATAGGCTTTCCGGGGATCGCCCTCGCAGTGCGCCGTGAACACCACGCACCGCGGCGACGGAGCGAAATCGTGATACCGCACCATCTCCTCCAGCGAGTCCACCATGCCGTCGGCAATCCGGGCCATCTCCTCAAAGGCGCAGGCCGAATGGGCGTCCTTCACGCAATAGGCCCGCATGCCCGCGCGCTTCGCCCCCTGAATGCCGGCCAGCACGTCCTCAAACACGGCGCAGTCCTCCGGCGCGACACCCAGCTTCTCCGCCGCCAGCAGAAAGACCTCGCCGGAGGCCTTGCCCCGGCCGCCGGTATGCTCCGTGGAGCAGAGCTCGTCGAACAGCTCCAGCACGCCCAGGTGCTCCAGACACGGCACGTACAGGTTCGGCGGCAGCGCCGTGGTCACCGCCAGCTTCACGCCCGCGCGCCGGAGCATACGCAGATACTGCAGCCCTCCGGGCTTGAGCTGCACATGCTCGGCATATTCGATCTCGGACAGCCGCGTCCACTCGGCGATCAGATCCTCCCAGTTCTCATCGGGAAAGTAGTGCTCCACCGTGTACTGCGCGCTTTCGCGATAGCTGCAGCCCGCGATGGCGTTGCCGTAGCCCTCGGGCACGGCCATGCCCCGGGACGCAAAGAACACCTCGTCCACCCGCGTCCAGACGTACATGCTCTCCAGCAGCGTGCCGTCCAGATCAAACAGCGCTGCCTTGAAGGGAATTTCTCTCATCGTATCTCTCCTGCCGGTCTGGCCATCAGAATTTCATCGGCAAAGCTGCCGTCGCTGCGGCGCATCGCTCCGGGACAGCGCCCGTACTCCGCAAACCCGAATCGCCGGTACAGCCGGATCGCCCGCGCATTGTCCGCATGCACGCCCAGCTCCACCTGGCGGTATCCCGCCGAAGCCGCCGTCTGCAGCGCCGCATCCATCAGCATAGAACCCACGCCGCGGCCCCAGTACTCCTTCCGCACGCAGATGCCCAGCGTCGCGCGATGGCGGACGCGACGCGCATCGCCGACGGGCGCGATGTGGACGTTTCCGACGAGCCGGCCTTCGGCAAACGCGCAGATCATGCAGCTGCGCTCGTCACGCTCCTGCCGCCTCAGATATTCGATTTCATCCTGCAGGGTGATCTGAAACTCCTCCGGCGTTCGGGTGAGATATTCCGTCTCGCCATAGCAGCGCTTCAGCAGCTCGATCATCGCGCCCGCATCGGATTCCGACGGCGTGCGCAGCGATATGCCCTGCACGGGCATGCCCTGTATGTAACGCATTTCAGTCCTCCTTCACCGCGCCATCGCTCATCAGCGCGTCCGCGCAGCGCAGCCCGTCCACCGCCGCCGAGAGGATTCCGCCGGCGTAGCCCGCGCCTTCGCCGCAGGGATACAGGCCGCCCACCTCGGACATGCAGTCCGCGCCGCGGACGATGCGCACCGGCGACGACGAGCGCGTCTCCACGCCGGTCAGCACCGCGTCCGGCGACGCGAAGCCCTTCAGCTTCCGATCCAGCATCGGCAGCGCCTGGCGCATGCTGTCCGCCACGAAGTCCGGCAGACATTCGTCCAGCGCTGTCCAGGTCACGCCGGGGCGATAGCTGGGCCGCACCCCGCCGCCCTTTTTCGAAGGCCGCTTCTTCAAAAAGTCCTCGACCCGCTGCGCCGGGGCGCGATAGCCTGCGCCGCCCGCGCGGAAGGCCGCCTCCTCCCATCTTCGCTGGAAGCGCACGCCCGCCAGCGGATCGTCCCCGCCGAAGTCGCCGGGGCCCACGGAGATCAGCAGCGCGCTGTTGGCATTTTCGCCGTCGCGGGCAAAGTAGCTCATGCCGTTGACCACCACGCCGCCCTCCTCGCTGGCCGCCGCCACCACCTGACCGCCCGGACACATGCAGAAGGTGTACGCCGCGCGGCCGTTGGGCAGATGGACGCTCAGCTTGTAGTCCGCCGCGCCCAGCGCCGGATGATCGGCCGCCGCGCCGTACTGCGTGCGGTTGATCATGGACTGCCGGTGCTCGATGCGCGCGCCGATGGAAAACGGCTTCTGCTCCATCGGCACATTCAGCCGGCAGAGCATCTCAAAGGTGTCCCGCGCGCTGTGTCCCACCGCCAGAATCACGTCGTTCGTGGGCAGCGCGCGCACGCCGTTGGCATCCCGAAGCACTGCCGCAACGATTTTTCCATCCTCCAGCGTCAGCCCCTCGAGCTTCGTCTCAAACAGCACCGTGCCGCCCAGCGCGATGATCTCCCTGCGCAGATTGCGCACCACCTTCTTCAGGTTGTCCGTGCCGATGTGGGGCTTGGCCATGTAGAGGATCTCCTCCGGTGCGCCCATGCGGTGCAGGGTCTCCAGCACCTCTCGGCAGCGGGGATCCTTGATGCCGGTGGTCAGCTTGCCATCGGAAAACGCGCCCGCGCCGCCCTCGCCGAACTGCACATTACTGGCCGGGTCGAACGCGCCGCCGCTCCAGAACGACTCCACGTCCTTCTCCCGCTCCTCCACGCATTTGCCGCGCTCGATCACCACGGGCTTCATTCCCGCCTGCGCCAGCCGCAGCGCCGCGAACAGGCCCGCCGGGCCGAGGCCCACCACCAGCGGCGGATGCGCCAGCCTGCGCGGCTCGGGCAGCGGCCTGCGCGGCTTTTCCGCCAGCGCCTCCGCGCCCCGGGGCAGATGCCTGAGCGGCTGCGCGGTCTCCACGTCCAGCGTCAGCGAAAAGTGCACGTCGCCCTTGTCCCGCGCGTCCACGGACTTGCGGGCGATGCGCACGAAGGTCACGTCCTCCGGGCGGATTTTCAGCGCGCGCGCCGCCAGCGCCTTCAGCGGCCGGGATTCATAGTCCAGCTCCGCGCGAACCTGTGCAATGCGAATCATGTCATCCGTCCTTTCCCTCGGCGGCAAAGCGCGCCTTGCCGCATCCGCGCCGCCGCGCAGCGCCATTCTTCCTCCTCCGTCAGCCCTGAAGCCCACGGGACTGCCGGTCCATGTCCTCGACGATGATGTCGTACATCTCGCCGACGCCCGCGCACAGCTCCAGCAGCTTCCAGGGCACATTCGTGTGGAAGTGCACCTTCATCAGCTCCGCGTCGCCCACGGCCAGCAGGCTGTCGCCGGGAACCTCGCGCAGAATCAGCGCGGCCAGCGTTTCCTCATCCAATGTCGAATGCTCCATCAACAGCTGCGTGTCATATTTGAACTCCAGCATTTCACTTTCCTCCTTCGTATTCCAGGGATTGGTCCATCGCCCGCGCCGCGATCAGCGCCGACGACCACGCCCACTGCAGATTGTAGCCGCCGCAGTCGCCGTCCACATCCAGCACCTCTCCCGCCGCGTACAGCCCCGGCACGCGCCGCGACTCCATCGTGTCCCAATGAAAATCCTTCAGGGAGATGCCTCCGGCGGTGACCTGGGCCTGATCGAAGCCCTGCACGCCGGTCACGGGGAACGTCCATCCGGCCATCAGCGCGGCCAGCGCGCGCAGCTCCCTCGACTTCAGCGTCCCGGCCGCGCGCGAAAGCTCGATTCCTGCCCGCTTCCCCAGCGCCATGCCGATGCGCTTGGACACAATGCCGCTTAAGAAGTCCTCCATCGCGCGCTTCGGCAGTCTCTCCGCGCGGCTGCGCAGAAGCTCGAACGCCGCTTCGGGATTCTCCATCAGGCGAATCTGCAGCGCGCACTTCTTCCCCGCCCGCAGCGTCTCGCCGCAGGCCCGGGCCAGCTGCATGGCGGCGATGCCGGACACGCCCGACTCGGCAAACAGCACCTCGCCCTGCTCCTCGCGCAGCGCGCGGCCTTCGCACACCAGCGCGATCCTGCACTCGACCCGCTGGCCCTTCAGCGCGCGCACCTCCTCCGGCGGCGTCTTCAGCGCGGCGATGGCCGGCAGCTTTGCCGCCGAGGCGTGTCCCAGCGCCTCCAGCATCCGATATCCGTCGCCGCAGGCGCCCAGCTTCGGCGCGGCGAGCCCTCCGGTGCAGATCAGCGCACGTTTTGCCTGGAAGGATCGCCCGTCCGCGGCGCGCGCGAGGAACCCGCCGCCCTTGGGCAGAACGGATTCTATGGCGCAGTCGGTCAGCAGCTCGCAGCCCCGCTCCGCAGCGGACAGCCGCAGGGCGTCCAGCACCGACGCGGCCTGGTTGCTCATGGGGTAGACGCGCCCCTCGTCATCCGCGACGGCGGGCAGCCCCAGTTCCTCAAAAAACGACAGCACCTGTTCCGGCGGACACAGCTCCAGCGCCCGCGCTGCCGCCGCCCGCGCGCCGTGATAGTGCTTCGGCGCGGCGCGGAGGTTGGTCAGATTGCAGCGGCCGTTGCCCGTGGACAGCAGCTTGCGCCCCACGCGGGACTGCTTCTCGACCAGCAGCGTCCGCCTGCCTGCCCCCGCCAGCGCGCACGCCGCGGCCAGTCCGGACGCGCCGCCGCCGATGATGATCGCATCGTACATCATGATTCAATCCCCAGATCGCGGATCAGCCCGCCGCCGCCCAGCAGCGCCAGGCTGTGCAGCGCGCGGGAGCAGGCGGTATAGAGCCGGCGGCGCTCGCCGTCGGTCAGCACGCAGTCGGGCCAGACCACGATCACCGCGTCAAACTCAAGCCCCTTGGTGAGGTGATAGCAGGACACCACGTTGTCCGTGCTCTCGTAGTTCAGATCCGCATCGCCGCCGTCCAGACGATAGACGTTGTCCAGCTTCGCGGAGAGGGAATCCGCCTGGGCCTGGGTGCGGGTGATCACGGCGATGGACTTCCGCCCGGCCTGCCGGAACTGATCCAGCGTCTGACGGAGCAGCTTTTCCGAATACTGGGCCACCAGCGGCGCGTCGCCTTCCCGGCCGAAGGGATTCAGCTGCTCGCCGCCGGGCAACAGCGCACTGCACAGCCGGGCGATGGGCAGCGACGAGCGATAGCAGCGCGTCAGCCGGAACACCGGCGCATCCTCCACGCCGAAGCAGTCGCCCCAGTTGTCCGGATTGCACGCGGGCATGCCCGGGCAGGTGCGCTGCATGGGATCGCCCAGCAGCGTCACGCGGGCATTGGGCAGATAGGCGTGCAGAAGCGCCAGCGCGGTCTCGGAATAGTCCTGCGCCTCGTCCACCAGCAGGTGATAGACGCTCTTGTCCTGGGGCACGAAGCCCAGCCGCACCATCATGTAGGCCTCGGCCACGGCGTCCTCCCACCAGGTCAAGCCCGCCTGCTGATTTTCGGCATAGGCATCGCGCAGCGCCTTGGGGGCCTCCTTCATCACGGTCTTCAAAAGCGCGCTGCCCTTGAGCTCCAGCATCTCCCGGAGCTGTGCGCGCACGGGCTGCAGGCGCTGGGAGACGGCCATCTTGCTGACGAAGGTCAGCTCCCGGCCGCTGTACTTGCCGGAGAAGCTCTGCTCATACTGCTTGTAGAGCTTCTCCTCCCAGCTGGCGAGGCGGGTGTCCAGCGTGGCGCGCATGCGGGTCAGCCGCTGGGCGGGCGTGAGCAGTGTGAACTCCTGGCGGTACATCTTCCGCAGCTCGTCGCGGCGCAGCAGCAGCTGGCCGTCCAGGTAGACGTTGCCGAAGTCCGGCCCGAAGGTGGCGAAGCTGTCGGCATAGCGGCGCAGCAGGTGCATAAACTCAGGCGTACACTTGAACGCCACGGACCGGGTGCGCAGCTCCACATCCTCGGTCAGCAGGCGGTTGAGCTGCCGCACGGGATGCTCCACCTTCTTGCCCAGGATCTCCTCCACCATCTCGTGCAGCGTGCGGGCGCGGATGTTCTCCTCGCCCAGCTCGGGCAGCACCGTGGAGATGTACTCGGAAAACGCGGTGCTGGGCGAGAGGATCTGAATCCTGCTGGCATCCAGCAGATCGCGGCGGCGGTACATCAGAAACGCGGCGCGGTGCATGGCGACGCTGGTCTTGCCGGAGCCCGCGCTTCCCACCACAGAGACGACCTTTGCGTCGTCGCAGCGGATGGCGGCGTTCTGCTCGGCCTGAATGGTGGAGACGATCTGGCGCATGTGGGGGCTGGCCGCGCCGGAGAGGATGTCCAGCAGGGTCTCGTCGTCGATGTTGAGCTGGGTGTCCACATAGTACCTCAGCTGCCCCTGCTCCATGCGGTACTGGCGCTTGAGCGTCATTCGGCCCGAGATCTCCCCCGACGGGCTGCGGTAGGACACGTCGCCGGGCAGGGCGTCGTAGTACAGGCTGCAGATGGGCGCGCGCCAGTCGTGAACCATCAGGTTGCCCTTCTCATCGGGCAGACTGTACAGGCCGATGACGATCCTCTCCACCTCGTCCGTTCCTTGCTCCACGAAGTCCACGCGGGCGAAGAACGGATTCATCAGCATGCGGTGGGAGCGCTCGGCCATGTCCTGGGCGAACTGCTTGCGCAGGGCGAAGCGGTCCACCTCGGTGGAAAGCTGCTGCATGTCCTCCGGCGAAAGCGCGGTGGGGCGCAGGCGCAGCTCGTCCCATGCATCGGCAATGATCATCCGGATCGATTCCGCATGACTGCCCGAAATTTCCTGGGACTGCTCGATCAGCGCCAGCAAGAGCTGCTGCACGCGCGCGGTGTAGGCCCGTTCCGCCTCAAGATCCATCAAGTGCTCCATAGTGTCCTCCCGGATTCGAAGTCAATTTCGTTTTATTATATCATGCGCCGTAAAAAAAGAAAAGCGCAAAACTCGGGATTTGAAAAAATGCGGAAATTTCCGTCATTTTCCTTCCCTTTTGAATAAAATGCGTTATAATATAGAGGGTATGTAACCACTGAATCACAAGGAGATGTCATCAGATGGAAATCAGTCTTCGCAAGGACGCGAAGCGCATCGCACTGGTCGTCATGGGCTCGGCGCTGTATGCCTTTAACGTCAATTCCTTCGTCCACGCGGCGGGAATGTTTCCCGGCGGCTTTTCGGGCACCACGCTTTTGCTGCAGGAAGTGTTCCAGCGCTTTCTCGGGCTGGCCATTCCCTACACGGCGATCAACCTGCTGCTCAACGGCATTCCCATTTACATCAGCTTCCGCTTCATCGGGCGGAAGTTCACGCTGCTCTCCTGCCTGGCGATCGTGCTCACCGGCCTGCTGACCGACCTGCTGCCCGGCGTTCCGATCACCTCGGACCCGATCCTGGTCAGCGTCTTCGGCGGCCTGCTCAACGGCTGCGCGATCTCGCTGTGCCTGCTGGCGGGCGCCACCAGCGGCGGCACCGACTTCATCTCCATCTACCTCTCCGAGCAGCACGGCAAGGATTCCTTCAATCTGATTCTGTGCTACAACGTGGCGATGCTCAGCGTGGCCGGACTGCTGTTCGGCTGGGAGCGCGCGCTGTACTCCATCCTGTTCCAGTACACCTCCACCCAGGTGCTGCACACGCTGTACAAGCGCTATCAGCAGCAGACCCTGCTGATCGTGACCGAAAAGCCCAAGGAGGTCTACGACACCATCAAGGAGGTCACCAACCACGGCGCCACGCTGTTCCACGGCACCGGACTTTACGAGCACAAGGAGCGCTCGATGGTCTACTCGGTTGTCGCCGCCGACGAGGTCAAGCGCGTGATCAGCAACGTGCGCTCCGTGGACGCGCACGCCTTCATCAACTCCATCAAGACCAATTCCCTCACCGGCCAATTCTACCGCCGCCCGAACGATTGAGCCCTGCAGGCGACAGTTCATCGCAGAAAACGCGGTTTTCGTCGCATTGCAGTTGAGGTTTTTCGCGGTTCATGTTATAATGAAGACGTTGAAGGGACCACAGAATATGTCCCTTGAAAAGGAGGAATAAAATGGTCAACCTGCTTTCTATGATCGTCTGCATCGCCATGCTGTTCACCGGCGGCTATGCTGCGGAAGATCCCAATGCGGTGTCCTCGCTGGTCACCACCATCAGCGATGTGGTCGTCACCATCGATGGCACCGAATACCCCCTGAATCCCTCCATCGTATTGGGCGTCTCCACCAACGGCACGGACAGCGCGCTGTTCGACTTCAGCGTGCCCATGGGCGACGATGTGCTCTTCCCCGTCCAGGCGAAGGCCGACGACAGCGGCGTGTCCGTCATCCTCGGCGACTCCAGCACGGCGCACACCTTCTCCACCGATTACATCACCGAGGCGATGGGGCTGGATGAACTCACCGATGAATTTTCCGAGTTCTTCGGAGTCTACGGCGAGCTCATCACCTCCCTTCAGTCTGTCGCCGCAAACAGCGATTCGTACGATCAGACGATGATCGACGCGATCAATGCCAAGGTCAACGAGCTCCTCGGCGACGTGCCCGCGGAAGAGGCCACCTTCACCATCGACGGCCAGGAGCTGACCGGCGAGCACTTCGCGCTGACGCTGGACAACGATCAGGTCTGCGAAATTGTGGATGCGAGCCTGGACCAGATTCCCGGGTTCTCCGACGCCTATTTCGACCTGCTCAACACGATGATGGCCGAGATGGGCGAGGACGCCGAATTCCACTCCTATGCGGACCTGCTGGCGTACACCGGCATGGAAATGACCCTGGACATCGACATGACCGGCAACGATACCAGCGCCATGGGCGACCTTGTGTATCACATCACCATCGACGAGAGCAAGATGTCCGGCTATGAGGCGCCTGAAGCGGACGACGGCAGCACGGCTGAGATCGCCGAGCCCGTGGTCATCACCATGGACCTCCCCCTCTCCGTCATCGTTCACGATGAGAACAACGTCGAAATGTACATGTCCTTCTCTGAAGAGAATGTGAGCGGCGTCGAGATCGACGAAGACATGGGCATGGGTCTTGCCATGTCCGCGTCCAAGACCGGCGACGACAGCTACGTCTCGTTCGCCATGAGCGTCGACGACGGCTATGAACCCGTGCAGTTCGGCTACACCATCACCACCAGCGCGGACGAGGACGGCTCCACGGAGACCACCGTGCTCTTTGCGTTCAGCGTCGATCAGGATTCCATCACGTTCACGATGGACAGCGCGGCGCAGCCCGACGGCTCCAGCCTCAGCAGCATCGATATCTCCGCCTCCGGCGAGATGTTCGACAGTGAAGCGCTGTCGTCGCTGGGCCTCTCCTTCTCCGTGGAGACCGAGCCCGTCGAAATCGAGGACCGCATCGCCGCCGCAGCCAGCACGGAGGTCTACAACACCGACGAGGACGTTGAAAACGCCAGCTCCCTGATGATGTCCGTGATGGGCATGGCTTCCGACCTCGAGAAGCTGCAGAACGAGGAAAGCGTCGCCGCCCTCCTGAGCGCCGTCTATGATCTAACCGGCAGCGATGTCGTTGTCATTGATGACGACTACGACGATGACAACTACGGCGATGACGACGGCGATCCCGCCGCTCTGCCCTTCGCCATGCCCGAGTTCACCTGGCTGCCCGAGGGCTACGAGCTGGATGATTCCTACATCAGCGCCGAATACGGCTATGCCAGCCTGTATTTTGAGTACACCGGCGATGACGACGAGTATCATTCCACGCTGTACGTCGATCTCAGCGAAGCCAGCAGCAGCAACTCTGTCAACTACACCCTCAGCGGAGAGAGCCTGGTCGAGCCCGTCATCACGATTGAACGCGAGGACGGCTGCATCGACGCTCTGGCCATTCTCAACGGCGTGGAGGTCTCCGTGACCTACTACGACGATGACCTGACCGACGAGGACATTCTCTCCTTCTTCGCAGGCATCGTCACCGAATAACCCCTTTGCCCGCCGCCACACGCGGCGGGCTTTTCATGAAATTCCCGCTGCAAATGCGGCGCAGCCCCGCTCCTCCTGCCCGGAAGAGCGGGGCTGTGTTCGCCTTTCCTGCTCCGGTACTTCCTCAGCGCTGAACCGGGGAGCGGGAGAATCTGTTCCCAATCCTGCCCGCCTGTGAACCGTATTTTCGACATGTTAAGCGCCGCACAGCAAGCTGTGCGGCGCGGTATTCAAACGGCGGGCGGCGGCGAACCCCTTCGGCTTGCCCGTCGGAAATACTCAGGCAGCGCTGCCCGACACGATGCGGTAGTAGACGTTCGCCGTCACCAGATAGGTGATCACATAAAAGCCGGCAAACACCAGCATTGTGCCGCCCGTGCAAGCCATCAGCAGCGCCGCGTTGGTCAGGCCGAAGATCATCAGCACCCGACGCACAATCAGGAAGGCCACGCTGGTGTGGATGCAGGCGGTGATCAGCGGCAGGAAGAACACGGTCAGCACCTGGCTGTGGATGCTGCGGCGGATCTCCCGGTCGTCCAGGCCCACCTTGCGCATGATCGCAAAGCGGTCGCGGTCATCGTAGCCCTCGGAGATCTGCTTGTAGTACATCATCAGCACCATGGCGATCACGAACAGGATGCCCAGGAACACGCCCAGGAACATCAGCCCGCCGGAGAGCGCGTACTGGTTCTCCCGGCCCTCCCAGCGGGGGCCGAAGAGCGTAAAGCTATAGCTCCCCTCCGGATCGCTGTACGCATCCACAAGCGCATCAATCACGTCGTCGCAGGCCTTCTCCAGCGCCTCGCCCTCCAGCGGAATGTCGAAGGCGAAGGAGCGGCGCAGCGCCGAGGCGCTGTGACCGTAGGCTGTCATCTCCATGTCAGCGATTTTCTGCAATTCCTCCATGTCGCGCACCACGATGGTCTGATCCTCCGCGCCGAACATCGCGCCGCTGTTCAGCGTGGCGCCCTTTTTCAGCTGCCCCGTCACGCGATAGGGCAGGCCGCCCAGATTGATGCTGTCAAAGGCCGTGCCGGACATCAGCGCCTCTCCCTCGCCGGGTGCGCTCAGCGCGCAGTCGGGATTCATCCGCAGATAGTCCTCCCAGGGAAGCACGGACAGGTTGACCATGGTCTGATAGCCCTCGTGAACGTTCAGATTGTAGGTGTTGCCGATACGCTCGCAGTAGAACTCCAGGCTGCGGAAGCTGACGTAGTTCTCCGGCGCCACACCGTACTGTTCGAGCGCGCCCTCGATCGCCGCGCGGCCGCGTTCGTCGGTGTCCTCCACCTCCCGGGGCTGGAACACCATCTCATAGGGATACATCCGGCGCACGGTGTCCTCCGTGCCGATGGCCAGCGAAGCCGTGGACGAGACCATCACCAGCACCATGGTGGACAGGATGCAGATGCTGGCCAGGCCGGCGGCGTTCTGCTTCATGCGGTAGATCATTCCGGAGACGGAGATGAAGTGGTTGGGCTTGTAATAGTAGCTCTTCCGGGCGCGCAACAGCTTCAGCAGCGTCACGCTGCCCGCGATGAACAGCATGTAGGTGCCCAGAATCACCAGCACCACCGCCACCAGAAACAGCATCACGGCTTTCACGGGATCCTCGGTGGTCACGGCGATGTAGTAGCCGCCGCCCATGCACGCCAGTCCCAGCAGGGTCATCAGCCAGCGGGTCTTCGGCTCGCGCTCGCCGTGCTCGGCGCTTCGCAGCAGGTCGATGGCGCTGGAGCGGCGCATCCGCAGCAGCTCCACCAGATAGGAAAATGCGAAGATCCCCGCGAACACGATCAGCGTCAGCTGCGCCGCGCCGGGCACAAACTCGAACCCGAAGGTCGCGTCCGCCTGCACCAGCTTCAGCGCCGTCAGCGCCACCACCTTCGCCAGGCCCGCGCCCGCGGCAATGCCCAGCGCCAGCGAAACCACGGCGATGAACAGCGATTCCATCAGCATCACCCGGGCAATGTGGCGCTTTTCCATGCCCAGGATGTTGTAAAGCCCGAACTCGTGCCGGCGGCGCCGGGTGAGAAAGCTGTTGGTGTAGAACAGAAAGATGATGGCAAAGATGGCGATCACCACGCCGCCGATGGCCATATAGCTGCGCAGCACCATCTCGCCCCTCATGTTGTCCAGCATGTGGCCGGCGTTCAGCGCGTCGATGATGTAGAACATCGCGATGGTGAAGATGCAGGTGAAAATGTAGGGCAGATAGAACTTGCGGTTGCGGCGAATGTTGGAAAACGCCAGCCGGGTGTAGAACAGCTTACGCATTGCGCACACCACCCGTCGCGATCATGGTCAGCGTTTCGGAGATGCGCTGGAACATATCGGCCACGCTCATCCCGCCGCGGTAGAGCTGATGGTACACCTGTCCGTCCTTGATGAACAGCACGCGGGAGGCGTGGCTGGCGGCGCGGGTGGAGTGGGTCACCATCAGGATGGTCTGGCCGGCGGCGTTGATGTCGTTGAAGGTCTGCAGCAGCTGATCGGTGGCGCGGGAATCCAGCGCGCCGGTGGGCTCGTCGGCCAGAATCAGCCTCGGCTCGGTGATCAGCGCGCGGGCCACGGCGGCGCGCTGCTTCTGTCCGCCGGAGACCTCGTAGGGATACTTGTAGAGGATGTCGTCGATGCCCAGCCGCTGGGCGATGGGCGTCAGGCGGCGGTTCATCTCGGAATAGCTCTTCCGGTCCAGCACCAGCGGCAGCAGGATGTTGTCCTTGATGGAAAACGTGTCCAGCAGGTTGAAGTCCTGGAACACAAAGCCCAGGTTTTCCCGGCGGAAGGCGGCCATCTGCCGCTCGCCGATGGCGGACAGCGGACTTCCGTCCAGCAACACCTCGCCGCCGGTGGGCCGGTCCAGCGCCGCGAGGATGTTCAGCAGCGTGGTCTTTCCGGAGCCGGACTCGCCCATGATGGCGACATATTCCCCCGCTTCCACCGCGAAGGACACGTCGGTCAGCGCGTGCACCTGCACGCCGCCGAAGCGCGTGGAGTAGGTTTTTTTCAGGTTCTTGACCTCTAAGATGGACATTTCTGTTTTTCACTTCCTTTGAGTTGATGAAAACAGTATAACAAAGGGGAAAACGCCGTGCCATTTCTCTGGCTTACATTTTCCCCTGCAACCTTACATTTTTGAAAGGATTTCCTACTCCACCTCCAGCGGAAGGGAATCCAGCGCGAGAATCACCCGTGTGCCCCGATCGGGCGCGGACTCGATCTCGATGCCGTGGCCCAGCCGCGACAGAATCCTCCTGCACAGGTACAGGCCGATGCCCGTGGCCCGCCGGTCGCCCTCCCGGCCATTCACGCCGGTGTAGCCCTTTTCGAACACCCGGGGAAGGTCCTCCGGGCGGATGCCGATGCCGGTGTCCTCAATCACCAGCGCGTCCCGGCGCACGGCGTGCATATAGATGCGGATGGAGCCCTCGGGCGTATACTTCAGCGCGTTCGTCAGCACCTGCTCAATCACGAAGGCCAGCCACTTCGCGTCGGTCAGCACCGTGGCGTGCAGCGGCTGGTAGTCCAGCGCAATCCGGCGGCGGATAAACTGCCTGCGATACTTGCGCACGCAGCCCTTCACGATCTCGTCCAGATCGCACCGGCGGATCATCAGATCCCCGGACAGGCTCTCCGAGCGCAGATATCCCAGCACCATTTCCACGTACTGCTCGATGCGGAACAGCTCGTCCTCCAGCTCGCCCGGCTCCGCGCCGGACTGCAGCAGCAGGCGCATGGCGGCGATGGGCGTCTTGATCTGGTGTGCCCAGAGGGTGTAGTAATCCACCATTTCCTGGCGGGCGGCGTTCAGCTGATCGTCCATCGCCCGCTGACGGGCATCCATCCTCCGCAGCAGCGCCTGATAATCCCGCTCGATGGTCTCCCGCGGTTCGGGCAGAAACTGCGCCTCAAACCGCGCCTCCATCGCCCTCAGCCGCCGGTCCCGCTCGCGGTAGCGCGCGAAGTCCACGGCGACAGCGATCGCGCCGAGGATCGCGCAGATTCCCCCGGCATACAGCACCGGCTCCACAGGCAAATCGTAGAGCCAGAAGATCAGCAGAAACACCGCCCCGAACGCGGCTGCCAGCGCCAGCGCCCGCCAATGGCTGTGCACATATCGAAACAGCATCTTCATTCCTGTATTCCGTAGCCAAGCCCCTTTTTCGTGACGATGAATCCCGTCAGCCCGGCGTCCTCCAGCTTCCGGCGCAGCCGCGCCATGTTCACCGTAAGCGTATTGTCGTCCACAAAGCTGTCCGTCTCCCAAAGGCGGTCCATGATGTCCTCCCGCCGCACGATCCGGCCCCGGCGCTCCATCAGCAGCTGGAGGATCCTGAACTCATTCTTCGTCAGATCGATTCTGTGCCCCTGCCAGGTCAGCGACGCGTCGCCCAGATTCAGCACCGCCCCGCGGCACTCCATCAGATCCGAGGGCGAGGCAAAGTCGTAGGTGCGGCGCAGCATGGCCTGCACCTTCGCCGTGAGCACGTTGAGGTCGAAGGGCTTGACGATGAAGTCGTCCCCGCCCATGTTCAGCGCCATCAGGATGTTCATGCTGTCCGACGCCGACGACAGGAAGATCACCGGCGCCTTCGACACCCTGCGGATCTCCCGGCACCAATGATAGCCGTCGAAGAAGGGCAGTCCGATGTCCATCAGCACCAGATGCGGCGCGAAGTCCACAAACTCCTCCATGACCCTCTGAAAGTCGGAAACTCGCCGCGCGGCGCAGCCCCAGGTCTCGATCTGCCTGCACACCGCGCCGGCGATGGCCGGATCATCCTCAACGATCAGAATGCGGTAAACCATGCCCCTCACCTCCCGCTCTATTGTATCAGCTTTTCCCCCGGCTGTCCATAGGCGCAGAGAGGCCCAGCTCCCCAAGGGGAGCTGGGCCTCCGGTTTTCAATCTCCGGCAAGCGCCGCCTCGACAAATCGCTGGACCTCCGGTTCGGACGCCTTCAGTTCCTCGGCAAAGATGTCCGGATAGCGGAAGCTGTGGGAGCCGTACTGATCAAAGAACACCGTGAGCACACGGCCGTCAAAGCCGGTCACCGTGCCGGAACCGTATTTGCGATGCGTCACCTGCCGCCGTTTGAGTTCCATATTCATTCCTCCTCAGTCCAGATATTCGCCCACCGGATAGTGCACATAGCGCCGCTTCATGTGAACGCTCACCATGCTGTCGGGCAATTCCTGCACGCTCTCCACCTTGAACGGCACGCGCTTCTTCTCCAGCTGGCGCTTGTACGCCTCCAGTTCCTCCCGGGAATCAAAGATCAGCGTCTGCTCCAGGCATGCGCTCTCAATCCGCTTCATGGCTTCAACCTCCGTTTATTGCAGTCGGAGCGCTTCGAAACACGCTCTCATGGTTGTATTTTACCAGAAAACGTCCGGATTTCGTAAGTTAATTTTTTGTAATGAAAAGTGTTCTTTCCCTCTGTTTTCGAAGATTTATTGTGCAATCCATGCAATATTTTCACGTTCATCTATGCACATCATTGTAGAAAATTCTTTTTTAACTTACTTCAAGTCCCGCCCTTATGGTATAATTTTCACGAAAGGAGTGAATGCCATGCGACGCGTAAAATCCGCCTGTCTTCAGCAGACGCTGCACTTCAACCTGAAGGATGCTCTGACCCCCGAGGAGACCAGCCGCATCGTCCGCGCGGAATTCGAACAGTACAAGCTCGATCTCGAGCGCAAGCGCGTTCAGTACAGGATCGTCGAGGAGATCCCCCAGCCCGACGGCTCCCTGATCGTCCGCGTAAAGAAGCAGTACAATGCCCACGATTGCGGCGATTATCTGAACTGAGCCCATTCCCAGCGCGCCGGAGCCGCCCCGGACATCCAAAAGCCCGCGATTGCCGACAGAATCGCGGGCTTTTGACATTCACAAAAAAGGTCCGCAGGCAGGAACGCATGGGTTCCTGTCCGCGGACCTTTTTCATTCAACGGCGCTTTTTCTTCTGTCCCTGCTCCGGCGCCTCTATATCGATGATATAGCTCGTCCAGGCGTTGACCACCGTGGTCTCGCCGTATTTCTGTTCCCTCCGAAAGCGGAAGTCATAGGTCTTGTGCACATGGCCGTGAATGAAATACGACGGGCAATACTGATCGATCAGCGCGCGGAAGGATTCGAAGCCCCTGTGGGCCAGGTCCTCCGCATCGCCGACGCCGCGCATGGGCGCGTGCGCCACCAGCACGTCGAAGCCTCTGCTGCGAAAGAGCTTGAAGCGGAGCTTGCGAATGCGCTTGGCCATCTCGCGCTCCGTGTACTGATGCGCGCCGGGCTTATAGCGCATGCTACCGCCAAGGCCGAGAATCCTCAGCCCGTTGAAGTTATAGATGGCGTCCTCAATGCAGATGCAGCCCTCCGGCGGCTTCTTCTCATAGCGCGTGTCATGGTTGCCATGGACGTAGAGAATCGGCGCGTTGGTAAAGCACGTGATGAAGGACAGATATTCAGCGGGCAGATCCCCGCAGGAAATCACCAGATCGATGTCCTCGAGCAGGCTTCGATCCAGGTGATCCCACAGGCGCACATCGGGTTCATCGGCCAGCAGCAGAATCTTCATGCGTCACTCTCCATCGGAAAAAGGGTCGGTCCAGCAGATCTCGGAAGTGTCGGGCGCCTTGATGCTGTGAATGCCCTGGATCTCGACAAAGGCCTGCGCCTCGGGCTTCATGTCCTCCAGGGAGGGGATGGTTCCGATGACGTTGTCGCACAGCCAGTCCATCGCGATGATCTCGGCAGGCGTCATCGCCTTGCCCGAGGAGCAGCGCAGCGTACCGTCCTGGGAAAGGATCGTCTCGGCGAAGGGGCGCAGCTTGCCGGAGCGCACCTGATCGCGCAGCAGATCGGCCAGGCGGCGCGTTCCGCTGTCGAGCTTGTTCGAATAGAACACGTCGATGGCGTTGGCGTCCATTCCCCACCAGTAGTTCAGCGCCTGCGCGCCGTTCTGAAGGGCGTCGGTGCGCCACACGCCGTTCTGCACGCGGCGCAGCAGATCCTCATACAGCCGGCCCCAGTTCCAGACGGGCATGGCGAGGTTCTGCGTTCCGCCGGGCTTCTGCAGGTACAGGCCGAACTCCATGGACTGATGGGAAGGCGCGCTGATATCCTGGTTGGAGATCACATTCACGCCGTCTGCCTTAAACCGCTCCAAGGGGTTTGCGCCCTTCACGGTGGACCACTCCAGGTAGATCTTCGCCCGCGGATTGGCCAGCCGGGCGCCCAGCGCGAAGGCGTTGATGCTGGCGGGCACGCCGTAGACCGGATAGTCCGCGATATAGCCGATGCTGTTGTTGTCGCACACCGCGCCGGCGATGGCTCCGATGATGAACTTCGCCTCGTACATGCGCAGATAATAGGATCGCACCGCATGATAGGACGGCAGCAGCGAGCAGTTCAGAATCTTCACGTCCGGATACTTGATCGCCGCCTTCACCGCGCCGTCCAGCAGCACGGGCGAGGTGGTGAAGATGATGTTCGAGCCCTGCGCGATCAGATCCTCGATGACCTCCTCGCACTTCTCCGGGGCGACGTTGGAGGTCATGCGGGTCTCCACCTTGTCGCCAAACACGGTTTCAATGCGGTTCTTGCCCAGTTCATGCCAATAGGTCCAGCCGGAGGTCTGCGGGGAGCGATTGTTCACAAAGGCCACCCGCATCTTCTGGGGCGCGGCGTGAATGATCTGGCTGAACAGGCCGGGCTTCTGGCTCTCGGCGGTCATCAGCAGCGAATACGATTCCTCGTGCGCCTTGGCCTTGAACTCGTTGCGCAGGCGGCTGAGCTTGTCGCGCAGCTCGGAGCTGACCAGGAAGTGATCCTTCTGGTAGCCATAGACCTGCAAAAAGATCAAAAATGCGTCGCCGGTGGTGATCTTCAGCAGATCGCCGCCCGCCAGATTATAGGCGTTGGAGAAGCGCAGATAGGCGGCCTGGAAATCCACGAGCTCCTCGCTGGTCCAGGGCGTGCCGGGCGTCTTTCCCACCAGCTCGTACAGGCGGGCAAAGCTGCCCTCCTCGGTGAACCATATGTAATTGATTTTGGTGTCCTTATAAAAGTCCAGAAACTCAAAATAGATGTTGTTTTCCTTTTCGCCGGTGCGCTTGGGGATGATTCGCGTAACCTCGCCCTCAATCATCAGCGAACCCAGGCTTTTCAACACGCTGACGCGCTTGTTGCCCTCGAGGACATAGAACTTGTTCATATACTCCAGCGCCTTCACGGGCTGGCGAACGCCGTCCTTGACCACGCTGGCGTGCAGCGCAATCCACTTTCCTGCAAATTCAGTGCTCTCGTCCAGCAGCGGCATGAAGTTGTTGGCAAAGGCGTTCGTGCGCCCCTTCGTGCCGGTACCCACCAGGCGCTCGATCGGGATGGTGACCAGACCAAGGTTGACGTGAGGCAGGCTGAGCTGATCGGGCACAAGCTCCTCAAGCACAGGCAAATACGGATTTTCTCCGCGCTGCAGCGCGGCGTGATAAGCCTTCGAACCCAGCTTTTTGGCGCGGGTATAGGCGTACTCGTCGGTGCTGCCGTAGGAAGAATAAGACATGCAATCGCCTCCAATCATTGCCGGATCCTCGTCCGGGGTCCATACAACAATAGTCGAGATTGCGCCAACTGTCAACCCAAATCACATTGGGTTTTGGTGAATTCAAGCCGAAGAATCCGCGTATTCGCCGAATTGTGACAGCATTTTTCCAGCCGCATTAAATCCGGGCGCAAAAGCAGCATACCAAAAGGCGCTCCGGAGCCTTTTCCGGAGCGCCTTGGGGCCGATTATTTCTCGTGAAAACAGACGCCGACGACGCGCGGGCCGGCATTGATGGCAATCGCCGCACCGATCTGGCTGCGGCCCACCGGCGGGTAGCCCAGCGCGGCGGTCATCGCGGCCTCCATTGCGTCGGCATCCTCCGTGCAGGAGCCGTAGATGATCACATAGGGCGATCCGGGCTGCATGTCCGCCTGGGCCTTCTTCGTGACCGTGGGGATGATCTTCTTTTCGCCGCGAACCTTGTCGTTGGTGACGATCTCGTGGTCGTAGATGCGCATGATGGGCTTGAGGCCCACCAGTTCGCCGACGAATACCGCCGCGCTGGGAATGCGGCCGGACTTGCCGGCGTATTTTAGGGTGTAGGGCACAAAATAGATCACGGAGTGCTCCAGCCAATCGTTCATGAAGGCCAGAATCTCGTCCACCGTCTTGCCGTCCCGCGCCATGCGCGCGCCCTCCACCACCGCGTAGCCGTAGGCGCAGGTATAGCTGGCGCCGTCCAGATTGTGGATGCGGAAGACGTTCTTGGCCTCGGGATGGAACTCATAGAACATCTGCGCGGCCAGACAGGCGCTGTTATAGGTGCCGGAGCCAGCGGAATTGATCGTGGTGTTGATCACGTCGGTATAGCCTTCGGCATAGGCCGCGTCGAAGACCTCGCCAAACTCGTACACCGTGATCTGGGACGTGGTGGGAATCTCGGGCGCCGCCTCGAGCATCCCGTAGAACTTCTCATTGTCGAAGTCCACGCGGCTCAGATAGCTCTTGTCGCCGAAGGAAACAGGAAACGGAAGCACACGAATGCCCAGTTCCTGTTCGTCCTGAACGGAAACATCGCTGGCAGAATCGGTGATAAACTGAATCTTGGTCATATTGATCTCCTTTACAGGGAAGCACAAAACGTCACATTTTCATCTATTGTTCTATTATCCCTGAGTTTACAAATGAAGTCAACATGCGAAAAGTTAAATTTTGAAACCAATTTTACTCGTCGGCGGCGGCGCTCAGGCTGTACTTCTTCAGATACTCCCGATAGCGGCGGCGATAGTCCTCGCTGGCCTCGGCCTGGAGGGTGTAGTCGTGCATTTCAAACCGCCCCTGCGCGCTCTCAATCAGCGTTGCGGCGATGTTGGAGCAATGGTCGGCCACGCGCTCGCAGTTGTTGATCAGGTCGGAGAGGATGAACCCCATCAGGATGGTGCAGACGCCGGACTGCAGCCGCTCGATATGGCGTCGCTTGAGCTCCTTGGTCAGATCGTCCACCACCTGCTCCAGCGGCTCCACACGCCGCGCGAGCGCCACATCGCCGGTTTCAAATGCCTTGATCGCCAGCGTGAGCACCTCGTCGATGGCGTTGCTGAGCACGCCCACCTCCCTTCGGGCCTGGTCCGAAAAGGCAAGCTTCTTGTCGTGCAGCTCCCGGGCCACGTCAGACAGATTCAATGCGTGGTCGCCGATGCGCTCGAAATCGCCGATCATGTGCAGCAGCATCGAAGTCTCGCGGCTGTCCTGCTGCGTCATCTCATGGGCGGACAGCTTCACCAGATAAGCGCCGAGCAGGTCCTCATACTGGTCAATCCGGTTCTCCATCTCGCCGACGGAGGTGTCGGCCGCAGCGTCATAGTGCCCTACAAGGCGCATGGCCTCGCTGAGCGCCTGCTTGGCAGTGTGCGCCATGTCGATGGACGCGCGGCGGCTCTGCTCCACCGCCACGGCGGGGGTGTTCAGCAGGCGCTCGTCCAGCGCAACCACGGGCTCATCCTTCGCGCTGCCGCGCACGGTCAGACACGCGAGCCGCTCCAGCTGTCGGGAGAAGGGCAGCAGCACCGCCGTGGCCAGCACATTAAAGCATGTGTGCACCACAGCGATGCCCATGCCGTTGACCGGATCATCGGAAAAGGGCAGCGGGTACAGCGCGTTCACCGCCAGATAGAGCGCGAGAAACACGCCCACGCCAATGATATTGAAGTAAAGATGGATGAAGGCCGCGCGGCGCGCATTGCGGTTTGCGCCCACAGAAGAGATCAGCGCCGTCACGCAGGTGCCGATATTCTGGCCCATGATGATCGGAATCGCGCTGGCATAGGTCACCGCGCCGGTGGCCGACAGCGCCTGCAGGATGCCCACGGAGGCCGACGAGCTCTGAATCACCGCCGTCAGCAGCGCGCCGGTGAGCACGCCCAGAACCGGATTGGAGAACAGCGTGAACAGCCGCGTGAACTCCGGCACGTCGGCCAGAGGCTTCACCGCGCCGGACATGGTCTCCATGCCGAACATCAGGATGGCGAAGCCCAGCAGCGTCGCGCCGGTCGTGCGAACGCGGTCACGCTTGCTGAACAGATACAGAATGACGCCCGCCAGCGCCAGCACCGGCGAAAACGACGAGGGCTTCAGCAGCTGCACGAAGAAGCTGTCGCCCTCCAGACCCGAAAGACTCAGAATCCACGAGGTCACCGTGGTGCCCACATTTGCACCCATGATCACGGAACAGGCCTGATGCAGCTTCATCAGTCCCGAGTTCACAAAGCCCACCACCATCACCGTGGTGGCCGAGGACGACTGGATCACCGCCGTGGTGACCAGCCCCAGCAGAACGCCCATCGCCGGTCTGGCCGTCAGCCGCTCCAGGATGGTCTGCAGCCGGTTGCCCGCCTGCCGCTCCAGGCTCTTCCCCATCAGATCCATTCCGTACAGGAACAGCGCCAGTCCGCCCAGCATCGTCAAAACGCCAAAGATATCCATATTCATGCACTCCTCTGATTCTCTCTGTGCGCCCTCAGTGTACAGTATGGATGTAAACATTCAATTATATACTCATAAGATTTTGTTATACTACAAGGAATTTACGGTTTTAGCGCGAAAATATGTTTCATGGAGAGAATTTCGTGGTAGATATTCCTCAGAACGGCAATTCAACGAATCGAAAGGAGCGTTTTTATCATGGAACTGAAGGGAAGCAAGACCGAGAAAAATCTGATGACCGCGTTCGCCGGCGAATCGGAGGCCCGCAACAAGTACACCTATTTCGCATCTGTGGCCAAGAAGGAAGGCTACGAGCAGATTTCCGCGATCTTCCAGAAGACTGCGGACAACGAGAAGGAGCACGCCAAGATGTGGTTCAAGGCGCTGGGCGGCCTGGGCAACACCGCCGCCAACCTGCTGTCCGCCGCAGAGGGCGAAAATTATGAGTGGACCGATATGTACGCCACCTTCGCCAAGGAAGCGGAGGAGGAGGGCTTCAAGGAGCTGGCCGCGAAGTTCCGCATGGTCGCCGACATCGAAAAGTCCCACGAGGAGCGCTATCGCGCGCTGCTGTCCAACGTAGAGATGCAGAAGGTCTTCGAAAAGGCCGAGATGACCATGTGGGAGTGCCGCAACTGCGGTCACCTTGTCATGGGCAAGAAGGCGCCCGAAGTCTGCCCCGTCTGCGCGCATCCCCAGAGTTATTTCGAGGTTCGCGCGGAAAACTATTGATTATCCCCAAAAACGATCAAGGCCCCGGTTGCATTGCACCGGGGCCTTGATCGTTGAAAACCTATTTGCCTGCGTACTTCTCCATCCAGCGCGCATCGCGCTCATTCTCCGGCGTGCAGAGATCGTCGGAGATTTCGAGAATCAAATCGCGGAGCTCGAGCGCCGTCTTCCACGAATCCGGAATGGCGTCATAGCCCAGAGACGCGCCCAGGATGTTGCCGGTCACGGCGCCGGTGGAATCGCTGTCGCCATCGTGGTTGACGGAAACCGCCATGGCGCGGTCGAAATCGTCCGCATATTTCACCGCACAGTAGATCGAGACATACAGCGCCTCGTCGCCAACCCAGCCCTCGCCCAGCAGATTCAGGCACTGCAGATCGGTGCGCATCCGGTCGTCAGCCAGCTCCAGCGCGCGCTCCATGGGCTTCGTCAGCTTCTCCGTCCAGGGGTCGTCCGCGTAGATGCGGTGCAGGGCAGCAATGCATTCCTCCACCGCCTGTCTCGGCGACGCGCCGTTCAGCTCGCGGTAGACGATGTCCACCAGCGCCGCGGAACTCATCCAGCCCAGCGGATGGCCGTGGGTGATGGCGGCGGCCTCCGCGCCCAGGCGCACGATGCGCTCCTCGTCCCAGCCCTTTATAAAGCCATAAATCGCCACAGGCGCGACGCGCATGATGCCGCCGCAGCCCTTGCTGTTGTTGATCGGCTCGTCCACGGAGCCCATCTCCCCGCTCCCCAGCGCGTTCAGGCAGGTGTTGCCCGGCGCCCGCAGCGCGTTCAGTTCGGGAATCTCATTGAGCCAGCAGAGCTTTTCCGCCTTCACCCTTCTGCCCTGCGTGCGCATCCAGTCCAGATAGGCCGCATAAATCCATCCCTCGACAGGGCGCTTTCCGCGCGCCTCGCTGAGCAGCAGGCCGTTGGCGGTGAACAGCGTCATCTGCGTGTCGTCGGAAATGATGGCCGTGCCGGTTTTGGGATCGCACTCCAGCGCCTGAATGCCGCTCTCCCCATATCTCCTCCGCATGGCGCTGGCGCTGATAAACTCCACCGGATAGCCCAGCGCATCGCCGATTGCGCCGCCGATCAGGCAGCCGCGGGCACGGTCGCGAAGATGGATTCTCTCTTCCATGCAATTTGCTCCTTTCAGACCGTGCAGAAGGCCCTCTTTCGAAGCGCCTCCTGCACCCTGATTCATCTGTAAACCTATGCCTTCGCTCTCGGCAGCGTCGATCCGCCGTAGGGCATGGCCAGCACGGTGGCGTCGGGGCCGAGGCGGGCAAAGGCCGCGTCGAGGGCCTCCTGCGCGCTGTGGGCGGGCTTGAGGAAGATCTTTTTCACAAAATCGTCCTCAAGATCGCTGACCAGATAGATCTCGGCGTTCTGCAGCACCATGGCGATGGCCGCGGCCTTGTGTCCGCCCAGCTGGAAGTCCCGGCCGATGCGATCGACCATGCTCTCGGCGGTGGGCGCATTCAGCATCCACTCCTCGAACACCTTCTCCCCCAGCCCCTCCTTGCAGGAGCCGATCAGGATGATGGCGCCGCCGTTCTTCACGGCGTGCTTGGCGTTGTCCAGCGCCTTCTGGGTCTGATACAGGTTCAGATCCTTGGGCGCGCCGCCCTGGCTGACCAGCACGATGTCCGCGCGGCTGTCCAGCTCCTTCAGGTACATCCTGTCCAGGAAGCGGCAGCCCTCGCGGTGGGCCTTGACCAGATCTCCGGCCACCGCCTTCACAATCTGCTTGTGCTCGTCCAGCACCACGTTCACGATGAAGTCCACGCCGCAGATCGCCGCCGCCTGCTCGATGTCCATGCGCAGCGGATTGCCCTCCAGATTGCCCGCGTGGGCCTCCTCCTTCACCATCATGCGGTGGTTGCACTGAATGGCCTCGCGGGTGGACACGCCCGGCATGATGGCCTTCGCGCCGCCGGAATAGCCGGCGAAGTAGTGATATTCGATGTTGCCCAGACAGATGCGGCGGTCGGCCTCGGCCACGGCGCGGGTGATGTCCACCGGCGTGCCGGCGTCGGTCGTGCCCATGTGCACGCAGTCGGCGCGGTCAGAGTCCACGCAGCGGATCTCGTTGTACGCGCGTTCGCCGGCCAGCTTCTTCATCTCCTCCGGCGTATGGCCGCGATGGCTGCCCAGCGCGAACACCAGCGTGACGTCCTCCGCGCGGCATCCGGCGGCGTACAGCTCGTCCAGCAGCGCGGGCAGAATGCGATAGCTGGGACAGGGGCGGGTGATGTCGCTGGTGACGATGGCGATCTTCTCGCCCGGCTTCACAATCTCGCGAAGGCGCGGCGTGCCGATGGGATTTTCCAGCGCGCGCACGACCTCCTCCTCGTTCATCAAACCCCGGGGCACGTCGTTGGACATGAGCACGCCCATCAGGTTTTTATCCGGCACCTCGACGACCTGCGTGCCGGTTCCGAATCCAAATTCAAGCTTCATGATGACACCTCGTTATGACGATGACGGTCGGTTTTGCGAAAGGGGACTTCCTTCTTCCAGGAAAGTCCCCTTTTTGCATTCTCCCGGGAAAGCCACCTGGCAGCGGCAGTTATTCCGCGGGGAACGCCTTCGCGGCATGGCGCAGAGCCTTCACCACGGGCAGCTCTTCGCCGGTCAGGAAGCGGATCAGCGCGCCGCCGCCGGTGCAGATGTAGCCCAGCCTGTCGGTGACATTGTACTGCTTGGCCGCGGTGACGCTGTCGCCGCCGCCGACCACGGTGTAGCCCTCGGTCTCGGCCATCGCCGTGAACAGCACCTTCGTGCCCAGCTCGCTCTCGGGCTTCTCAAACACGCCCACGGGGCCGTTGGCGAACACGGTCTTGGAATTCAGAATGATCTCGCGATACTTGGCCGCGGTCTCGGAACCGATGTCCATGGCGTCGAAGTCGGCGGGAATCTCACCCACCTTCGCCTCGCTGCGCGCGCCGTCCACCACCTGCGCCAGATCCACCGGCAGCACGATGCGGTCTGCGTACTTCGAATAGAAGCCCTTGGCCTTCTCGATGAACTCCGCATAGCCGGACTTCTCGATGAAGCCCAGCGTGCCGCTGCCGATCTCCACGCCCTGGCTGGCCAGCAGAATCTGGCCGACCAGTCCGCCGGTGAGGATGGTATCCGCCGCGCCGGAGCTCAGCACGGTCTCCATCATCATGAACGCGTCGGAGATCTTGGAGCCGCCCAGCACGAACGTGCAGGGATGCTCGGGGGCCTCCATCAGCTCGGAGACCACGCAGTATTCCCGCTCGAACAGCCGGCCCATGGCGGAGGGCAGCACCTGCTCGAAGCCGCACAGCGTGGGCTGGTCGCGATGCGCCGCGGCGAAGGCATCGCAGACATACAGGTCGGCCAGCGGCGCCAGCTTCTCCACCACTTGCGTCTTCGCCTGCTGCTCGTGGGTCAGGCAGAGCTTCAGCTCGAACAGCGTCTGTTCCTCGGAGCAGAAGCGCACATTGTCCAGCAGGAGGATCTCGCCGTCCTTCAGCGCCCCGATGGCCTCGCGGGCGGCGGGGCCGCACACGTCGTCGATCCACTTCACCTCGCGGCCCAGCAGCTCGGTCAGCACCTTCGCATGGGGGCGGGTGCAATAGAAGTTCTTGTACTCGATGTCGCTGCCCTGATGGGCCAGCAGCACGGCCTTCGCACCCTTGTCGGACAGCTCCCGGATGGTGGGCGCGCAGGCGGTGATGCGCTGAATGGACTTGAGCGTATCGGTCGCGCGGTCGACGGGCTGGTTCATGTCCACGCGGCAGAGCACGGTCTTGCCCTGCACATCAAACTCGTCAAGGGTATGTATGCCAAATCTCATGGAAAATCCCTCCTAAAATATTCTCTGGCGATATCAAAATGGGATCCCGGCCCATCCGATGATTTTCCACTTGATGAAATCGCACGTTCAACTGGAAAAAAGCCGATATCGCCCGCATTTTCTTCGCCTGCGGGCGCTTTTCGCAATGAATCTCAGAATCTCCCGTCATTTCCAGCGGCAGGACGGCGCACGGTCCGCCCTTTGCCATTGAAGGGGAAGCACCCCGCGTTTCCGCGGAAGCGCTCCCCCAATTCGTTCAGATTACTTCTTGAACTTGCCGATGCCCAGATACTTGTTGGTCTCGGCGGTGCCTTCCTCGCGGGTGAGCTGCATGCCCATGGCCGCGCGGATGCCGTCGATGGTCTCGGGGATGGTGACGGACTCCTGGGGAATGTTGATGGCATACATGATGTCGTTGCCGGACTCGACGATGGAGTCCTCCCACAGGCCGATCTCATACATGTCGCCGCGGCGATGGCCCAGGTCGCGGGCATACTTGAAGAAGCTGGCATTGCCCTTGAAGCCCTCGTCGATGGAGACCACGCGGATGCGGGGATGCTTCTGGAAGACCTCCAGCGCCTGCTCCTTGGTGATCTTCTTGCCGTCCTTGGCGGTGGCCAGCACGGTGATGATGTGGCCGTGGGTCACGGGGGTGTGCACCAGAATGCCGGTGGCGTTCACGTGGGGCATGATGGTCATCAGGTCGACGGCCTGATGGGTCGGGGCCTTCTCCATCTGCAGCGCGTTGGTCAGTCCGCGATGATAGTCGCCCGGGTCGGCCACGCGGCGGATGATGGTGATGGCGACCTTCTCGATGCCGATGGCGCGATCCAGCGCGTCCACGGTGCGGATCAGGCCGGTGGTGTTGCAGCTGGTCAGCTTCAGATAGTTGGCGTTCACGCCCTTTTCATAGTTGGCATAGCCGTGGAAGAACACGTCCGCGACGGAGTTCTTCTCGCCGCCCTGGAAGATGGCCTTCACGCCCAGCTTCTCATAGAGCACCTTGTTCTTCGCGCCGACTCCGCCGGGCGCGCTGTCCAGCATGATGTCGACGGACTTGATCAGGTCCTCGAAGGTGCCGGCCACCGGGATGCCCTGGGCGTCAAAGGCGGACTTGTCTGCGCCGTCCACCAGATAGAGGTTGTACTTGACGTTGTTCGCGCCGATCATATCGTTCTCGGCCAGGGCGCGGATGGAAAGGGTGGGCGCCAAATCGGCGATGCCGACCAGCTCCATATCGCCCTGCATGGCGACGCCGTCCGCCAGACGCTGTCCAATCGTGCCGTAACCAGCCACGCCAACTCGAATCTTCTTGCCCATGTTTATCTCCTCCAAATCAATCGTTCTCGGGAAGCCCCGGCTCAGAAGGCCGGGGCGCAGCGCAACTCATTTCTTCGCCACGGTCTTTTCGACCACCTCGACGATGTGGTCGATGGTCAGGCCGAAGCGCTCGGCCAGATAATCCACCGGGCCGACCTCGCCGTACTCGTCCTCGACGGCCACATAGCCGGCGGGCACGGGGCAGTTCTGGATCAGGCAGTCGGACACGGCGCTGAACAGGCCGCCGATCTTGTTGTGGTTCTCAGCGGTGACGACGCAGCCGGTCTTCTTCGCGTACTCGATGACCAGCGCCTCGTCCAGGGGCTTGATGGTGAACATGTCGATGACGGTCGTCTCAATGCCCTTTTCGGCCAGCTTCTGGGCCGCGCCCAGCGCCTTGCCCACCATGTAGCCGCAGGCGATGATGGTCGCGTCCTTGCCCTCGCGCAGCACCACGCCCTTGCCGATTTCGA
Source organism: Candidatus Faecivicinus sp. (assembly GCA_051883655.1). GTDB lineage: Bacteria > Bacillota > Clostridia > Christensenellales > Aristaeellaceae > Faecivicinus. Next base: position 14,230 of record JBJEUD010000121.1, on the reverse strand, counting down.
ACTCGGAGCCGTCCTCGTAGACGCGGTCGTTGCTCTTGCGGTTGGCGCGCACGTACTTCACGCCGGGCAGCTCCACCAGCTTGGGCAGGATGTCCTCCATCATGGCGGTATCGGTGGCGTCGATGACGGTGGCGCCGGGCAGCGCGCGATACATGGCCACATCCTCAAAGGGCATGTGGGTGCCGCCGTTGAAGCCGGCGGTCACGCCCGGGTCGGTGCCGATCATGGTGATGTCGTTGTGGGCATAGCCGCAGGACATGAACACCTGGTCGAAGCAGCGGCGGGACGCGAAGGGGCCGAAGGAATGGCAGATGGGCTTGAAGCCTGCGGCGGCCAGACCGGCGGCGATGCCCGCCATGTTGGCCTCGGCGATGCCCACGTTGATGGCGCGGTCGGGATGGGCCTTGGCATACTTGGCGGTGCCGATGCAGCTCATCAGGTCGGCGTCCAGATAGATCACGTCGGGATTGCTCTCCAGCATCTCGGGAATCTTCGTGCCGAGAACATCCTTGAAGGCGCGGGGATCAGCGCTTCCGTTGTAAATCACCTTCATGCTTCTCCACCCTCCTTCTTCAGATTTTCGAGGTCGGCCTTGACAGCCTCGATGTAGCTGTCCCACACCTCGGGCTTGACCGTCATGGAGTGGTTGGATGCGGTCTCTTCCACGGCCTTGACGCCGCGGCCCTTCACGTTGTCCATGATGATGGCCACGGGCTTGTCCGCCGGCTCCCTGGTCAGCGCGGCGTAGAGCTGCTCCACATCGTGGCCGTCGACGCGCACAGCGTCGAAGCCGAAGGCCTCGAACTTGGCGCGCAGATCGCCGGAGGGCAGGATCTCGGCGGTGGGGCCGTCGAGCTGTTTTTTGTTGTCATCCACGATCCAGACCAGGTTGGTGACCTTCTTGGCTGCGGTGAACATCGCGGCCTCCCAGCACTGGCCCTCGTCGATCTCGCCGTCGCCCACGATCAGGAACGTGCGGGAGGAACGGCCCTTGAGCTTGTCGCCCAGCGCCATGCCCACGGCCTGGGACGTGCCCTGGCCCAGAGAGCCGGTGGTGCAGTCCACGCCGATGGTCTTGTTCTTGTCGCAGTGGGAGGGCAGATTCGTGTGCGGCCGGTTCAGGGTCGCCAGATCCTCCTTCGGGAAGAAGCCCTTCAGCGCCAGCGTGGCGTACACCGCCGGGCCGGCGTGGCCCTTGGAGCAGACCAGCTTGTCGCGGTCGGCCCACTTGGGATCCTCGGGCTTGTAGCGCATGACCTTGCCGTACAGCACGGCCAGCAGATCGCAGATGCTCAGGGAGCCGCCGATGTGGCCGAAGCCGCGGGCCTTGAGCTCCTCCAGCAGCGCGATGCGGATTTCCGCCGCGAACACTTGCAGCTCGCGCTTATCGTTTGCGTTCAATGTAAACGCCTCCTTGCCAGATAATTCCCTGATATTACTTCATCACCTTGACCGGCACGCCGCCCTTTTCGCAGGACTCCTTGGCCGCGATGGCGATGAGCACCGGCTGCAGGCCGTCGAAGGCGCCCACGGCGGTATCGGTGCCGTTCAGGCAGGCGTCCACGAAGCTGTTCTCCTCGGCGATGAACGCGTCGTTATAGCGCTCCAGGAAGAACCACAGGGGCTTTTCCTTCTGCACGCCGTCGGCGGTGTAGAGGGTGGTGTTGTTGGGGGTCTCGTTGTCGGCGGTGATGCAGCCCTTGGAGCCGAACACCTCGATGCGCTGGTCATAGCCATAGACCGCCTGGCGGCTGTTGTCGATCACGCCCAGCGCGCCGTTGGCGAACTTCAGGGTGATGATGCAGGTGTCCACATCGCCGGCCTGACCGATCTCGGGGTTGACCAGGCACGCGCCCACGGCGCTGACTTCCTCAACCTCGCTGCCGGACAGGTAGCGCACCATGTCGAAATCATGGATGGTCATGTCCACGAAGATGCCGCCGGAGACCTTCACGTAGGACAGCGGCGGGGCCTCGGGATCGCGGGAGGTGACCTTCACGATCTGAACGTCGCCGATGCCGCCGCTCTGCACGACCTCGTGCACATGCTTGAAGTTGCGGTCGAAGCGGCGGTTGAAGCCCACCTGGTACTTCACGCCGGCCTTCTTGACCTCCTCGAGAACGGCCTTGATCTTGTCCAGATCGTGGTCGATGGGCTTTTCACAGAAGATGTGCTTGCCCGCCTTGGCGGCCTCGATGGAGATGGGCGAATGGGTGTCGGTGGAGGAGCAGATGAACACTGCGTCGATGGTGGGATCCTCGAGGATCTTGTGGTAATCGTTGTAATAGTGGGGAATGTTCAGCTTCTCGGCCAGATCCTTGGCGGCGGGCTCGTACACATCGGACACGGCGACCAGCTCGGCGTTCGGCACGCGGGAGACCAGGTTGTTGGAATGCAGCTTGCCGATGCGGCCGGCGCCGATGACGCCGATTCTCAGCTTCTTGCTCATGGGATTCATCCTCCTGTATCATAAGGTTGGAAAAATACCGTTTATCATCACGCCGGGAGGCGCGCTCCCGGCGCGAAGGACTTAATACTTGCGCGCGTCCCTGACGTGGTCGAGGTGGCTCTGCCACGCGGCGCGATTGGCCTCGGTGCCGCCGACCTCGACGGAGCCCACGCGCCACCAGGAATTGTAGCCCTCGGTCATGGACTTGGGCAGCACCTTGATGTCGAACAGCACGGGGCGGTCCTGGATGGACTTGGCCTCCTCGATGGCGGCCTCCAGCTCCTTCATGGTGCGCACGGTGTAGCCCACAGCGCCGTAGGCGCGGGCGATGGCGGCGAAGTCCACGGAGATGAACTTGCCGTCGTGCCTGCCGGTCTCGGGATTGCGATAGCGCAGCTCCGTGCACAGCGTGGCGTTGCCCTGGGCGGTCTGCAGGTTGTTGATGCAGCCGAAGCTGGCGTTGTCAAACAGGAAGACGTTGATCTTCTTGTGCTCCTGCACGGCGGTGATGAACTCGGAGTGCAGCATCATGAAGCTGCCGTCGCCCACCATGGCGTACACGTCCCTGTCGTCGCCGATGGCGAACTTCACGCCCAGCGCGCCGGAGATCTCGTAGCCCATGCAGGAATAGCCGTACTCCATGTTGTAGCTGTCCACACTGCGGGCGCGCCACATGCGCTGCATGCAGCCGGGCAGGGAGCCGGACGCGCCGATGACGGAATCGTTTTCTCCGATCAGGCGGTTGATGGCGGCCAGCGCGGCGGTCTGGGTCAGCTGCGCGTTGACGTCCTCGGCGTACTTGAACGCGGACTTCGCGTTGGCGTCGTTGACCTCGGGCACATAGTCCGGGCCGAACTCGATGCTGGCCAGGCGGTCGTACTCCTTGTTCCACTTCTCAATGGCGGCTTCGATCTCGCCGTCATAGCCGGTCCTGTAGCCCTCCAGCGCCTTGGCCAGCTTCGGCAGCGCGGCCTTGGCGTCGGCGATCACGGGAACGGCGTCCAGCTTGAAGGACTGGAACTCGGAGACGTTGATGTTGACGAACTTCGCGTCCTCGCGGAACAGCCACTTCGAAGCGGTGGTGAAGTCGGTATAGCGGGTGCCCACGCCGATGATGCAGTCGGCCTCGTGGGCCAGATCGTTCGCGGCGGAGCAGCCGGTCACGCCGATGCCGCCCATGTTCAGCGGATGGCTCCAGACGATGGCGCTCTTGCCCGCCTGGGTCTCGCCGAAGGGAATGCCGAACTTCTCCGCGAAGGCGCGGAACTCCTCGTGGGCCTCGGAATAGCGCACGCCGCCGCCGCAGACGAGCATCGGCTTCTTCGAATTGCGGATGACCTCGGCGGCCTGCTCGATGGCGATATCCGTGGCCGGGCGGCGCTCGATCCGCCAGACGCGCTTCTGGAAGAAGGTCTCCGGATAGTCGTAGGCCTCGCCCTCCACGTCCTGGGGCAGCGCGATGCACACTGCGCCGGTGTCGGCGGGGTCGGTCAGCACGCGGAAGGCGCTCATCATGGCGCTCATCAGCTGCTCGGGGCGCACGATGCGGTCCCAATAGCGGCAGACGGGGCGGAAGGCGTCGTTGGTGGACAGGGACAGGTCATGCACCTGCTCGATCTGCTGCAGCACCGGGTCGGGCTGGCGGCAGGCGTACACATCACCGGGCAGGATCAGCACGGGAATGTTGTTGGCCGTGGCGGTGGCGGCGGCGGTGACCATGTTGGCCGCGCCGGGGCCGACGGAGGACGTCACCGCCATGATCTGCTTGCGCTTCATATGCTTGGCGAACGCGACGGCCACATGGGCCTGGCCCTGCTCGTTCTTGCCCTGATAGATCTCCAGCCGCTTCGCCTCCTGCAGAAGCGCCTGGCCGAGGCCGACGACATTGCCGTGTCCGGGCAGCATGAACACGCCGCGGACAAAGGGCTGCTCCACGTCGTCATAGGCGACGTACTGATTCTCCAGGAAGCGCACCAGCGCCTGGGCCATGGTCAGTCTGATGGTCTTCATTGTTCACCCTCCATATGGAAAATGTGCTCGTTGGCGTCGGACTCCCACAGCCAGGCGTGCTCCGGATCGTCGATGCGGGTCTTGCGCCAGGGATCGCCCGGCAGATGGCGGATGCCCCACATGTAGCACATGGCGTAGCCCGGCGCGGCGGTCTGGGAATGGAAGCCGTGGTTGATGATGCTGATGCCGTTGTGGCGGGTCTTGTAGATATTGCCGTTGCCGAAGCCCGCGCCGAAGCCGTCGGGATAGTCGAAGCGATAGAAGTAGACCTCCGGCTGCGGATGATGGTGCGGCGGATAGGACGACCATTTGCCCGGGAAGTTCAGCACCTCGCCCAGCACCATGTTGCTCCAGGGCGCGGACTCATAGTCGAAGAATGTCTTGATCTCGCGGCGCATGCAGCCCATCAGCTCGCCCTTGTTGCCGGCGTGCTGGACCATCACGTCCTCGGGCCTGTACATCCGGTTGTCAAAGACGCGGTCGTTGTCGGTCATCTGCACATAGATCTCGGTGTGGGTGATGGCCCTCACGGTCACCTTCGTGCCGCGGCAGACGTGCAGGCAATAGGCGTCATAGTGGAAGGTGTCAGGGCGCTCGGCCTCGCAGCCCTGATCGTCCCAGGCAAACTCGGCCTTGCCCTGAAGCAGATCGAGCGCGATCTCCTTGTCCGGCTCGTCGAAGGCGTATTCGTCGCCGGGCTCCATCACCAGCAGGCCCACGTCCATGCCCGTCTCGTGATCGTTTTCGCCCATGGTCAGATAGGCGTTGTAGCCGCGGCTGACCTCCTTGTCAAAATACATGTCGATCTCCTCCGTTCCTCAAAGACCGGTGTGCTCGCGGATGTACCTGCGCGCCTTGATGGCGTACTCCAGCGGATTGGCCAGCGCGGGATCCTGCTCGGCCTCCACCAGCAGCCAGCCCTCATAGCCCGCCTTGCTGAGCAGCTCAAAGATGGGATCGAAGTCCACGCAGCCGTCTCCGGGCACGGTGAACGCGCCGCTGCGCACCGCCTGCAGGAAGCTCCATCCCTCGGGGGCGACCTTCTTCACCACGTCCGCGCGCATGTCCTTCAGGTGCACATGGCCCACGCGGGAGACGTACTTCTTCAGCACCGTCAGCGGATCCTCGCCCGCAAAGGTGAAGTGGCCGGTATCATAGCACAGGAACACGCTCTCGGGATCGGTGTTGGCCAGCATGCGGTCGGTTTCCGCGGCGGTCTGCACCACGGTGCCCATGTGGTGATGGAAGCACAGCTTGAAGCCGCGCTCCCTGGCGATCCTGCCCAGGCGGTTGAGCCCGGCGCAGAAGCGGTCCCACTCGGCGTCGTTCATCACGTGGCGCCTGTCGGCCAGCACGGGCGTGTCCATCTGGCCCTGAATGGAATAGCTCTGTTCGGAGACGTTGATGCGGTTGGCGCCCACCGCGGCCAGGAAGTCCAGCTCGCGGGTGAAGTCCGCCTCCACCTGCTCGATGGGCTGGGTCAGGATGAAGGACGAGAACCAGCGGGACGCGATGCGCATGCCGCGCAGGTCCAGCTCGCGCTTCAGCTCCACCGGATCCGAGGGGTACTTGTTGCCGATCTCGCAGCCGGTGAAGCCCGCCAGCGCCATCTCGCTCACGATCTGGCGAAAGGTGTTCTCACCGCCCAGCTCGGGCATGTCGTCGTTGCACCAGCCAATCGGCGCAATGCCCAGAAAGACCTTGTTGGAATCAAACATTGGGATCTCTCCTTTACAACTGAGGTCGTCTGTTATGTCAGAAGCAATACGCCGAACCCCCTTCATGCCTATTGCTCCCGGAATTATACTATAACTCATTCTTATTATAACATATGATTTGAAAGGATTCCACTGTCAACTGTGATAAAAATTGGCGTACATGAGAAATATCGCATCAAAAAACCCGCCGCCGTTGACTGCGGCAGCGGGTTCACGTCAGGCATGGGATTCTGTGGATTATTCCAGTGCGGCCATCTTGCGGGCCCGGGCTTCGATCTTGCCGCGCATGACGTCGATGGTCACCGAGAGGATGATCACCGCGCCGATGACGATGTACTGGACGTCGTTCGACGTGCCCAGCAGGTTCAGGCCGTTTCGGATGATGGCGATCAGCAGCGCGCCGATCAGCGTGCCCCAGATGGTGCCCTTGCCGCCGGAGAACGAGGCGCCGCCGATGATGCAGGCCGCGATGGCGTCGGTATCATAGGTCGCGCCGGAGTTGGGGTTCGCGGAGGCCACGCGGCCGGCCAGAATCACGCCCGCCAGACCGCACATAAAGCCCGAGAGGGTGTACACGATGGTCAGCACGTCCTTCGAGCGGATGCCCGACAGCCGCGCCGCTTCGGCGTTGCCGCCGACGCAGTAGATCTGGCGGCCCAGCGCCGTGTGATTCAGAAATACGTGGAACAGCGCATAGACCACCAGCACCAGGATGAAGCTGACCGGCAGGCCGAAGCTGAAGATCGTGGCGCTGCCCAGAAACAGCGTGGAGTCGATGCCCTTGTTGTAAAGGCCGATGGACGTGGAGCCGGTCACCAGCAGCGAAAGGCCCCACAGGATGTTCTTCGCGCCCAGTGTGGAGACAAAGGGATGCGGAAGGTCCAGCCGGGTCAGCAGCGTGCCGTTGACAAAGCCCGCAAACGTAGACACCAGCAGCGCCGCCGGAATCAGCAAAAACGGGCTGGTGATGCCCGCGTTCATCAGCACGCCGATGATGCAGCAGGCCAGCGTGCAGTTATAGCCCACGGACAGGTCGATGCCGGCGGTGATCAGGCACAGCAGCATGCCCGCGCCGATCATGCAGTTGATGCTCGCCTGCTTGAGCACGTTCATCAGGTTTGCGACGCGCAGAAACTTTCCGGGCATCACGATGGCGAACACGATGAACATCAAAATCAGCGCAAGCGCCGGCCCCAGGCGCATCAGCAGATCCTTTACGCCCGTCTTTTTCTTCGGTGCGTTTGTCATTCTAAACTCCCTCCCCAAGCCGCTTTCATGATGTCCTCCTGATTGAAGTGCGCGGAATCGCGCTCCACCATGGCCATCACGCGTCCGCCGCGCATCACGAGCACGCGGTCGCTCATTGCCAGAATCTCCGGCATCTCCGAGGAGACCATGATGACGCATTTGCCCGCCTTGACCAGTTGGTTCATGACGTTGTAAACCTCGATCTTCGCGCCCACGTCGATGCCGCGGGTGGGTTCATCGAAGATATAGATCTCCGCGTTGGTGTTGACCCACTTGCCGATGACCACCTTCTGCTGATTGCCGCCGGACAGCTGCGCGACAACCTCGTTGATCGTGGGCGTCTTGATGCGCAGCGATTTCACGCTCTCCTCGCTGTTGGTCCGAATCTCTTCGCCGTCGAGCAGCAGTCCCTTTTTGAACCGGCGCATGCTGGCCAGGATCAGATTGGTCTTGACCGGCTGGGAAAGCACGAGGCCCTGGCCCTTCCGGTCCTCCGTCAAAAATGCAATGCCCTGCCGGATGGCGTCCTGAGGGCTGCGGATGCGCACCGCTTTTCCCTTGATCGATATCGTTCCCGAATCCAGCGGATCCGCGCCGAAGATGGCGCGCATGGTCTCCGTTCGGCCCGCGCCCACCAGTCCGGCCACGCCCAGAATCTGCCCTCCATAGGCCTCGAAGCTGACGTCGTGCAGCACGCCCGCCTCCTTCAGGTGCTCCACCTTCAGATAGCACTCGCCCTTCCTGCCGTACTCCTTCGGAAACAGGTTGTCCAGCGTGCGGCCCACCATCGCCTGAATCAGCGAATCGTGGGTCATGTTCTTGACATCCTCGGTGATGATGTGCTCGCCGTCGCGCATGACGGTCACGCGCTCGCACAGCTCGAACAGCTCCTCCAGCTTGTGCGACACGAACAGAATGGCGATGCCCTTCTCCTTGAGCCGGCGCACTGTCTTCATCAGCTGCGAGACCTCTTCCCGGCCCAGCGAGGACGTGGGCTCGTCCATGATGATCAGCTTCGCGTCCAGCGACACCGCCTTGGCGATCTCCACCATCTGCTGAAGGCCGATGCCCAGCTTGCCGCACTGGGTTCTCGTGTCGATCTCCTCGTGGCCCAGCGACGAGAGCGCGGCCCGGGCCTGCTCGTGCATGGTTCTGTAGTCCAGCAGGCCGTTGGGCTTCTTCAGTGATCGGCCGATGAAGATGTTGTCCACCACCGGCAGCTGCGGCACGATATTCAGCTCCTGATACACGCAGGCGATGCCCGACGCGCGCGCCTGCACCGGAGTGCGGAAGCTCTTCTGCTCTCCGGAGACATAGATTTCGCCCTCCTCGGGAATGTAAACGCCTGTCAGAACCTTGATGAGCGTGGATTTGCCCGCGCCGTTTTCGCCGATCAGGCCGTGAATTTCGCCCGGCTTGATCTGGATGGACATGTTTTTCAGGGCGATGACGCCGGGAAAACGCTTGGTGACGTTTTTCAGTTCCACCACATATTCGCTCATCTGCTCACCTCCCCCGTTCTGAATGCGGCTGACCCGCAGAAGCGAATCAGCCGCACGATTGCTATGTGTTCATGCCCTTCGGCTCTGCCGCGCTTATTCGCCCAGCATTGCGGACAGGCTGTCCAGATACTCCTGACCATTCTCAATGGTGATGAGCTTCGCATCGACATAGATGACCGGCTCGACTGCCTCGCCGCGGGACGCCTGCAGCGCAGCCTCGACGGCGGTATAGCCCATCATGTAGGGCTGCTGGGCGACGGAGCCCTCCAGCTTGCCCTCCAGCACCAGCTCCACGGCGGAGACGTTGCCGTCGAAGCCGATGATCTTCACGCCCTCGACGCCCGCCTGCTCGCAGGCCTGCATCGCGCCGATGGCGGTGTCGTCATTGTGGCAGAGCACGGCGTTGATCTCGCCGGGGAAGCGGTTGAGCAGGTCCTCCATGGTGGCCATGGCGCCGTCGGTGGTGTTCTGGCCGGACTGCTCCGCCAGCACCTCGATGCCCGCCTCGGTCAGCGCGCGCTTGTAGCCGTTCATGCGCATGTTGGAGGTGTTCTCACCCTCCTGGCCGTAGATGATGACGACCTTCGCGTCAGCGCCCAGCAGCTCGGCGATGTACGCGCCGCCGATGGCCGCTGCATCCTCGTTGGAGGTGCCGACGAAGGAGGTCTTGCTCTCCAGGTTCGCATCGGTGTCCACGAACACGACCGGCACGGTGGCCTGTGCCAGCGCCGCCGCCGCCGCGTCGCCGTCGTTGGGGGCGCAGACGATGGCCGCGATGTCCTGTCCGAGCTGCTCTTCAATCATGGAGACCTGGCCGGAGATATCGCTCTCCGCGCCGGGGCCGATGACCGTCACGGTGATGCCAAGATCCGCAGCCGCCGCATCGCAGCCGGCCTTGACGTAGTTCCAGTACTCGGAAGACAGGGTCTTGAGGACGACTGCAATGGTTTCGCCCTCCGCCATTGCGGGAACGGCCATCGCCATGCAGAGCAGGAGCGCCAGCACCAGAGATACGAGTTTCTTCATGATAATTCCTCCCTTTATTTATTCTCACGCACAAATGCGCAAAAATCATTAATTGTTCTGTGCATTATATCTTTACTTTAATTTTCTTTTATTATAATATATGCGCATATTTTTGTCAATAATATCCCATTTGATTTGATTTTGATTTTACATGCATTTTATTTAATAATCAATTTGTCAAATTAATTCCACATGATATCTCTCCAGCCAGGCGTCCAGCATCACCAGCCACGCAAGCACCTGGGGCGCGCGCATGAGCTGGCCATACCAGGGCTCCTTCAGCGCGTCGGGATCGCGGATCAGATTGCCCACGGCCTCCTCGTTCACCAGCTCCCGCAGCCGGCCGCCGGGGCGATGCATCCGGTCGTGGAGCAGCTCCACCACGCGGGCCAGGTACGCGGGATGAAACGTCTTCGGATAGGGGCTCTTCTTCCGCCAGGCCACGTCCGGCGTGAGCACATCCTCAAACGCGGCGCGCAGCACGCCCTTCTCCCGGCCGTCCAGGCTCTTGAGCGCCCAGGGCAGGTTATAGGCGTACTCCACGATGCGCTCGTCGGCAAAGGGCACGCGCATCTCCAGCCCGCAGGCCATGCTCATGGCGTCCTTGCGCATCAGCAGCGTCTGCATGAACCACTCGAAGTTCAGCACGAACATCTGCCGCATGCGCACCGCATGGGCGTCCTCGCCGGGCAGGCTGTCCGCGCGCCGGACGGCGGCCGAATAGACCTCCCGGAGCCACGCCTCTCCGTCCCCCGGCACCGCGTCGGGGCTGAGGATGGCCTCGCGCACGGCGGTCGTCCGGCTCCAGGGAAAGCACTCCTCGAACAGGATTTCCTCCCGGTGATACCAGGGATAGCCGCCGAACAGCTCGTCGGCGCACTCCCCGGACAGGCCGACGGTGAACCTCCGCTTGATCTCCCGGCAGAACAGCATCAGGCTGGAGTCCACGTCCGCCATGCCCGGCAGCCCCCGCTCCAGTGCCGCGGGAATCAGCGCGTCGGCCAGCTCCCGGTTGTCCAGCGTCACGAAGTGGTGATTGCTGCCGATGTGCTCCGCCATCTGCCGGACAAACGGCGCGTCCTCGCTGGGCACGAACCGGCCGGCGTGGAAGTAGTCGTGGTTGTCCCGATAATCGACGCTCCAGGTGTCCAGCGTCCGCCCCTCCTTGCGATAGTTCTCCGCGGCCAGCGCCGAGAGGATGCTGGAGTCCAGTCCGCCGGAGAGCATGGCGCACAGCGGCACATCGCTGACCAGCTGCCGCTGCACCGCGCCGGAGACCAGCTCGCGCACATGGGCCACGGTCTCCTCCCGGCCCTCGACATGCGGCCGGGCCCTCAGCCGCCAGTACCTTCTCGTCCGAAGTCCCTCCCGGCCGTAGCGCAGGCACTCCCCCGGCTCCAGCTCGCGATAGCCCTTCAGCACGCCGCTGCCGGGCCTTTTGCCCGGCCCCAGCAGAAACAGCTCCCGTCGGCCCTCCGCGTCCAGCTTCGGCTGCGCCTCGCCGCACCACGGCCCCGCGGCCATCAGCGACTGCACGCTGCTGCCGAACAGCAGCCCGTTCCGGCTGTCAATAAAGAAGAAGGGCTTCACGCCCACCCGGTCGCGGGCGGCGAACAGCGTCTCTCCGTCCCAGACCGCAAAGGCATAGATGCCACTGAACCGCTCCAGGCATTCCTCGCCCCACTGGACATAGGCCTTCAGCAGCACCTCTGTGTCCGAGTGTCCCCGGAAGGCCCAGCCCTCCTTGAGAAGTCCCACGCGGATCTCCTCCGTGTTGTACAGCTCGCCGTTGTACACCAGCACATAGCGGCCCTCGACCATCGGCTGCGCGCCGTTCTCTGGATCCACCACGGCCAGCCGCCGGTGCACCAGCCCCGCGCGCCGGTCGACGTGCATGCCGCCCGAGTCCGGCCCCCGGTGCTCCAGCGTTCGCTGCATGGCCCGAAGCGCCGGCTCCCGGGCGCGCATGTCCCCGTGAAAATCAATCCATCCCGCAATTCCGCACATGGCAATTCCTCCCTGTAAGGCTATGGAGAAAGTATATGCCGAAACGACCGAATGCTGCCCAAAAACGACCGATTGTGCTCAAACCATTTACAAAATCAACGCGGCCTGCTATGCTCTTGCCATGGAGGTGAGGTCCCCGTGAAGGTTGAGATCAACATCGACCCCGCGTGCGAGGATCCCAGAATCGTGATCCACACCGATCGCATGACCGAAGAGATCGAAGCGCTGGTGCGGCGCCTGTCCGCGCCGTCGCCCCAGACCATCCCCGCGCAGACCGAGCGCGGCGTAGAACTGCTGCCGGTGGAGAGCATCATCCGCATCTATGCCGAGCGGCAGAAGGTCTACGCCCAGACCGCCGCCGGCGTCTATCCGCTGAAGGCCCGGCTCTACGAGATGGAGCAGCGGCTGGACGGCCGCTCGTTTGTGCGCATTTCCAGCTCCGAGCTGGTGAACACGCGCATGATCACCGGGATGGACTTCAGCCTGACCGGCACCATCTGCGTGTCCCTGAAGGGCGGGATCACCACCTACGTCTCCCGCCGCCACGTCTCCGAGATCAAAAAGATGTTTGATGTGTGAGGTGAAGAACATGCTGAAGAGGAGTTTGCTGCGCGGAGCGTGCAGCTATTGCGTCTGCGTGACCGTTGCCGCGCTGATCGCGCTGATGATCTGTCTGCTGGGCAACGGCATGGTGGCGATTCCGGAGTTCACCGCCCGCATGGGCGGCGATCCGCTGACCGCCGCGCTGGTTCAGATCCTGCTGATCGGCCTGATCGGCTTCGCGTTCGGCGCGGGCTCGGTGCTGTTCGAAATCGAGCACTGGAGCTTCCTCCGGCAGGGCGCGGTTCACCTGACGCTGACCGCCGCGGTGTGGATCGCCGTGGAGCTGATCTGCTTTACGCCCATCACGCTGCCGGCCATGCTGAGCATGGGGCTGAGCGTCGTCGCCACCTACGCCCTGACCTGGGGCAGCCAGTATTTCGTTTGGAAGAACAAGGTGCGCCGCCTGAATGATCAGATCCGGCGCAAAAATGAGGAGGACTTCGATGAACGCCGTTGAAATTTCCCATCTGACCCGCCGCTTCGGCGACCGGACAGCCGTAGACGACCTGTCGCTGAGCATCGAAAGGGGCGAGGCCTTCTCGCTGCTGGGCGTGAACGGCGCGGGCAAAACCACCACGCTGCGGATGCTCTGCGGGCTGATTCCCCCGTCCGGCGGGGAGGCGCGCCTGCTGGGCCATCCCGCCGGGAGCCCGGAAGCCAGGGCCTGCCTGGGCCTCTCGCCCCAGGAGACCGCCGTGGCCGGAAATCTGACCGCCCGCGAAAACCTGACGCTGATGGCGCGCATCCACGGCATGAATCCCGCCGAAGCCCGCCGCGCCGCGCGGTCCCAGATCGACGAGCTGTCGCTGGGCGAAATCGCCGACCGCCGGGCGAAGAAGCTCTCCGGCGGATGGCAGCGGCGGCTGAGCATCGCCATGGCGATGGTGTCCCGGCCGGAGATCCTCGTGCTGGACGAGCCGACGCTGGGGCTGGACGTGCTGGCCCGCCGGGAGCTGTGGACGTTCATCCGCGGCCTTCACGGCAGGACCACGCTGCTTCTGACCACCCACTATCTGGAGGAGGCTGAGGCGCTGTCCGACCGCATCGCCGTGATGGCCCGCGGACAGCTCCGCGCGCTGGGCGCTCCCGCGGCGCTGAAGGCGCAGACCGGCGCGGACACCTTTGAGGACGCCTTCGTCGCCCTCGCAGGGGAATCCGCATAGCATCCGATTCAACCAAAGGAGGTCTTTTCATGCAAGCCATTGCCTTCGCCGGCCGCAATCGCCGCGAGCTGATCCGCGACCCGCTGACAGTCGCCTTTGGGCTCGGCTTTCCGCTGGTGCTTCTGTATCTGTTGTCCGCCATTCAGCGAAACGTTCCCGTGGAGCTGTTCGCCGTGGACCGGCTCGCGCCGGGCGCAGCGTCCTTCGGGCTGACGTTCATCGCGCTGTTTTCGGCGATGCTGATCTCCCGCGACCGCAGCCAGTCGTTCATGATGCGGCTGTGCGCGTCCCCGATGCGCGCGGGCGATTTCATCCTCGGCTATCTGCTGCCGATGCTGCCCATCGCTGCGGCCCAGATCGCCATCTGCTATCTCGCCGCCGCGCCGCTGGGCTTCTCCCTGAACCTGCGCGCGCTGGTCTCGCTGCTGTCGCTGCTGCCCGCCGCGGTGCTGTACATCGCCATCGGCCTGCTGTGCGGCACGCTGCTGACCGACAAGCAGGTGG
>JBJEUD010000120.1:0-2395 GCA_051883655.1 Candidatus Faecivicinus sp. | reverse complement strand
CCGTCCATTCCGAACGGGGCGCTCTGTTTGATTTTCCGCACTAATCCAGCCGGAACATCAACTGCATTTTGGGCTGCGCGCCGGTCACAGGATCCATCTCCAGCTCCAGCACGTCCTTCATGTATTCGTTCCAGCGGTCGACGATCGGGCTCTCCGCCTGGGTTTTCTCCGCGAATTCGATGCCCTTTTCGCACTCGTAATAGCCGAACAGCACATCTCCGTCGCTCCAGATGGTATAGTTCCCGATGCCCGCGCGCTTCAACAGCTCGACCATCTCGGGCCAGATCTCGTCGTGGCGGCGCTTGTATTCCGCCTGCATGCCTGGCTTGATGCGCCCCTTCCATGCAAATCTCTCCATACAGACCCATCCTTTCTCTTTAATTCTCCGTGAATCCCTTCTGCCGCGTCGGGATACGCCCGATCAGCGCACAGCGCTCCATCTCATTCGTTTTGATAACATTATATCTCCCAACGTCCAAAAATGCAATGGTCCAGATTCAAAGGCGAACATTCGTCGAATTATGAAAAATAATGTTGACAATCTGGAAAGTGCCGTGTATAATAAGACCATATTAAAATGCAATGAAGGAAAGAGTAACCCATTCTCTGCTTCACAGAGAGCGTTCGTTGGCTGAAAGAGCGCATGCATGAGGTTGGGCGAACATGGCTCCGGAGCGGCGTATCAAGGCGGAATGCTGAGGTTACGACGGGGATCGCCCGTTACAGCGAGAGGCATTGTTGGATGCCGTAAATGAGGTTTCAGGGAATGGCCTGGAACGAATTGAAGTGGTACCACGGGCAAAAATCGCTCGTCTTCTGATTTTCAGAAGACGGCGTTTTTTTTATTTCATTCTGGAGGGGATTTTCATGGCAAAAACCAAAAAGACCGTCAACATCACGCTGGCAATTTTCATCGGGCTGATACTGGGCATCCTGTTCGGCCTGTTCATGCCGGGCCGCTACGAATGGACGCTCCCCGCGATCGACCTGATCAGCTCCCTGTACATGAACGCGCTGCGTATGATGATCTATCCGCTGGTGTTCTGCTCGCTGATTGTGGGCATTCAGAGTATTGGCAGCGTGTCTGCAACCGGCCGCGTGGGTGGCCAGTCCGTGCTGTACTTCGTCTGCACCACCGTCTTCGCCAGCCTGCTGGGACTGTTTCTGCCCCAGGCGCTGGGTCTGGGCAAGGGCGTAGCCATCGAGATGATCGAGAGCAACGTCGAGGCCACCAAGTTCACCAGCCTGCTGGACACCATCAAGAACCTGATTCCCTCCAACCCCATCGCCTCCTTTGCCAATGGCGACATGCTGCAGGTGCTGGTATTCGCCATCATCGTGGGCATTGCCTGCCTGACGCTGGGGCAGAAGGCTTCGCCGTTCGTCAAGGTTGCTGAAGCGGTGAACGATATCTCCATCAAGATCGTCTCCTGGGTCATGTACTGCACGCCCGTCGGCGTGTTCTGCTCCATCGCCAGCGTGGTCTACGCCAACGGAGGCGAAACCATCATCGCGCTGGCCGGCGTGCTGGCCGCGCTGTACCTCACCTTCCTGATCTATGTGCTGGTTGTCTACGGCGGCATCGTAAAGCTGCTCGGCAAGTGCAGCCTCCGCGAATTCTTCTCCAAGGTTCTGCCGGCTGCGCTGAACGCCTTCGGCACCTGCTCCAGCTCCGCGACGCTGCCCATCAGCAAAAAGTGCGCAGACGATCTGCAGGTTCCCAATGAGATTTCCTCCCTGGCGCTGCCTCTGGGCGCGACCATCAACATGGATGCCGTTTCCATCCTGATGTCCTTCATGATCGTGTTCTTCGCCAATGCCTGCGGCGTTGAGGTCAGCCTGGGCATGATGATCACCGTCATGCTGAGCAACGCGCTGCTGTCCATCGGCTGTCCCGGCGTCCCCGGCGGCGCCATCGCCTGCTTCGCCGCGCTGTCCGTCATCGCAGGCCTTCCCGCCGGCGTCATGGGCGTCTACATCAGCATCAACACCCTGTGTGATATGGGCGCCACCTGCTGCAACGTGCTGGGCGACATCGCCTGCTCCGTGGCCATGAAGGAAACCTGCAAGCTGGACAAGAAGAAGTGATCCCTGCGCTCCTTCCTGGCAATATGCAATCATGGGAGAGGCACTGCCTCTCCCGCATTCTGTCAAAAAAGACCGGTCTTCCCGGCCTTTTTGCATGTCGCGGCAATTACAGAAGCCCAACAAAAAGCGCACCCTTGCGGGTGCGCCGTTTTGTTTGACTTGTCTGAACTGATTGATTACTTCAGCTCGGAGAAGTACTTGATGGTGCGGACCATCTGAGAAACATAGCTGTTCTCGTTGTCGTACCAGGAGACGACCTGAACCTGAGAGGTGCCGTTCTCGAGGTTGACAACCATGGTCTGGGTGG
>JBJEUD010000119.1:0-2396 GCA_051883655.1 Candidatus Faecivicinus sp. | reverse complement strand
ATGAAGGGCAAAAGCATCGCCAAACTCGCGGTCACACTGGTCGTGATCGTGCTCGTCGCGCTTCTGGCGCTGTTCGGGCTGAAGATCCCCCAGATCTCGAAGGTCTACGGAATCAAGCCCATCTCCGAGGCCATCAGCCTCGGTCTGGATCTGCGCGGAGGCATTTCCACGGAGTACATCGCCACGGACACCACCGTGGAGAACTTCGACACGCTGATGGACTCCACCGTTTCCGCGCTGCGTGAACGCCTGACCAACGCCGGCTTCACCGAGGCCAACGTGGCCCGCCAGGGCAACGACCGCGTGCGCGTCGAAATCCCCGGCGTGGAGGATCACGAGCAGGTCGTCAGGATCATCGGCACTCCCGCGCACCTGGAGTTCCGCGATCCCAGCGGCAACGTGGTCGTCGAGGGCAAGAACATCACCTCCGCCTACCTGGCGCAGGACGGACAGGGCTCCTACTGCGTCTCCTTCGAGATGGACAGCGAGGGCTCCAAGGCCTTCGCCGACGCCACCGCCGACAACATCGGCAAGGCCATCTCCATCTACCTGGACGACGAGCTGATCTCCTCGCCCACCGTGCAGTCCGTCATCTCCGACGGCCGCGGCCAGATCACCATGAGCGGCCTGAGCGCGGAAGAGGCCTATGAGGAGTCCAAGAACCTGGCCATGCTGATCCAGTCCGGCGCGCTGCCGCTGGACATCGCCGAGGTCGAGACCCGCGCGATCTCCGCGACGCTGGGCCTGGAGGCCATTGACGGCGCGATCATCGCTGGCATCGTGGGTCTGGCGCTGATCATCCTGTTCATGCTGATCGTGTACCGCCTGCCCGGCGTGGCCGCCAGCATGGCGCTGTGCGTCTACGTGCTGATCGTGTTCTACGCCCTGGCCATCACCGGCGCGCAGCTGACGCTGCAGGGCATCGCCGGCATTCTGCTGGGCATCGGCATGGCGGTTGACGCCAACGTGGTCATCTTCGAGCGCTTCCGCGAGGAGCTGGCCCAGGGCCGCACGCCCGTCAACGCCGTGAAGTTCGGCTTCCGCAACGCCGGACGCGCGGTCATCGACTCCAACGTCACCACGCTCATCGCCGCCGTCGTCCTGCTGATCTTCGGCACCGGCACCATCAAGGGCTTCGCCATCACGCTGACCATCAGCGT
The DNA here is from genome assembly GCA_051883655.1 of Candidatus Faecivicinus sp. Classification (GTDB taxonomy): domain Bacteria; phylum Bacillota; class Clostridia; order Christensenellales; family Aristaeellaceae; genus Faecivicinus. Next base: position 1,236 of record JBJEUD010000119.1, on the reverse strand, counting down.
CATCGCGTCCCTGTTCACGGCGGTGTTCGTCACCCGCTCGCTGCTTCTGGCCATCTGCAACCTGGGCGTCCAGAAGAAGAGCGCCTACACGCGCTAAAGGGAGGGCACAGCAATGAAGAAAGTTTTCACCAAGAATCCCCGCCTTTTCCTGGGCATTTCCGGCGCAATCATCGTCGTGGCGCTGATCCTGCAGATCTGCGGCGTTGGCCTGAACCTGGGCATTGACTTCACCGGCGGCTCGATCCTCGAGTACTCCGTCGGCGAGAACTACGACGTCGCCGACGTCGAGACCATCCTCTTCAGCCTGGGCTATGAGGACGCCCAGATCACCAAGGCCGCTCCCTCCGCCGCCTCCGAGGCGCTGCAGGCCAATCTGGCCGGGGAAGCCGCTGCCGACGAACCCGCCGCGGACGAGACTGCCGCCGACGAACCCGCTGCGGATGAGACTGCCGCCGACGAGACCGCAGCTGAGGAAGCGCCCGCCGAGACCACTTCCCTGCTGAGCAGCGACAAGTCCGGCGTGAAGGCAGACGGTCTGACCGACCTGCAGCTGCGCCTGCGCCTGGTGGACGAGGCTGCCAACATGGAGAACTGCGCCGTGGAGGCCGTGCAGGGCATGAACAGCGCCGCTGCGCTGACCAACTACGCCCAGCTGACCTATCTGGCCGTGACCAACAACGGCTACGATCCCGACTTCACCGGCGGCTATGTGCTGGAGTTCGACATGGGCGCGGCCTTCGACGTCGCGAACGTCGAGAGCACCGTGAACGCCGCGCTGGACGAGGGCGGCTACTCCATCAACAAGATCGCCTTCTCCGCCTACGCCCCCGAGGAGGGCGGCGAGGAGACCGGCCTGCGCATCCTGGTGGATCTGGACGACGTGACCAGCCAGGTTCGCTCCATTCTCGAGCGCGAGATGAGCGCCAAGTACCCGGGCTTCCACTTCGTGTCCATCGACCACGTGAGCGCCATCGCCGGCCGCGATCTGCTGTCCAACGCCGTCAAGGCGCTGCTGATCGCATTCCTGCTGATGCTGGTGTACATCGCCATCCGCTTTGACCCGCTGTCCGGTCTGGCCGCGCTGTTCGCGCTGCTGCACGACATCCTGATCATGCTGTCGTTCATGGTGTTCTTCCGCGCGTTCTTCCAGGTGAACTCCTCGTTCATCGCCGCGGTGCTGACCATCGTCGGCTACTCGATCAACAACACCATCATCATCTTCGACCGCATCCGCGA
>JBJEUD010000118.1:0-13617 GCA_051883655.1 Candidatus Faecivicinus sp. | reverse complement strand
GGCGATGCCGTTGGCAGAGCACAGCGCGATGACGATGGCGTCGTTGGCGGCAGCCAGGTCGATGTAGCCAATGCGGTCGCCGGCGTCGGCGGAGTTGACGATCGGCTTGCCCTTGGAGCGATTGTAAACGGAGATGCCGGCCTCGATCGCCTTCATGTTGGCGGTATCCAGGGCCAGGGGCACGTTGTCAAAGTTCTCCTGAAGCAGCTTGACCGCCCACTTCATGAGGTCTTCGCCATCGTTCTCGGCAGGGCCGATGTTGACGTCGAGGTAAGTAGCGCCGGCGTCAAGCTGCTCCTTCGCGCGCTTGAGGATCGGCTCGGGATCGCGCTCGGCCATCGCCTTGCGGATAACGGGCGAGATGCAGTGGATGCGCTCGCCGATGGTGATGAACTTCGCCATAATCGTATTCTCCTTTATCCGTTTCTATCAGAAATAATGCGTACACAGTCCCAATCCGCGGCGCACTGCGGCGCGGATTGGGACCGATTCAGTTGGAATCAGCCCTGGAAGTCCTTGATGAACTTCACCAGCTGGACGGCCTCCATCGGGCCGACCACGACGTTCCAGCCGGGCAGCTTGGCTTCGATCTCGCCCTTCATAACGGCGACCTTGCCGGGGATGATCAGCGTGCGGGACTTGATCTTCTCCTCGATCTTGTGCTCGTCGAAGAACTTCTTGATGGTGCCGGCGGAGAACTTGCCCGCAGCCCACGCCGTCAGAACGGACATGCCGCTGGCGTCGGAGATCAGCAGGTTGACCGGGCACTTGGAGCGCTCGTACTCGCCGGAGACCAGGAAGTAGGTCAGCGCGAAGTCGACGGTCAGGGAGCAGGGAGAATTCTCGTCCGCGCCGTTGAGGGCGTAGATGCCGGGCTCGACCTTCATCGGCTTCTGAGGATCGGTGTAGATGTTCTGGCGCAGGCCGTACAGCGCAAGGGCCTCCGGATAGCCGATCTTGTCCATCACCAGGATGGAGCCGTACTTCAGGGTGAAGGCAGCGGCCAGAGCGGTCTCCATGTGCGCGTCGCCGCTGGCGATCTTCGCGATGTTCACGATGGACGGATAGCCGAAGGTGCGGTCGCCGTCCTTCAGGTTCGTGCGGCGCACGAGCACTGCGTTGGCGAAGGTCTCCTTGGCATTCGCGCCGGTCACATCGACAATCAGCTTCTTGTTGCCCTTGCCTTCCAGCGCCTTGATGTTGTCATAGATCTCGGAGATGTCCGCGCCGGTCACGCCCAGAACCACGCCCGCCTCGGTGGCGACGGCGTTCATGGCATCCAGGTTGTCCTTGTTCGCGCCGTTCAGGATCGGCTTGGCGTCCTTGCAAACAGCCAGAGCGGCCTTGGCAACTTCAGCATCCGCGCAGTCGAGGATCAGCGCGCGGTCGGCCTCGGCGGCCTTCTTCACGAGCTCGACATACTTGTCGGCGCCGTTGTCGGCATAGTGGACGAACAGGAACTCGACGAACTCGCGCTCGCCGATGCGGTCGTAATCGACCTTCTTGAGCTCGGCGATCTTCGCGTCAACCTCGGCAGCATCCATGCAGGAGCACAGCGCGCCCGCATACAGGTTCTTGCTGACCAGGGTCTTTTCGTGGCGGAACAGAACAGTTTCGCCGCCCAGCTTGTGGGCATTGTCGCCGGTGCCGACCTCGATGCTCTTCATCAGGGGCGCGGTGGCCTCGGACAGGGTGTCCAGCGCGTCCTGGGACATGTAGGGGCACTTATCGATGGAAACAGCGCCCTGGGCAACCTTCATGGAGAACGCCATGCAGGTGGGGCTGCCGCATTCCTTGCAGTTCTTTTTGGGAGTAAGCTTAAAAATGTCAAGACCTTTCAGTGCCATGGTATATTTCCTCCTTCCCTGCTTACATCAGGCTGTCGATGAACTTGGCGATCGTAGCGATGGAAGCGGGGTGCTTCATGATGACAACATTCGAACCGCCGACCAGGCAAGCAGAAGCGGTGGTAATCTCCATCTCAATGCCGCGTTCTTCCTGGGAGCCCCATTCCGGAGCCTCCGCCTCGGACAGCATGGCTTCCTTGGTGGTCCAGGTCTCGGTGGAGATGGGCGTCACGATGGGCATCTGCAGCATGGCGTCGTTCTGGGCCAGTGCGGCAGCCTTCACGCGATCCAGCGTGGAGGACAGGTACTCATAGCCGTAGCCGGCAGCGGAGGAGCCCAGGTTCATGCAAACGCTGGCAGCGGGAACGCCCAGCTGGGACAGCAGAACGTTGAGCTGCTTGGCCAGGTTGATGTCAACTGCGGACTCAGCGCCGACCTTCTGATTGTAGGCCAGACCGGCGGAAGCGCCGACGGTCTTGTAGTTTTCTTCACGGGAGGAAAGAACGAGGATGTTCTTGCCCTGCAGAGCATCGGAGACAGCGTTGAACAGCTGCGCATCCTTCTCGACATTCTTGCAGCCCATGATGATGATGGGCATGCTCACGGCGTCGGCAACGGCCTTGGCCAGCTCGACGCACTCCTCAACAGGCTTGTTCGCGCCGTTGGGGTCAGCACTCTCAAAGTGCAGGCAGATGGCGGAAGCGCCTTCCATCGTCTCGGCCTTCTTGGCCATGTCGACGACCGTCTCGCAGCCCTCATAGAAGGCCAGCAGGCCGGGCGCAGTCTCGCCCTCCAGGCCCGTGTCGCGAATCTCAACCGCGATCTTGGGCGCATTCGGCATCGCCGCGTCAAAGGTGTAGAACGGCAGGGTATTTTCGCCGCCGATCACGATGCTCTTCTCACCCGTTCCGAGGGTAACGGCATTGATCTTAGCATTGAAAGCCTGCTTTTTCGGAGTGAAAGCCATATTCGTATCCCCCTAGCTTATAGTGTTCAGAATTACAGATTCAGCTTGTCCATGATCGAGTTCAGCGCAACCTTCACCGGAGAGTCGTCCGGAACCTTTGCGCTCGGCTTGCCTTCGCAATCCGCCTCGTAGACATTCTCGTCCTGCGGGAGCACGCCGAGAAGCTTCAGCCCATGCTTCTCGATCTCCTCGCGAACGCCGCTATTGAGTTCACCATTCGGCGCACGATTGACGATCAGCTGCATCGTCCCGGGCTTCAGTTCGAGCTCCTCCACCATTTCGGCGATGCGGGCCACGGCCTGAATGCCGCGACGGGAGCAGTCGCTGATCAGAAGAAGCGTATCCACATGGGGCAGCGTGCCGCGGCTGATGTGCTCAAGGCCGGCTTCATTATCGATCACCATATACTTGTAGTTGCCCACATACTTGTCAATCTGTGCCTTGAGCACGCCATTGACATAGCAATAGCAACCCTTGCCCTGAGTACGTCCCATGACCAGCATGTCAAAGTCGTCCTCTTCGACCAACGCGGAATTGAACTTCAGCTCGGCGTACTCCTGCTTGGTCATGCCCGAAGGAATGGGGCTGACCTTCATGAGCTCCGCGCGAGCCATCTCTTCGCGAATGTCGCCCAGCGTGGTTTCCACCTCTACGCCGAGCACCTCGTTCAGATTGGAGTTTGCGTCCGCGTCGACCACCAAAAGAGGGCCCTTGCCCTGCCGGGTCAGCGCTTCAATGATCAGGCCGCAGGTCGTCGTCTTTCCAACGCCGCCCTTGCCGGCCACTGCAACGATGTGTGCCATAGATGATAACTCCTTGAATGCAGACCGCCGGCCTGCAGCATTGTCACTTCCCGAAGCAGCGCGGATTCAAAATCCGCACTGCTTCGGGAAGCGCCCGGATTCCGGCGGGGTGGCCGAAGCGCGCCCGCCGGAAAACACTTTTGATTAGCCTACGTAGTCCACGATGCCGGAGTTCTTGACGATGTAGTTCACGTCCTCGAACTTGTTCAGGGCATACAGATGGATGCCGTCGATGCCGCAGGCGCGATACTGATCGATCAGCTCGATGGTATAGTCCAAACCGGCCTTGCGGAAGTCCGCCTTCTTCTGCTCAGCAGCAGCGTCGAAGGGAGCGGGATCGTAGGGATTCGGGAAGATCCAGTACTTGGAGATGATCTCGCACAGCTTGCGGTCCATGACGCAGGCGTTGCGGCTCAGCGCATTGGTGAGGGTGCCGGAGATGGTGGTGATGGGCATGATGCCGACATCGATGGGCATGGTCACGCCAGCCGCGCGGACGGCGTCCAGCCAGTAGCGGAACTGATCCATATCCCAGCACAGCTGAGAGATGACATAGTCAGCGCCGTTGTCCTGCTTCTGCTTCAGGAAGGAGATATCGGACTCCAGGCTGCGGCACTGGACATGGCCCTCGGGAGAGCCCGCGACGGCGATGGTGAACTTATCGCCGAACTCCTGGCGGATGAACTTGACCAGCTCGGTGGCATAGTGCAGATCGCCGTTGGTTCCGGTCCAGCCGAAGGGCAGGTCGCCGCGCAGCGCCAGGATATGGTTGATGCCATGATCCAGATAGGTCTGCAGCTTTTCGCGAATGTCATCCTTGGTGTTGCCGATGCAGGTGAAGTGGGTCACCGGGATGCACTTGCCGTCCTTCTTGATCTTGTCCAGAACCTCCAGGTTCTTGCCGACATTGGTTCCGCCGGCGCCGTAGGTGCAGGAGATGTAATCAGGATTCATGCTGTACAGCTGATCCAGCACGCCGCCTTCGCCGCACAGCTTCTCCATGCCGACGTCCGTCTTCGGCGGGAAAACTTCAAAGGAAAAGCTGTTGCGCTTCTTCAGGATTTCTGCCACACTCATTGTTAACTCCTCCTAAATGTGTATCGGGTAATGCAAGGCATAGCTCTACAGAACTAGGCTCATTATGCATACTTTATCTTACCACAAACCTCGATGAAGTGCAAGAGTCAATGTCAAATTTCAGTCTTAAATTCGGGAAAATACAAACTTCTGAACAACTCCGGAGCAGTCCGCATACACGGTGATGTTCTCTCCATCGGCATCGTCCACGGTCAGCTCAAGTCCCGGCTCGTCGCGAAGCATCTGCCGCACGGTCCCGACGGGATCATCGGTCTCGATCTCCTGGAAAAACACATCCCGCATCTGATTGCGCGCGCACTCGTTCTGAATTTCCCTCACAACCTCGTAAAGCGCCATGAAAAGCCTCCTTGCAAAAAGCCGGCAGCAACTGCGCCGCCGGCTTTCGTATACTGAATCAGTTCTTCGGCGCGACGACGACGGTGCCGCCCGTCAGATCGGCCGAGACAATTTCGCCCTTGAGCTTCTCTTCCCTGCCCATGATGTCCGTAAGGGTGACAACGCCCTCGCTGCACTCGATGAGCATGACATTTTTCAGAATCTCATTTTCCGGCGCTTTAGCGCCGCGATACACTGTGGAAAGGCACATGAAGATCGCTTCCTTTCAAATTATTGCGGAATATTCATGGCCGCCAGCACGGCCGACAGCCGCATATTGCCCTTTTCAAAGTCGGAAACCGCCGCCATCACCTGCTCGTAGGCGGTGTTGTCGCCCAGTTCCTTGAGCTGCCTGGCCAGCCCGGCAAGCTCGTTGGCGTGCGCGGTATTGTGGTTGACCATGTACTTCATCATGGCCACCAGCTCCGCGCGGGGATCGCCGCCGCACTTGGCGCAGTCGCCGTGGCAGTGCGGATGCTCATGATCGTGGTCATGGTCGTGCTCGTGGCAATGCTCATTTTCGTGGGAATGGGGAATATTGTGCTCATGCATATATTCATGATCGTGATGTTCGTGTCCCATGATCGTTACGCTCCTTTGAACCATTCTGTCGAATTTCTCATCAATTATACAACAGCTGCCCGTCTTTGTCAAAGCATCTGTACTATATCTACCCCGGCGGATACAGCCAGAATCACTATATAGCAAAACTTTACATAAAACAAGCCTCCCCGGGGGATATTGGGGAGAATTCTTCTTATTTAATTAACATGATCGCGCCATATTTACATTGCATTCCGCCGCCCCTTATCGTAAAATGAATCGAAGAGGTGAGAACCCATGCATGACGAACACGTTCACGGGCATGACCACGAGGCGCAGCACGCCTGCGGCATTGCCCACGCCCACGATCATTCGCACCTGTCTGAGGAGGAGCACGAGGCGCTGCACGCCGCCGGCATTCCCCATGCCCACGGGCACACGCATACCCACGAAAACACGAAGGCCGTTCTGAACCGGCTCTCCCGCGCCATCGGGCATCTGCAGTCCGTCAAGCGCATGGTTGAGGAAGGCCGGGACTGCTCAGAGGTCCTCGTTCAGATTGCCGCCGTCCGCTCCGCCATCGACAACACCGGAAAGGTCATCCTCCAGGACCACCTGAAGCACTGCATTGTCGACGCCGCCCGCGAGGGCGACCAGCAGGCCATCGACGATCTCTGCGCCGCCATCGAAAAATATATGAAATAAACGCAGCGAACGATCCGCCTTCCTTTCAGGATCCCGGGCAATTCCCTTCGCATGGCGCGCAGCCGGCACACCGCAAAGCATTCATACTGAGATTCAGGAGGGAATCATTTTGACACAGAAGGAACGCATGGAAGCAGGTCTTGTCTACGATCCTGCCGATCAGGAGATCATGGACGATCAGGCTCAAAGGCTTGAACTGATGTACGATTTCAATGCCTGCCGCCCGGGCGAGTATGAAAAGCGCACGGAATTGCTGCGCAGGATGCTCGGAAAAATGGGAGAAGGATGCTACATTGAGCCGCCTTTCAGGGCCAACTGGGCGGGAAAGCATCTGTATCTCGGCAATCACGTCTATGTGAACTTCAACCTGACCATCGTGGATGACGCGGACATTTTCATCGGCGACAAGGTCATGATTGGCCCGAATGTGACGATCGCGACCGCCAACCACCCGATTTCCCCTGAGCTGCGCGCCCGGGCGCTTCAATACAACCGGAGCGTGCACGTTGGCAACAACGTCTGGATCGGCGCCGGTGCGATTCTCCTGCCGGGAATCACGATCGGCGACAATTCGGTGATCGGCGCGGGAAGCGTCGTCACCAAGGACATTCCGGCCAACGTGGTTGCGGTCGGCAATCCCTGCAAGGTCCTCCGCGAGATCGGAGAGCGGGATCAGACGTATTTCTACAAAAGCGAAAAGCTCGACTGGGAAAATCTGAAATGACAGATTGACCGCGATTCATTTCGACAAAAGGCAGAGCCTGACGTGTTGAATCTTCAGTCGTCAGGCTCTGCCTTTTCACAGAATGTCTTCAAGAAGCGTGCGCAGGGTTTTCCGCCGCACTTTTCTTATTCGAAGTCGTCCTCGTAGAAAACAACCTCTCCCGACTTCTTATCCAGGACAATCGTCGCATAGCCCACGTTGACCAGCGCGTCGTCCGCCTTTGCCTTGGACTTGGAGTAGCCGTTGAGGGTGTCCATGCCGTAGGTGGATTCCGGGTCTTCGGCGAGCGCATCGGCGATGTTCGCCTCCAGCTCCGCCTGATCCACGGTATAGACCGCGACGGAATAGGTCACGTTCGGATCGAGGAACTTGGGATAGGCGCTCTCGATGATGGTGACCACCGTCTCGCCCTCAAGGGACGCGTTGTTTTCCACCACGATCGGCACCATCGACGTATTCTTCTCCAGGCGCTCGGCGGAAGTATAGCTGGCGCTCAGAGAGGTTTCATTGTAGGAGTATACGGAGTAGCCGAAGACGGCGAGCGCGCCGACGATCACCAGCACCACCAGTGCGGCGACGCTCTTCCTGGTGAAGCGCAGCTTGTCGTAATCGCACACCATCAGCGACATCTGCTTCGCGGCGGGCAGCAGCGCGCGGAAGAGAACCGTCAGCACAAAGGATTCGACCGGAATCTCCGCCAGGTTCTTCACGATGCGCAGCATGTCCACCGGAGCATAGTACTTGCCGAGGATCATGTCGTAGTAGAGCATCATGACCGGCGTATTGATGAGAATGTTCACGCCGAAGTTGATCAGGAAGCTGGCAAAAATGATGCGGCCGATGCTGATCTTCGAGCGATAGAAGCACAGCGCGTAGAACAGCGAGCCCGCGATCTCCACGAAGATGAACGGGAAGAAGTAGACGCCCGTCGGGAAGATGATGCAGCCCAGCGTGTCCGTGATCGCCGCAGCGACGATCGCAACCACCGGCCCGAACACCGCCGCGCCGAAGGCATTGGCGATGAACGCCGTGTTGATGCGCAGATCGGGCGCAATCGGAATGCTGACCATCTTGAGCACGACGCGCAGCGCGATCATCAGCGCCGCAAAGACGAGAATCTTCGTCTTTTTGAACTCACTGGCAGCCTGCTTCCAGTAGGCCTTGGAAAAGGGGTGCGGAAAAAGTGCGGGAGCGGAGAGCTGGGATCCATTGTTGGACATAAAAAAACCTCCTTTCAGAGCAAACACTTGCTGCATAAGGAGGTACATGATATTTCTCCATATGTGATTCAGCGGGTGCGGGTCCTCAACCGCGGCTTTCGCCTTCGTCCACCAGACAACTCCCCATTTTGGCAGCACTTAACGAAGAAGACCCTACTCTGTTGCAGACATTATATACCATCATTCCCGAAATATCAATACTCTTTTTCCGCTTCCGGCAAAAAACTTTGCTCTTGATTTGTCCCGCGGCAAACCGTATAATCATATCACACCATGAAATCAGACTCAGGAGGCAGGCCATGCACACGCTCATTTTTAACGGCTCCCCCCACCCCTCGGGCGATACTTCCGCGCTGATCGCCGCGCTGCGCAGAGGACTTTCCGGCGAGATCTCGCAGATCGACTGCTATCGCGCGCGCGTTTCGCCCTGCGTGGACTGCCGCCGCTGCGTCCGCCAGCCCGGCTGCGCCATCGACGACGACATGCAGCCGATCTATCCGCTCATCGAGCGCTGTGACTGCATCGTCATCGCCACGCCGGTGTACTTTTCCCTGCCTACGCCGCCCGTGCTGAGCGTCTGCAGCCGCCTGCAGACCTACTTCTGCGCGTCGTTCTTTCGCAAATCCCCCGTGGAGATCCGACCGAAGCGCGGCGGCATTCTCCTGGCCGGCGGCGGCAGCGGCAGCGCGGAACCTGCCGAAGCCACCGCCCGGCGGCTGCTTCGCGCCATGAAGGTACGCCAGATCGGGCCCGTCGCCGCAAGCCTGCAGACCGACCGCATTCCCGCTGCGAAGGACGCCGAGGCGCTGGCCCAGGCAGCGCGCCTGGCCGACTTCCTCAACGCCCCGGCCCTCCGATAGCATGGATTCGAACGGCATCGACATTTGTTGAAAATGGGGATTGCATTTTTGCAGAAAAGAGACTATAATACTTCGCAGCAGGAGGGTTGCAGCACATCGCAGACGGCGGTACGGGATGCAGAAGTTCCGTCAATCCACACATGCGAAACAGGAACACATTCACATGCATTGTAAGGAGTAGGAATGGCGCGTTAAGTACCGGCGGATGGGAGGTTGCCGCCGGGCGAAGAGACGATCGTCTCGCGGTGCCATGATCGCATCCGCTGCTACAGTGCCGGCGCAGGGCGCGCCAAATCATCATTCCTATCTGAAAATTACATCATAGGAAGCGTTCAACCTCCTCCGAATCAACACTTTGGAGGGATTTTTTTATGGAACAATCCAATCGCACCCGCATCAGCACCCGTCGTCTGACCATGAACGCCGCGTTCATCGCCATCTACGTCGTTCTCGACATGTTCTCGATTTACATCGGCAACTACATCAAGCTGTCCTTCGCCGCATTCCCGCTGCTGGTCGCCGCCATTCTGTTCGGCCCGATCGACGGCGTGATTGTCGCAGGCGTCGGAGAGTTCATCTATCAGATGCTGATGTACGGCATGGGACCCACCACCGTCATCTGGATGATTCCACCGATGGTCCACGCGCTGGTCGCCGGCCTGATGGCAAAGAAGTACGGCGGAAGCCTGAGCATGCGCCAGGCCGGCGTGGTTGTGCTCGTCTCCGGCCTGATCGCCGCGGTGCTGACCACGGGATCCATCTATCTGGACGCAAAATTCTGGGGCTATAATTCCGGATTGACCGCCATTGTCATCCTGTTCCGCTTTGTCAACGCGCTCATCATGTGCGCAATTTACACCGTGGTCGCGCCGCGCACGCTGCAGCTGCTGATGCGCGTCGTGAAACCCAAATCCGCCTGATCCCCAATCTCAGAAAGAAGGACGATTGCGTTGAACGTTACCGAAGCACTTCAATATATTCACAGTGTATCCTGGATGGGCTCCATTCCCGGCCTGGGCCGAACGCAGGCGTTGCTGGAGCGAATGGGCAATCCCGAAAAGCGGCTGAAATTCATTCACATCGCCGGCACCAACGGCAAGGGTTCCACCGCGGCAATGCTGGCTTCGGTGCTGCGCAAAGCAGGATATCGCGCGGGCCTGTACACGTCGCCGTACATTCTGCGCTTCAACGAGCGCATGCAGATTGACGGCGAGGAAATCGCCGACGAAGAGCTCGCCGAGATCACTGAAGCCATTCGTCCGCTGGCCGAAAGCCTGCCGGAGCATCCCACCGAATTCGAGCTGGTGACCTGCATCGCCATGGAATACTTCGCGCGCCACAGCTGCGACATCGTCGTTCTGGAGGTGGGGCTGGGCGGCGAATTCGACTCCACCAACGTCATCGATCCGCCGGAGGCCGCCGTGATCGTCAACATCGGCCTCGACCACATGCAGGTGCTGGGCGACACCGTGGAGGAGATCGCCCGCGCAAAGGCCGGCATCATCAAGCCGGGCTGCGACTGCGTGCTCTACGCTCAGAAGCCGTCGGTGGAGGCGGTCTTTGAACAGAGCTGCCGCGAAAAGGGCGCCGCATTGCACCGCGCCGGCATGGAGAATCTCACGCTCGTTTCCCACGGCCTGGACGGCCAGGTGTTTGACTGGAAGGACCTGAAGGGGCTGCACATTCCCCTGCTTGGGGAGCATCAGCTGCACAACGCCTCCGTGGTGCTGACCACGCTGGAGGTCCTGACCCGGAAGGGATGGACGCTGCCCGAGAGCGCCATCCGCGAGGGCCTGGAAAAGGTCTTCTGGCCCGGCCGCTTCCAGCTGATGCGGCGCGACCCGCTGTTCATCATCGACGGCGGCCACAATCCCCAGTGTCTGGACGCGCTGGTGCAGGCGTTCAAGGACTATCTCCCCGGGCGGAAGATCACCTTCCTGAACGGCTGCATGGCTGACAAGGACTACGGCGCCATGTTCAGCGATCTCGTGCCCTTCGCAAAGGAATTCGTCACGGTCACCCCCGGCAATCCCCGGGCGCTGTCCGCCGAGGATCTCGCAAAGCACCTCGAGCGGTACTGCCTGCCCATCACCCCCTGCGCCAGCGTGTTCGACGGCGTTTCTACGGCCATCGATCACGCCGGAAAGGACGGCGTCGTCTGCTGCTGCGGATCGCTCTACATGATTTCCGAGATCTGCGACGCACTCGACCGGCTGAAGGTTTGAACCACGACGGCAGATGTAGCTGACAACATCTGCCGTCACATTTTGAGATAGCTTAACTTTCGCGGCGGTTGATTTCGCCCGGGGTTTATGTTATTATATAAGGTGGAAAGTTTCTGAATACTTCAGGCATTAAGCATTTCGAACCACCAATCTAACTGAGGAGATGGAATCCATGTTCAAGATTGTCAAAAAGCAGCCCTTGAACCCGACCGTCACCAAGATGGTCATCGAGGCTCCGCTGATCGCAAAGAAGGCGAAGGCCGGCCAGTTCGTCATCCTGCGCGCTTCCGATGACGGCGAGCGCATCCCGCTGACCATCGCCGGTTACGACCGCGAGGCGGGCACTGTCGACATCATCTTCCAGATCGTCGGCGGCACCACGATGGAGCTCAACGCGCTCAACGAGGGCGATTATCTTCCCGATTTCGTCGGCCCGCTCGGCAAGGCCACGCACATCGAGGGCATCAAGAAGGTCGCGATCGTCGGCGGCGGCGTGGGCTGCGCCATCGCGCTGCCTGTCGCCCAGGCCTTCCACGCGGCCGGCGCGGAGGTTCACGCCTTCGTCGGCTTCCGCTCCAAGGATCTCGTGATTCTCGAGGACGAGTTCAAGGCCTGCTCCGACAAGCTCTTCATGATGACCGACGACGGCTCCTACGGCCGCCAGGGCGTCGTCACCGTGCCGCTGGAGGAATCCATCGTCGCCGGTGAGAATTATGACGAAGTCATCGCCATCGGTCCCGTCATCATGATGAAGTTCGTCTGCCTGACCACCAAGAAGTACAACGTCAAGACCGTCATCTCCATGAACCCCATCATGATCGACGGCACCGGCATGTGCGGCGGCTGCCGCCTCACCGTCGGCGGCGAGACCAAGTTCGCCTGCGTCGATGGTCCCGAGTTCGACGGCCATCTGGTGGACTTCGACGAGGCCATGAGCCGCGGCGCAATGTATCGCGATTTCGAAGCCCACAAGCGCGAAGAAACCTGCAACCTGCTCAAAAAGGAGGCCGAGTAAAATGGCACAGAAAAATATGAGCCTGACCAAGTGCCCAATGCCCTCTTTGGCGCCCGACTATCGCAACAAGGTGTTCGAGGAGGTCGCGACCGGCTACACCTATGAAATGGCCATCGAGGAGGCGCGCCGCTGCCTGAACTGCAAGAACAAGCCCTGCGTGTCCGCCTGCCCCGTGCGCATTGATATTCCCGCGTTCATCGAGCGCGTCGCCAACGAGGACATCGAGGGCGCTTTTGAAGTGCTGAACAAGCAGTCCTCTCTGCCCGCCGTCTGCGGCCGCGTCTGCCCCCAGGAGACCCAGTGCGAGTCCAAGTGCGTCCGCGGCATCAAGGGCGAGCCCGTCGGCATCGGCCGTCTGGAGCGCTTCGTCGCCGACTGGCACCGCGAGCACGCCGCCGAGGCGCCCAAGGTTCCCGAATCCAACGGCCACAAGGTCGCCGTGATCGGCGCCGGCCCTGCCGGCCTGACCTGCGCGGGCGATCTGGCGCGCCTGGGCTACAAGGTCACCGTTTATGAGGCTCTGCACGTCGCCGGCGGCGTGCTGAGCTACGGCATTCCGGAGTTCCGTCTGCCGAAGGCCATCGTGAACAAGGAAGTCGACAACCTGAAGGCCATGGGCGTGGATATCATCACCGACGCCGTCATCGGCAAGGTGCTGACCATCGACGAGCTGTTTGAGGACGGCTTCGAGGCTGTGTTCATCGGCACCGGCGCCGGCCTGCCCCGCTTCATGGGCATCCCCGGCGAGAGCCTGAAGGGCGTGTACTCCGCCAACGAGTTCCTCACCCGCATCAACCTGATGAAGGCCTACAAGGAAGACAGCAAGACCCCCATCCGCCACGGCAAGAACGTCGCGGTCGTCGGCGGCGGCAACGTCGCAATGGACGCCGCCCGCTGCGCGAAGCGCCTGGGCGCGGAGAACGTGTATATCGTCTATCGCCGCGGCATGCAGGAGCTGCCCGCCCGCCGCGAAGAGGTTGAGCACGCTCAGGAAGAGGGCATCATCTTCAAGACCCTCACCAATCCCGTGGAGGTCCTGGGCTACAACAATCCCGACGACAAGCGCGATCCCCGCAACGGCGAGGTCTGCGGCATGAAGTGCGTCGAGATGGAGCTCGGCGAGCCCGATGCTTCCGGCCGCCGCCGCCCGATCGTCAAGGAGGGCAGCGAGTTCACCCTCGACATCGACACCATGATCATGGCGCTGGGCACCAGCCCGAACCCGCTGATCCGCT
>JBJEUD010000117.1:0-2422 GCA_051883655.1 Candidatus Faecivicinus sp. | reverse complement strand
CTGCCGAGGCCACTGCCGCCGGCGCTGAGTACGTTGGCGCTGAGGACATGATCGCCAAGATCCAGGGCGGCTGGTTCGACTTTGATGTCGTCGTCGCGACCCCCGACATGATGGGCCTCGTCGGCCGTCTGGGCCGCGTGCTCGGCCCCAAGGGCCTGATGCCGAACCCCAAGTCCGGCACTGTCTCCATGGATGTCACCAAGGCTGTCCACGATATCAAAGCCGGTAAGGTTGAGTATCGCGTGGACAAGACCGCGATCATCCACTGCCCCGTCGGCAAGGCTTCCTTCGAGGCCGACAAGCTGACCGAGAACCTCCGCACTCTGATGGAGGCCATTATCAAGGCGAAGCCGGCTGCCGCCAAGGGCACCTATATTCGCTCTGCGGTCATCTCCACGACGATGGGCCCGGGCATCAAGCTCAATTCCCTGAAGTTCTAATTTCAGATATCAAAGGAACGGTTGTTCAGACCGTTCCTTTTTTGCGGCACATTTTAATCAAAATATGCTTGAAAACGGCGGAAAAGACTGATAAACTGTCGAAGATTTGGATTTGAAGGGGTGCGAACGATGAAGAACAAAAGCAACAACCGGCTGGCAGTCAAGATGCTGATTGCAATGATTGCCGGCATCGCGGTGGGCCTGATTTTCATGGCGATCCGCGAGAACCTCGGCAGCGATTCCTCCACGTGGCAGACCATCAACAACATTCTCTTCCAGGATATCACCGCGACGGGCGCGGAGAAGGCCATCGGCATCTTCTACATCTGCGGTCAGCTGTTTATCCGCAGCCTGCAGCTCGTGATCGTTCCCATGGTGTTCACGTCGATTGTGCTGGCCATCGGCACGATCCGGGATGCCTCCACGCTGGGCCGCGTCTCGCTGAAGACGTTCGGCTGGTTCCTGATCACCAGCGGCTGCGCGCTGGTCTTTGCGGGCGTCGTCGGCCTGATCTGCTACAATGGCGGCCTGTTCAACACCGTGATTGAGGGCGTCGAGGCCTCCACCGGATCGACCGGCTCCAATCCCCTCAACGTGATTCTCAATATTGTTCCCAGCAATATTACCGCCGCCTTCAGCACGAATACCGGCGTGCTGTCGCTGGTCTTCCTGGCCATCGTGGTCGGCCTTGCGGTGAACAAGCTCGGCTATGGCCCCGACTGCATGGTCAACAAGCTGTGCAAGGAGATCAGCGAGATCATCGTGGTCTTCCTGAATTTCGTGGTGGAGAAGTTCGGACCCATCGCGATCTTCATGCTGCTGAGCCGCACCTTCGCGACCTACGGCATCACCTATCTGAAGCCCGCGTTCGCCTATGTGATCGTCACGGTTGCTCTGCTGCTGATCTATCTGTTTGTGGGCTATCCGCTGTTCCTGGCGGCACGCACCCATCTGAACCCGATCATCTTCATCCGGAAGATCTTCAAGGTGATCGTGTTCGGCTTCTCCACCAGCTCTTCCGCGGCGACGCTTCCGCTGAATGTGAACACCAACACCCGCGAGCTGGGCGTGGACGATCAGATCGCCAGCTTCGTGCTGCCCCTGGGCATGACCATCAACATGGATGGCACCGCCATCATGCAGGTGGTTGCCACGCTGTTCCTGGCGGGCGTCGGCGGGTACTCGGTCAGCATTCCCTCGCTGATTCTGATCATGATCCTGGCGCTGATCGCCAGTGCGGGCACGCCCGCTGCGCCCGGCGCCGGCGCGGTGATCCTGTTCACCATTCTCTCCGGCGTGGGCTTCACCGGCGAGGCGGCCATGATGGGCTATACGCTGATTCTGGCCATCAACCGTCCCATCGAGATGCTGGTGACCAGCCTGAACTGCGTGGGCGATTCCGTCGCCGCAGTCTGCGTCGCCAAGAGCGAGGGCAAACTGAACGAGAACGTATACAACGGCTGATTTTCCAAACGAAAAGCGGATTCCCTCTGCGGGAGTCCGCTTTTTGCTTGGAGATGCATATCCTGAGAACATGGAGGCCTGGACGGAAACGCTTCGGTAGGAGAGCGCCGCACGAAAGGCATCGTAGATCGGGGCAGAACCCTTGATGGGGTGAAAAAAACAGACTGCCCGAAGGCAGTCTGTCTGAAACGGAATTAGTCGCGGGCCAGGATGGTCTTCTCGGTCTCAACATCGAAGAAGTGGAGACGATTGACGTCGAAGCCAACCTTGATGCTGTCGCCGCCGCGGGAAGTGGTGCGGGGATCGACGCGGGCGACGAAGTTCTCGTCCTTGCCGGAGGTGGACAGGTACAGATAGGTCTCGGAACCCATCAGCTCGGTCAGCTCAACCTTGACATCGATGCAGGCATCGGGATAGGTGGAGATGAAGGCGGGGCTGTCGTCGATGTTCTCAGGACGGATGCCCATGTAAACTTCCTTGCCGATGTAATCGCCGGTCATGCGCTTGATCTTGCCTTC
>JBJEUD010000116.1:0-13697 GCA_051883655.1 Candidatus Faecivicinus sp. | reverse complement strand
ATAGGAGGCGCCCTTTTCATCGCCGCAGTCGCTGCGGGCACAGAAATCGACGGCCTCTCCGTAAAGATACCACAGGCTGGTCTGCGGCTCTCCCTGGTCGTTCAGATCGACACCCGCGACACCGATCACCTCGTCCCACGCGGCGGGATAGGCGACGGTGCCCAGACCCGTGCTCAGGCTCAGGTTGCCGGCGCAGGCCACGAGGACGGCGCCCCGCTCGCGGGCATGGAGTATGGCTTCGTGCAGGACTTCGCTTTCGTCCGCCAGCGTCCAGCTCATGTTGATGACGTCGGCGCAATAGGTATCCACGGCGGCGTACAGCGCCGCGACGATGGCCTCCTCGTTCACGCTGTTCTGCGCGTCGAAGCACTTGAGCATCACGACGTTCGCCTCCGGCGCGCCTTCGCGAATCAGCGAACAGATGCGCGTGCCGTGGCCGACGGAATCCGCGAGCGCGCCCGCATCGTCCACGAAGCTCTCTCCCGCGGTGTGATTGTCGTTGCAGCCGGAGTCAAGGATGCAGACGGTGACCGCCTCTGCAGCGCGGCAGGGCGGGCACAGGAGAAATGCCAGAAGAATCAGAATTGCAGGAAGAGCCGAGGCTCTTCCTGCATGAGTTGAAAAAATGTGTTTCATTCTGCGTTGTCTTCCGGGAGCCCTCAGGCCGCTTCCTCAGCGGCCGGGGCATCCGGAACAGGTTCAGGGGTAGGCTCCGCAGTCGGCGCAGCCGTGGGTTCCGCAGTGGGTTCCGCCGTGGGTTCCGCAGTCGGCTCCGCGGTCGGAGCGGCAGTGGGCTCAGCGGTCGGCTCTGCGGTGGGGGCGACGTAGGCGATCAGCTCGAACTGCGCTTCTCCCCAGGACACGCTGCCGTCTTCCAGCACCGCGCCCACGTACAGCGTATAGCGTCCGTCCGCGTAATCCGATACCTTCAGTTCGATGTCCGTATCGGTGGTCTGGCCGATCAGCTCGGGATCGTCCCGGTCGTCCTGCGTCCAGGTGTAAATCAGGTAGTTGGAAGCGGCCTTGCTGGCCTTCCACTTGAATTCGACCTTCTTCTGGCCTTCCTCAAGCTGAATCTTCCAAACCTTGCCGGACTGCTCCATCTCCGGCTTCGGCTCGATCTCGACCACATTGCCGATGGAGCCGGGTTCCGGAATGGGCGTGGGTTCCGCGCTCGCTTCGACAGCGGGCTCTTCGCTCTGCGCATTGTCGGACTTTGCAGTCGGCGCGGCGGTGGGTTCCAGCGTCGCATCCACGACGGGCGCCAGCGTGGCGTCAACCACGGACCTCAGGGACATTACGGCGGCGGATTCCGCCGTCTCATCGACGGCGGGTTCCGGAGTCGGCGCGGCCGTGGGTTCCGCAGTCGGCGCAGCGGTGGGTTCCGCAGTCGGCGCGGCGGTGGGTTCCAGCGTCGCATCGATGACGGGTTCCAGCGTGGGCTCGGGCGTGGGTTCCTCGGTCGGCTCCTCAGTGGGCTCGGCAGAGGGCTCCAGCGTCGCATCAATGACGGGCTCCAGCGTCGGCTCGGGCGTGGGTTCGTCAGTCGGCTCGACGGTGGGCTCCAGCGTCGCATCGATGACAGGCGCCATGGTCGGTTCGATGGTGGAATCGGGTTCCAGGTCCTCCTCAGGCAGCTCGTCGGCCGCTTCCAGCAGCGCGGGGCTCATCCGCAGGGACATGGTGCTGGCAGCGCTCGCGGAAGCGCTCGATACCACATCGACGATAATGTTGATCCTGTTGCGGTTCCAGAGCACATGAGAATCATCATCCAGGATCATCCTGTAGGATTTGGCCTCGTCTGTCGAAGAATTCGGCATGTAGTCGAAGCTGAAGGTTCCGCCGGAGGTATTGAAGCCGCCATTGATTATCGGCTTGCCATCCGCCTCGTACTTCCAGTCAATGCTCAGAAGCTCCTCGCCGGTTCGAGGCACCTGAATCGTAATGTTGTTGACGTACAGGCCGTCTCTGTTCGGGATGGAGAAGTACAGCGTGTTGCTCTGCCTCAGACAACCTTCCACCTTGCTGCTGAACGTGACATTTTCGAGTCCACGAGCGGGATAGCCCAAGATCAGCGCTTCTCCGGACTTGACCATGTAATTATAGTACAGATCGTGGGTGATGGTCACCTGAACCTGCGCGGTGCCCTCCTCGTAGTTCACGATGTACTTGCCATAGTATTCCTCGATTCTGCCTTCATAGAGCTCAGGATCTGCGACAAACACGGCGTTGTACAGGCCGGAGGTTGTGGGCTGCGTTTCCTCATTCGCCCAATGGGTCAGCTTGCCTGTCACGTAATGATTCGTATGCTCATTGACGGGCAAATTGTTCACGCCGATGTCGGTAAGATCCGGCAGCTCGTAATCTCCCAGGCAGTTGACCGTCGTTCCCTCCGCGGGCTGGTAGATATAGTCGTACAGCGTGTAGGTTTTCGTCATCTGGGGCTGCGAACGAGTCACTTCCACGGTGAAGGTTTCCGTCGGTTCGTTGAAGTTCTTCGCGATGTCTTCGGGCAGCGCGAACTTGGCCTGCACCGAATAGCCGTCGCCGAGGTCATCCTCCTGATTCCTGGCGCTGGCGAACAGCGGATCGCCAAAGTGATCGTTGTCCCACACCCATTCCCAGGAGCCAACCACCGTTTCGTTGGTAAAGGGGTTGACCACGGTCACGCCGGAGATCATTTCCTGCGCGCTCGTACCGGAGGATTTATCCAGAATCTGGCCGTAGGACAGCGGCGTAACCGATACTTTTTCGGTGTTCACCGTCAGATCCGCGCGCACGATGGAATAGGTGATCATCTGATCATCCGTGGTACCGTCCGCCCACTGATTGTTCGCGGGATCCTTCAGGCTCAGGACAATCGAGTACTCGCCCACGTCCGTGCCGGACTCGATGCTCTTCACGGTATAGTAGCTGCTTTCGGGAACATCCGGCGTCTGGGCCTGTCCGTTGTAGGTCAGGGGCTCGATCGTGGGGGGCTGAATCTTTCTGCTGACCACTGTGATCGGGATCGTTTTCGTGCAGGGGAGGTACCGATCGCGCACCTCAGCATCCGGCACGAAGGTTATATTGTAATTGTACGTTCCCGTGGTATCCAGCTCGTCCTCCGGGTAATCCCATTCATAATGGCCCGAAAGTTCAAAGGCATAATCCTCTCTATCGCCCTCGAAGTAGATGATTTCCCAACGCGTCTCGACAGTTTCGTAGTAGGGAATTTCTCCCACCTTTGTGCCGGCAGGGATGTTGATTTTCGGGCGAAGGAAGAAGTCCGTAGCCGCGGGGACGATTTCGAAGGTCTTGCTGGCCTCCGTAGAGACGAGGCAATACAGATCCAGGTCGACGGTATCGTCCGTAGCCGTGAGCGTGCGGGTGGCGTCTTCCGTCAGATAGAGCTTGGCCATGCCGATTGCGTAGCTGTCCTGCTGAATGACACCATCTTGAGGATTGGTGTTGGTCGCGGAGATTCCGTTCAGCTTTTCGCCGGTATCCGCATCGATCAGATACAGGCTGAAATCAAGGTAGATATAAGCCTCAATATTGCCAACAAACTCGATATTCCGAGCCATATACTGGACGGTATCACTCAGCTCGATCTTGATTTCCGCACCGATCTGCGCAGACACGGCGATCTTCGTCTCGGCGGTGGTGAAACGGCTGGAATCCTCGGGCGTGAACACGACCTCGTAGATCTCCTCTCCGTTATTCGCGCCAATGGGCTTGACGGTGGGATCCGCCCACGCGAAGGTGCCCGCTACCGTTTCGCCGTTGTAGCTTGCCGTGCCCTCCAGCTTCACATCGGCGAGGCTGGTGCCGTAGGGGATGTACTTCTGGCCCTCCTCATAAGCGACACTCACGTCGATGGTCAGGGGGTTTTTCGCAGCGGTCAGGGAGACTTCCTTGCTTCCGCTGGTGAGACTGCCGTCGTCGTCGGTGAAGGACACGATGACCCAGACCTTGTAGATCGTATCATCGCCATCCACAACCGCATCGCCGTTCGGGTTGATCTCGACCTTGAGCGCATCCGCATACGTGCTGAGATAGCCGGAAGCGGCTTCGTCCGCGTTCAGCGCGCTCAGGAGATAGCTGCTGGCATCCTCGAAGTCCTTCAGATCATCCACGCTCAGGGTCGTCGAGTTCGGAGCGGCGCTCAGGATCGTCTGGACAATCGTGGAGACGGCAACGCTGGTCTCCCAGTTGGCCCAGTATTCGCGATTGCCCGTGGAACCCGCGGGAATCACCGCATTGAGGGTGGGCTCATCGAGATCCGTGCCGGTCCAGCCGAGGAAGCTGTAGCCCTCCGCCGTGGGATTGCTCAGCGTAATTCCATCGCTTTCGATGGTGTACTGGACGGGATTGATTCCCGCCACTTCACCGCGGATGAGATGGTAGCTGATGGTATAGATCGCAGGCGTCCAGGCTGCGGTCAGGGTGACGTCGCCGGTGGAACCCGCGGGGATCCAGCAGTCGAACGAGTCATCGCCCTGCGCAGGTCCCGTCATCTCCCAGCCCTTGAATTCATAGCCCTCGCGGGTGGGATGCGCGATGTCGATCCGGGCGTCCTCGACGGTGTAGGATTCGGGGTTGGCGGGATCGTTCGTGCCGCCGTTCATCACATAGGTGATGGCGTACTCCACGGGCTCCCAGCCTGCATACAGCGTCAGATCGCCTTCAACCACATAGGCAGCGAGGTCGACACGGTCGGCCTCCTCACAGGCAGACGTGAGATACCAGCCGGTGAATTCGTAGCCGTCGCGCGCGGGCGTGCCGGGGAGAGACTTGCTCGCCGGCTCGCCGACATACTCGTGAGACGAATGATACATGGTATCCGTACCGTCGTTGAGCATGTAGTTCAGGGTCGCCCATTTATACCAGCGGGCATAGAAGGTCACGCCCTCGGTGAGCACGTAGCCGTAGAGGTTCACCTCGTCGCCGGAATAGTCGGCATTGAGGAACCAGCCGCCGAAATCGTAGTCGTCGGGCTGCGGGATGACCACATTCAGCATGGTTTCGCCCACCCGCCGCGTAGCGAAGGTATAGCGCTCCTTTTCGGTCGTATCGCCGGGGAAGATATAGGTGTATCCGTCCTCGGTAACGCCGTCCTCAGGAACGGATTCGCCGTCGGTTTCCTTGGCATAGTAGGCCGCAATGCCCTTCTGACCGCCGAAGTCCACGGTGACATTCACGCGCCAGTCGGCGTAGAGGCTGATGTTTGCGCTGAGCTTCTGGGTGAAGTCGAAGGCTTCGCCCGTGCACTCGGGATTGTCGTACCAGCCTGCGAAGGTCAGGCCTTCCACGGACGGATCCGCCGGCTGGACGACGCTGCCATCCTCCTCCGTTGCGATATTGAGGTAGACACCCATATCGCCGTAGTTGTAGAGGCAGTTCACCTGATAGTTGGTCACGCCGCGCAGCTCGATGCTGAGATCCTGCGCCGGCATGGTGAAGGTGACCGTGTTGCCGTCGGAGGTGTAGCTCAGGCCTTCGGGATCGGAGGTGAGCCGCACGTTGTTGTAGCCCTCCTTCAGGCTGACGGAGAGGGTCACCTGGTCGCCGGGATTGATGGCTTCCATCTGGTCGGCAGCGTGCGACAGAATCTGCCAGGACTCGATGCTGTCCGCGGCGGTAACGGTGAGCTTTCTGGGAATGTAGTCAAGCGTCAGCGTGACCTGATCCTCCGACTCGCGTCCGGTGACGGTCAGTCCGCTTTCGATGGCATCGCTGCCGTCCCTGCGCAGCAGGATCGGGTATTCGCCGTCATCGGAGAAGGCCGCGCGGTTCACGGTCAGGGTCCAGCGGTTCGCCTCGCCCTCCACGGGCGCGAAGGTCATCGTCTTGACCGAGCCGTTGTCCACAACCACGGAGAACTCGGCGTCGGCGGGCGCTTCGGGCGCAACGATGATATAGGTCACCTTGCCGGGAACGCCGTCAACGGTCACCGTCACATCGATGGTCGCGCTGCTGTAGCAGTTCAGATTTGCCGGGATGAAGGTTACCTTGAAGCTGAATTCGCCAACCTCCTCCAGCAGCGTAGCGGGTTTCTCCCAGGCAAAGGTACCGGCCACAGTGTCCTCAGCATCCGTTGCCGCCTGCAGGTTGAGCGCGATGCTGCTCAGCACACTGCCGTAATCGGCGGTATACTCCGTCGAGCCGCTGAAAACCGGGGTTGCGCGGGTGATGGTGAAGGTATCGCTGGCATCCGTGCCGACGATGGCATACAGAGCCTTGTCGCTGACACCGGAGATTTCGCAGCTTTCGAAGCGCTTCAGCGTGACGGTGGCCTTGCCGGGCGTGAACAGAGACTGCTCGAGTTCGGCGCCCGTGATGTTGAGGGCCGCGCCGTCAATCTTTTCGCCGGTCGCGATATTGCTTGCGTAGAAGCTGCACTCGGATACATCCAGCGCGCGTCCCATGTATTCGATGGTGTCGGGCGCGTCAATGACAATCTGCACGCCGATCTGGGTATTGACGGCGACCAGCGCTTCCACAGCGCTGTAGCTGTCGGTATCCTTGGGCGTGAACACGACCTTGTAGATCTCCCTGCCGTTGTCCGCGCTCACAGGCGTGATGGAGTCATCCGCCCACGCGAAGCTGCCCTCCACGGCCGCGCCGTTGGAAGCTGCCGTGCCGGTCAGCTCCACATCGGCAAGGCTCGTGCCGTAGGGAATGCAGCTGCTGCCATTGGGATAGACGACGCTCGCGGTGATGGTCACAGCGTTCTTCTCGACCTTCAGCGCGACGTTCTTGTTTCTGGCAATGGTATTGCCGTCGTCGTCGGTAAAGGAGACAGAGACCTTCACGGTGTAGGAATCGCTTGCGCCATCCTCAACCACATCGCCGACCTGAGCGACCGTTACGGTGAACTGATCGAGGTAGGGCGCGCAGGTCTCGTCCTCGGACAGCGCCTGCATGGCGAGGGTATGGATATCCTCAATGCCGGTGAAATCGTTCACGCTCATCACGTGCGCGTCCGGGATGGCATTCAGCGCTGCCGCGACGATGTCCTCGATGGAGATATCGGCGCTCCAGTTGGCCTTGTAGCTGCGGTTGCCGGTGGAGCCAGTGGGGATCACCACATTGAGGGTCGGCTCGGTGAGGCCAGTGCCCGTCCAGCCGAGGAAGGTGTAGCCGTTCGCGACGGGGTTGCCCAGCGCGATATCCGCACTCTCAACGGTGTACTCGCCGGGAACGGGCGCGGGCATTTCGCCGCGGACGAGGTCGCAGGTGATGGTATAGACGATGGGTTCCCAGTTGGCGGTCAGGGTGATGTCGCCGGCGGAACCCGCGGGAATGCGAACCTCGCCGTCGATGATCTCGATATCCGTCGACGTCCAGCCAAGGAACTCATAGCCCTTGCGGGTGGGCTCGCCAATGACGATCTCACCGCTCTCAATGGTGTAGTAGCCGGGGTTGGCGGAGTTGTTCTCGCCGCCATTGAGCGCGTAGGTAATGATATATTCCTGGGGCTTCCAGCCAGCGTACAGCGTGATGGAGCCGGTGGGGATATACTCCTTGATCTTGACATAGCTGTCCGCACTGACTTCCGGCGTGCGGAACCAGCCGAGGAACTTGTAGTTCTCGCGCTGCGGCGCTTCAGGGATGTGCTCCAGCGGCATGCCCACATGCTCCAGGGCCATGTCGTAGGGCATTTCCTGATCGCCGTAATTCAGCTCGTAGGTCAGGATGGCGATCTGCTTCCAGCGGGCATAGAAGGTCACGCCGCCGGTGAGCACGTATTCCGCAGGATTCACGGGCTCGCCCGAGGCATCAGGCGTGGTATACCAGCCGAGGAAATCATAGCCGTCGTAGTTGGGCAGAACGTATTCCAGCGCGGTTTCGCCCAGCTTGTGGGTGGAGTAGGTGAAGCGGGAATACTCGCTGTCATCGTCGGGGAAGATCGGCTCGGAGTCGATGATCTCCACGGTCTCTCCGTCGATTTCCGTATACCTGCGGTCGGTGACATAGGCCGGCCGTGTCTTCGGGATGCCGAAGTCCACGGTGACGCTCACCCGCCAGTCGGCATACAGGGTGATGTTGTCGGTGATTCCCTGGGTGAAGTCGAAGGGTTCGCCCTCGCAGTCGGCATTGTCATACCAGCCCGCAAAGACCAGACCCTTGACCTCGGGGTCGGAGGGCTTCGCGACAGGATCGCCTTCATCCACATCCACGCTGCTGTAGACGCCCATGTCGCCGTAGTTGTACATGAAGTTCGCCTGATAGTTGTGCACGCCCTGGAGGGTGACCTTGACGTCGTGCATCGGCATGGTAAAGGTCACCGTGCTGCCGTCGTAGACGTACTCCAGTCCCTCCGGCTCGGAGGTGAGGTGCAGGCTCTGATAGCCATCCTTCAGCTGGACGGAGAGGACGACCTTATCGCCGGGCATGATGGCCTTCATCTCGGAAGGATCGTGGGACTGGATGCTCCAGCTCTCAATGCCTTCCGCATAGTCGACGGAGAGCTTCTTTGCGAGGTTGCCCAGGGTCAGGACGACCACGGATTCCGTCTCGCGTCCGGTGACCGTCAGGCCGCAGGCAACGCCTGCTCCGCCGTTGATGCTCAGCATGATCGGGCGCTTGTCGCCGCTGAAGGCGATGCGCTTCGCAGTCAGGGACCAGCGGTTCGTCTCGCCCGCCACGGGCGTGAAGGTCATCACATCCGCCGTGTCGCGGCTGCGAACCGTGAATACAGCGTTCTTCGGCACGTTGGGCGCGTCGATGATGTAGGTGATCTCGCCGTTGTAGCCGGAATAGCGGCTCACGAACAGATTGAAGGTCAGGTTCAGTTCCTTGGAGGTTTCATAGACATCGAAGCGCACGGTTCCGCTTTCGGGCGTCAGATAGCACAGGCCGCTGATGCGCGGAATGCTGTACTGCACGGTGCGATCGACATTGTTCAGGGTGGGATTGAACCAGGAAAGGGTCGATACGTCGATATCGGGATAGCGCTCCTTCACCGCGGCGATCACGGCGTCGAGGTCGATATCGCCGGTGGCGCTGGGCTCCACGGGGAAGCCCAGAGTGTGGGTGTTCTCGAAGGTGGTTTCGAACACGGTGGCGTTGTCCCATTCAGCGGCCTCGATGCCCCACGTATGGGAGCACCAGTCGTAGAGGGCGATTTTCACGTTCACCGTGGTGGTGGCCAGCTTGAACTCGCGGGCGAAGGGGAACACCAGGCGCTGATGCTTGATCAGCTCGGACTTGTTGCTGTTGTCATAGGTCAGCACCACGTCGCACTGGAAGTCCGTCACCTGATAGGCGGCAGCCGCCATTTCATCCGCGAAGATCGATCCGACCGCATGGCCGTTTTCGCCATCGCCGACGATGATGACGCTGATGCGCGGGTCGTCCGCTTCGACGGGCTCTCCGTTGATGACCACGTTCTCCAGCGTCAGCTTCGCGGTGACGTTGCCCTCCTTCAGGTTCTCAAACAACAGCTGGTTTTCCGTGCAGGAGGCGTCCAGCATGTCGTAGGTGTTCATGGGTATATAAGGTAAGGTAAAGGTCGTCCTGCCATTGGCGGTCTCGGTTGCATTCGCCCAGATCGCCTCCATCTCCTCGCTCTGAATGACGCTCATGGTCATGCCGCGGGACCAGGTGTACAGCGGCCAGCGCTGGCTCCAGAGCGTCCAGGCCTTCTCGACGGTGATGAAGAGGATCTCGACCTCGAGGCCCAGCTCGATCTCGGCGTCTATGCCGACCTCAAGGTAGATTGCACCTGCAAAATTGCCTCCGCCTGCCGATAGGGCATAGGAATACAGGAACATACCTGCGAGCTCGATATAGGCATAGACCGAGCCTGTGATGGAGACCGTTACATTCTGAAGCAGCTTGAGGTAAAGGGTGACGCCGATGCCCACGCGCACGCCGATCTTGCCGACCAGATAGACCTCGGTGGTCACCTCGCTGGCCAGCTTCTCCTTGTAGGAGCCGCCCTTGAACTTCTTGAAGTCGTACTTGAAGCCGATCTTCTGGCCGTATTCCGCCGTGACCGTAACGCCGAAGGTGGCCACGACCGCTGCCTGGCCCACCAGTTCGACGTTGATGCCGATGGTGATGATGCCATAGAAGGTATACTTGAGCTTCAGCAGGGGCACGGCAAACAGATCCTGATATTCCAGCTCAGCCTCGACCAGTTCCTGCATGGTATTCATCAGCGTGTCGGCTGCCTGCTGGTAATCGTAATCCTCGACTGCCGTACCGGCGGCGTTGACGATCTCCCGCAGCGTGGTCACCGCCTCGTCGAGGATTGCCATATCATCGCCGGTGGTCGCCTTGATCTGCAGGCTCACGGTGGTCTTGGTCTTGAACAGAACGGACATGTCGACCCACAGGAATCCGCCGTCCACGTTGATATCCAGGGTCAGCTGCTCCTCAAAGTACAGATAGGGAGAGAGCGAGACCAGCATGCCCTGCGGTCCGTACAGGTCGACCGTTACGCCCACGCCGATGCCGGCGGTGGCGGTGCTGTTCTTCACGGACAGCTTGATATCCAGCTTGGGAGAGTGGAGATAGGGAACCAATGCGGCCAGGGAGTAGGTGCCGGCGCCGTACTGGTCGTCCAGCATCCGCTGGGTCTCCTCGCTGGTCATGACGGCCACCAGCATCTGCGCCTTCAGCTCGTCGTTGCTGGCCAGCTGGCTGGCGATGGCCTTTTCGACCTGAGCGATCTGTTCCTCGGTCAGATTCTCCTCCAGGTCCACTTCCTCGGTGGTGTGAACATCCAGTTCGGAGATGTAATCCTCGGGATCCGCGTAGCGGAAGGTGACCTCGCTGGTGCCGTCCGCCCTGGCTTCCACGGATTCGATTTCCGCAAACAGCACATAGCCCGCCAGATCGCCGCCCTCCCAGGCGTCGATGGTGGCTTCGTCGCGATTGATTTCGCCGTCGTAGAATACAACGACCTGCTCCGGCTGGAAATTGACCTCGCCGGTCATGATCATCTTGCCGGGAATGACATCACCCGCGGCATCGTGATCCTCGAGCATGTTGTGTACAGTGCCGTCCTCGGAATAATCGGCTGTATACTCAACGTCCGTTTTGCTCACGGGGGTGTAATCGGTCACGTTGTCCCACAGAACATAGGTCAGTCCCTCGGCAAACTGAACGACCTCGACCTCCTCGCGGAAGACGCTCACCGTCAGCGTGTCGATATATTCGGGATATCCGGCAAACTGCACGCCGTTCTGCGCATACAGGGTAAAGGTGGTGCCGGGAGTGAAGCCCGCTTCGCAGTAGACCTCCGCGCCGCCTTCGGTTTCGCGCACGGCGATTTCGGGCGTCTCCTCGCCGCTGCCGTCCTCAATGCTGAGGCTGTTCAGAGCTTCGGCGGCGGTCATGCCCTCGGGCAGCACCAGCCCGATGGTCGCCGCGCCGTCGGGAAGCTCGACCTCGGCAACGGTGCCGGGATCTTCGCGCACTTCCTGCTCATAGGAGGCGTACATGGCATAGAGGGTCATGCTCTCCTGGATGGGGTCGGTATAGCCGAAGCTCTGGGTGCACTCCTCGTCCACGCACCAGCCGCCGAAGGAATAGCCCTCCTTGGAGGTGTACAGGCTCTCCACCGGCTTGGTCAGCAGATACTCGCCCTTGGCAAACACCATCGGCTCCAGCTCGCGGCCGCCGAAGGTTTCGAAGGTGACGATCGCCGCGTCGGCCGGATCGATGAACCGGGCATACAGCGTCAGCTCCCTGTCCACAGCGCTCAGGCGGGAGACGGGGGTGGTATAGCCGGCGTCTTCATACCACGCGGTAAAGATCTTGCCATCCAGCGCGGTGTTCGCCTTGGTGTAGTCCACCATGCCGCCGGGCGCGATTTCCTGGGTCTCAACGGGCGTGCCCTCGGTGACGAAGGACACCAGCCACTTGCTCAGCACAAAATCCACCTGCTCGCCGGGCTGCAGCTCGACGACCTGGGCGTCGGGGCCGGTCACTTCAAAAGCGACTTCGGTCTCGTTGACCACGGAACCGGTGGCGCGGACGGTCAGGGCGCCGACGGGCTCCTGCACACGAACCACGCCCAGCGCGCCGCTGCCCTCGATGATGACTTCGTCAGCACTCTTGACGATCACCTCGGGAAGCTGCGTGCCGGAATCCATATGGAGATAGATCACATCGGGCTCGACGTCTTCGCCCGGCTGCGCTTCTTCTTGAACTGCAGTATCGCGGATATGAACGCGCTCGATTTCGCTCTGGCTCAGATCGACGCTGCTCGCAGCATTCAGAGAGAGCGCAGAGGCCTTGACCGCCACCAGCGACAGCTGCTGCGCCTCCGCGACCGCGAGGCGCTCCGGCAGCATCGTGTTGACGGTAAGATCGTCGCCCATGACGGCAACGTTGCCCAGATCGAACTCGCCCTTCAGGACGTCGATGGCGGTCTGGGAATCGACCACGGTCTGGAATGCGGTTTCCATCAGCTGCACGTATTCTTCGGCAGTGATGGGGGCGGCAGGATCAATCTGCGCGGGTTCATCGGGCAGATATCCTTCCTCCGCGAGGATGGCCAGATAGATGCTGTCATCCTCGAAGCTCAGATTCGCAATGCGCTGCGAATACACGGCAAGATCGATGTTTGCCGCGTCCTCGACGATATAGCTCAGCATGCCGGCAATCTGCTTGCCGGCCTCTGCCCAGGTAACTTCTCCCGCCAGGGAATACACATCCCCCGCAGATTTCTGCCCGCTGCTGCCGCTGCTGACCGCTTCAGCCAGACCCGCGAGACTGCTGGTGGAGATGATTGCAATCACCAGGATCGCCGAAAGGAGTTTTCTCATCAATGCCTTCATTTTCGTCCTCCTAATGTAAATGGCCGGTTGGCGCCGTTCAATGTCCTGCCGGATCTGATCTCCCGGGCGAAGCCCTGCTTCGCAATCGCTCGTGAAAGCAGACGCCGATGATGTCCTGGGGGTCCGCCTTGATCAGATGGGGACAGGAGCCGCAATCGTCATAGCCGCCTGCGGCGTAGGGACAACCGGTACTGACGGCATTCTTCCACGGTCTGCCGTTGGGGGTATACCGGGGTTCCTCCTCGAATGACGGAAACTGTCCGATGAAGATTCCCGTTTCTTCGTCGTAATGATACGACACGGTGAGCAGATCGCCGTCCACCTGAAAGGTTTTCAGTTTTTTCTCTTGCATCCAACCGCTTCCTTTGCCATTTTATGGCATTATATGTTATGATTATACGCTCAGATCCGGCGGCTGCACAGAGTAATTTTCAAGCTGTTTTTACTTAAACGAACAAATTATCTGAATCGAAACGGAGCAGGGCGCCGCGCCGTTCCGGGCCGGATTGCACAAATTTCGCCCGCGAAACGCCGTGTTTCAGGCCTTCCGCGGGCGATCATCGGGGTTGTGCAGTTCGTCCCCCGGCGGGACAGCGCCCTGCAAAAAAGTTGTGTTTTATGCAAGCATGAACCGCCCCAGTTCCCGCTTGCCGGAGATGCCCAGCTTCTGATAGATCACCTGGATGGTATTGGTGATGGTGCGTGGGGACAGGTTCATGTACGCGGCAATTTCCTTGGCAGTCCAGCCGCGGTTGTACAGCATGGCGATGGAGAATTCGGTGGTGGTCAGGTTGTCGGCCACCTCATGCCGGGCAATCGGGTTGTGGATTCTGCGCCAGCCTGCGCTGAAGGAATAGGTGATGGCGATGATCCTTTCGAACGCCTCGGGGTCATCCTTCTGGAAGAAGCGCTCGATCA
>JBJEUD010000115.1:0-13777 GCA_051883655.1 Candidatus Faecivicinus sp. | reverse complement strand
CCCACGACATCAACATCACCAAGGAAGCCCCCAACTACTCCCTGCACGTCTGAGCGATGCGCGGAAGGCAGTAAAACAAGGCGTGACCGTGAAGGTCACGCCTTTTGTTTGAAGAGAATCGCCGGGAGGGATGCAATCCCCTGTTCGGAACGCAGCGACGAAAGGCGGTCCGGACGTTGGAGGCGCGCCTCTTTCGACAGGCTGGTTATCTCATTTCTTTTTCAAATCTAAAGAAATAATTGTTCTCGTTTGGAATGTTGCCTGAGGTTTCACCTGTTTGGTGCGGGTCCTTGTGCTTGGGATTGAAGAACTCAACGATCTTGAAACCGCAACGATTTACATAAAAGTGAATGTTTCGCTTATCGTAATATGGAGTATGCGTCTCCCATACTCTCGTCTCTGGATGTAATTCTTCTATCGCTTTCCATATCTTAAATCCATATCCGGAATTCTGCGCGCCTGATTTCACATATAAGAGATGGAGGGAATTGTATCCGGTCTTATCATCGATAACGATGATTGTCCCTCCGACTCTTTCTCCGTCAATTTCTGCTAGATAGGCTTCAGATCCTTCTGCGTTAAAAGACTCTTCAATATCCTTTGTAGGAAGAATTGTTTTATCAAATTCTCCAAACTCTGCTACATAAGAATTCTGAAAGGCTTCTTGTATTTCGCTTACGAATGTGTTCTTGTCTTCAACGGTAATGATTGGCCTTAAAACAATGCGATTCATACTTCCTTGTTCTCCTTGAATTTTTATTGTCCCTGCCCTCAAAGAAGCATGTCTTTATTCTCTGCCGCCCCAATCAAATAATTTCATAGCTTACCACTCCAAATTCCGTTTTGCAGGTCTGTTTGGTTTTATTTGCATGTGAGAATAACCGCAGCGGATCACATCCGCTTCCAGACGCCCTTTTTGTAGAAGACCAGGGAGACCGCCGTGTACGCCGAAAGGAGTATAGAAGTGTGTCCTTTATCAGTTCGGCAAACAGGAATTTATAAGTTTATTGCGTGCCTGATATATTCAACATTCTCCTCAGTCGGTTTTGTTCCGTCTACCCTAATGATGGGACACTTCACCGTTTTCAACCAATTTTCAACGTGATCATCCCGTCGGGATTCTACCATTTGAAAGAAGGCTTCTTCTTGGTTATACAAATCTCCGCCTATTAGCATCCTGTTTCCAAACTTCTGAAAAGAACGATTTCTTACTCGGTACAAACGTGTTCTTTTGGGAACTTCAATCAAAACAACATAGTCATACATAGAAATTATTTCATTTCCGTAATCGCCTTTAACAGCAGCAAAAACGAAATTAGGATGTTTTCTGACTTCCGCCAAAAGAAGTTGTTCGACATCTTGACGGGATTTAGGATTCATATATGGCTCGTCTGTATTTGAAAAAAACAGGTTCTCATTATCGATAAAATAAAAACCAATTCTTTCAGATAACGCTCTTCCAAGTGTGCTTTTTCCGCATCCGTTTAATCCGCATATCTGAATACCTGTTCCCATCATTCTCACCTCATCAAATTCAAGTTTATACGGTTATTGATTATAACATGCGGCTTCAACAGATGCAAGACCCACTTCGGCAGACAATGCGGCCGGGACTAACACTGTTTTACGAGCATTTGCCCTTTGCGCGGGGCTTCAAATATTCGCCGGACGGATGCAAAAAGCGCGGGCTGCTGTGCCCGCGCTTTTGCGGAGAATTACATCCGCTTCCAGACGCCCTTTTTGTAGAAGACCAGGGAGACCGCCGTGGCGATCGACCAGCCGATGGGCCAGGACATCCAGATGCCGTTGGCGCCCAGCGGCGTGGCGGAGAGGATGAACGCCAGCACCACGCGGAGGATCAGGTCGGTGAACGTGCCGATCATGAAGTGGCGCATCGCGCCCGAGCCGCGCAGCACGCCGTCCGCGATCAGCTTGATGTTCACCACCAGGTAGAACGGCGACACGATCCGCAGGAAGCTGATGCCCGTCTGCAGCGCCAGCGCGCTGGCGTCGGTCATGAACAGCCGGATCAGCGGCTCGCTGGCCAGCACGTACAGCGCCGCCACCGGGATCGCCAGCGCGTAGACCATCTTTGCGCCGCCGCAGAAGCCCTCGCGCACGCGGTCGGGTAGCTTTGCGCCCAGGTTCTGGGCGGTGAAGTTGGACATGCCGTTGGCCAGCGCGGTGAAGGACGTGATGATCATGTTGTTCAGCTTGATCGCCGCCGCGTAGCCCGCGATGACCGGCGCGCCGTAGCCGTTGATGATGGACTGAATCAGGATGTTGCCCACGGAGATGAAGCTCTGCTGCAGAATGCTGGGAATGGCGATGCGGGTGATCTCGCCCAGCAGCCTGCCGGAGAACAGCGGCGCGCGCTCCGACGGGAGCTGGCGCAGGCGGCGGAACACCACCGCCACGGCCAGCACGCAGCTGACGGCCTGGCAGAGGAACGTGGCCCAGGCCACGCCCGCCACGCCCATGTGGAACGCGGTCACGAACAGAATGTCCACGAAGATGTTCGACACCGACGAAATCGCCAGGAAGACGAACGGCGTGGTGCTGTCGCCCAGCGCGGAGAAGATGCCCGTGGCGATGTTGTACAGGAACAGGAAGATCAGTCCGCCGATGTAGATGTTCAGATACAGTCGGCTGTCGGCGAAGATCTCGTCGGGCGTGTTGATCACCCGCAGCAGCGCCGGGCACAGCAGAAAGCCCAGCAGCATCAGCACGGCGCACAGCGCGGCGCTGGCGATCAGCGTGGTGTTCACGGCGGTCTTGACGTCATTCCAGCGCTTTGCGCCGAACAGCTTCGCGATCACCACGGAGCTGCCGATGTTGCAGCCGAAGGCGAAGGCGATGAAGATCAGCGTGATTTCATAGGAGTTGCCCACGGCCGCCAGCGCGTTTTCGCCCACGAACTTTCCGGCCACCAGGCTGTCGGCGATGTTGTAAAGCTGCTGAAAGAGGATGCTGCCCAGCAGCGGCAGGGAGAATTTCCAGAGCACGCGCTCCGGCTTTCCAACGGTCAGGTCCTTGATCATGGCTTGCACTTCCCATCATGTTTTCCGTGCTTCATTATGCCATGCTTTGCGGAATCTTTCAATCATTGCGCATGTTGTGTTTCTGTGATCAACAGATTAGAAAAGTATGTTGACAAATGGACCCGCACCTGCTATAATGTGTCCATTCTGGGAAAGGCAGGTATACAATTCCTGATGGCAAGCCGCATCTGAAATTCGGTTCAACATTTTCATGCTGTCTGCGGGACAGTCTGTTTTTGTTGCCGTTTGGAGGTTGCGTGATTGCTTCGCACATCTGAACTGTGCTTTGGTGCGCTCCTCCGACGGCGGAAGGAGTGATTTTTTATGCCTAAAATTCTGCTGGAGGCCGCGAACCTCCAACACAGCTTCGGCCCGCGCAGGGTGATCGACGTCGAACAGCTGAAGATCTACGATGGTGAGCGCATCGGCCTGATCGGCGAAAACGGCGCGGGCAAATCCACGCTGCTGGCGATTCTCTCCGGCGAGCTCGCGCCGGAGCAGGGCGTGATCCGGCGGTATTCGAAGATCTCGGTCATCCGTCAGATGGGCGACGTGGAGGGCGACGGCGACGGGCGGCTGCGCTCGGAGTTCGGCGCCCGGGAGTATCGCGAGGGCCTGTCCGGCGGCGAGCGCACCCGGCGCAGAATCGCAGCGGCGCTGTCCGAGGGCAGCCACCTGCTGCTGGCCGACGAGCCCACCACCGACCTGGACGCGGAGGGCGTGGCCCAGCTGCAGCGGGAGCTGGAGGCCTACGACGGCGCGATCGTGCTGGTGAGCCACGACCGGAGCCTGCTGGATGCGCTGTGCACGCGGATTCTCCATCTCGAGGACGCGAAGCTGTCCGACTTTTCAGGCAACTATACGGAATACCGGGCCGAGCTGGAGCGCCGCCGGGCGTTTCAGCAGTTCGAATATGATCAGTATCGCAGCGAACAGGCGCGGCTGCGCGCGTCGATCCAGGGGACCTACGAGCGCCAGTGCCAGATGAAGAAGACGCCCACCCGCATGGGCAACAGCGAGGCGCGGCTGCACAAGATGGACAGCCGCCAGATCTCCGGCCAGCTCCACAAGGCGCGCAAGCAGCTGGAGAGCCGCATGGCCCAGCTGGAGGTGAAGGAGCGCCCCCGGGAGGACGTGTCCATCCGCATGGAGCTGGGCGCGAATTGTCCGGTGGCCGCGAAGACAGCCATGGAGCTGCGCTATATCACGCTGAAGGCGGGGGAGAGGACGCTGCTTCGAAGCGCCTCGCTGAGCGTGCCCACCGGCTCGCGCACCGCGCTGCTGGGGCCCAACGGCTGCGGCAAGACTACGCTGATGCGCGCCATCGCCGGCAGGGCCGCTTCGGAAAACAAACTCTGCGGCGGCAGCCCCGAGGGCGCGCTGCCCCAGACCGGCAGCGCCGTGCGGCTCAACCCCGCAGTGCGCATCGGCTGGTTCGACCAGACCCACGAGCGCACGCTGGACCCGGAGAAGACTGCGCTGGAGAACGCCATGCGGGAATCGAGTCACCCGGAGAGCGACGTGCGCACGGTGCTGGCGCGGCTGAGCCTGCGCGGAGACGACGTGTTCAAGCCGGTGAGGGTGCTCTCCGGCGGCGAGCGGGGCCGCGTGGCGCTGGCGAAGCTGCTGCTGTCGGACGCCAATCTGCTGCTGCTGGACGAGCCGACCAATCATCTGGACGTGTTCACGCTGGAGGCGCTTCAGGAGATGCTGAAGGGCTACCGGGGCACGGTGCTGTTCGTCAGCCACGACCAGGCGTTCTGCGATGCGGTGGCGACGCGCAGCGCCCGCTTCGAGGCGGGCAGGCTGTCGGTGTTCGAGGGCACCCAGGCGGAGCGGGAGGCCCGGGAAAACCTCGACCGCCGGGCTGAGGCGGTGGAGCTGGAGATCTCCGTGCTCCAGATGCGCATGGCCACGTTGGCCGCCCGGATGGCCGCGCCCAGGAAGGGCGAAAGCCCGGAGGCGCTCAACGAGGAATATCAGAAGCTGGGCGAGCAGGTTCGGGCGCTGAAGCGCGGAAGGTGAGCCGCCCGCGCCCGCAGATGCAGAATTTTCATTCTTTACTGCGCAGGACTGGAAAAAACACTGCATATCTGGTATAATGAATCGTAAGCAGCCGGGAGAGCGTCGGTTTTCCGAACTTTTTCCGGCATCCAACCTGGATTATTCGATTTTGAGGTGAAATCATATGTCTAATTGCGCAATCGTGGGCATCAACTGGGGCGACGAGGGCAAGGGCCGCATGGTGGACTACTTTGCCAACCAGTTTGAGGTTGTCGTTCGCTATCAGGGCGGCAACAACGCCGGCCACACCGTGATCAACGAATATGGCAAGAACGCGCTGAACCTGCTTCCCTCCGGCATCTTCCGCCCCGAGACGATCAACCTGCTGGGCACGGGCGTGGTCATCGATCTGAAGCACCTGAACGAGGAGATCGGCCGTCTGCGCGAGAAGGGCGTCAAGATCACGCCCGAGAACCTCAAGATTTCCGACCGCGCCATCATGGTGCTGCCCATCCACCCGCTGCAGGACAAGTGGGAGGAGCTGCGCCTGGGCAAGGACAGCTTCGGCTCGACCCTGCGCGGCATCAGCCCCATCTACGGCGACAAGTACATGAAGAAGGCCCTGCAGATGGGCGATCTGAAGCATCCCGAGAGTCTGAAGACCCACCTGCGCCGCCTGATCGACTGGAAGAACGACATCATCGTCAAGGGCTACGGCCAGGAGCCGATCAACTACGACGAGGTGCTGGAGTGGATCCACACCTACGGCGATCCGCTGATTCCCTACCTGTGCGACGCCGGCGAGCTGCTGGAGAGCGCCGAGAACAGCGGAAAGTCGATCATGTTCGAGGCCCAGCTGGGCGCGCTGCGCGACATCAACTACGGCATCTATCCCTTCACGTCCTCGTCCTCGCCGCTGGCGGCGAACGCCCCCGTGGGCTGCGGTCTGCCCAGCCTGAAGGTGGACGAGGTCATCGGCGTCACCAAGGCGTACTCCACCTGCGTGGGCGAAGGCCCCTTCGTGGGCGAGCTGGACGGCCAGGCCGCCCATGACCTGCGCGAAGCCGGCGCGGAGTACGGCGCGGCCACCGGCCGCCCCCGCCGCGTGGCCTGGATGGACATCCCCGCCACCCGCTACGGCACCCGGCTCCAGGGCGCGACCGCGCTGGCGCTGACCAAGATGGACGTGCTGAGCTATCTGGACGAGATCCCCGTCTGCGTGGCCTACAGGGTGCGCGGCGAGGTCACCGAGCGCTTCCCCTACACCCCCGACCTCTACGAGGCCGAGCCGGTCTATGAGACGCTGCCCGGCTGGAAGTGCGACATCTCCGGCGTGCGCAAATATGAGGATCTGCCCAAGGCCGCCCGCGACTACGTGGAGTTCATCGAGGAGCGCGTCGGCTGCCCCATCACCTATGTGTCCGTCGGCCCGGAGCGCGACGCGCTCATCATCCGCGACTGAGGAAAGGCGGGTCTGGAATTCATGAAAAACACCTACGAAACGCCGCTGAACAGCCGCTATGCCAGCAAGGAGATGCAGTACATCTTCTCGCCCGACCGCAAGTTCACCACCTGGCGCAGACTGTGGATCGCGCTGGCCGAGTCCGAAATGGAGCTGGGCCTGCCGGTGACCAAGGCGCAGGTGGACGAGCTCAAGGCCCACGTGGACGACATCGACTACGACGCCGCCCGCCGCCACGAGGAGCGCGTGCGCCACGACGTGATGGCCCACGTGCACGCCTACGGCGACGTGTGCCCCAATGCCCGCGGCATCATCCATCTGGGCGCCACCAGCTGCTATGTCACCGACAACGCCGACGTGCTGATGCTCCGCGACGCCCTCGCGCTGGTGCGCGAGAAGGTGGTCGAGGTGCTGCGCCGCCTGCGCAGATTTGCTTGGGAGCACAAGGGACTGCCCTGCCTGGGCTATACTCATCTGCAGCCCGCGCAGCTGACCACCGTCGGCAAGCGCGCCTGCCTGTGGATGCAGGATCTGTATATGGATCTCGATGAGATCGACTTTGCGCTGAAGTCCCTGAAGCTGCTGGGCAACCGCGGCGCGACGGGCACGCAGGTCAGCTTCATGGAGCTGTTCGACGGCGACGGCGCCAAGGTGGACGAGCTCGAGCGCCGCATCGCCGAAAAGATGGGCATGGAGGCCGTGTTCGACGTGTCCGGCCAGACCTATCCCCGCAAGCTGGACAGCCGCGTGCTGGACGCGCTGGCCGGCGTGGCCCAGAGCGCGTACAAGTTCGCCCAGGACCTGCGCCTGCTGCAGTCCTTCCGCGAGGTCGAGGAGCCCTTTGAGAAGAACCAGATCGGCTCCTCCGCCATGGCCTACAAGCGCAATCCCATGCGCAGCGAGCGCATCTGCGCGCTTTCGCGCCATGTGATGGCGCTGACCCAGGACGCGTTCAACACCGCCGCCACCCAGTGGTTCGAGCGCACGCTGGACGACAGCGCCAACCGCCGCCTGTCGCTGCCCGAGGCGTTTTTGTCCATCGACGCCGTGCTGGAGCTGTACGCCAACGTCGCCGACGGCATGGTGGTGTATCCGAAGATGATCGGCAAGCGTGTGAATGAGAATCTGCCCTTCATGGCCACCGAGGACATCATCATGGAGTCCGTGAAGAACGGCGGCGACCGCCAGGAGATTCACGAGCGCGTGCGTGTCCATTCCCAGGCCGCGGCCACCCGCATGAAGCAGGAGGGACTGGAGAGCGACCTGCTGGAGCGCATCGCCGACGATCCCGCCTTCCCGCTGAGCCGCGACCAGCTCACCGAGCTGCTGGCCCCCGAGAAGTACACCGGCCGCGCCGAGGAGCAGACCGAGCGCTTCATCACCCAGGTGATCGATCCCATCCTGGCCGCCCAGCCGGAAAAGCAGGTGGGCGAGGTCAAGGTCTGATCCCTTCGATCGTACAAAATAGGAAGGAGTCCGTTCGACCGCGGAAAGCGGATCGAACGGACTCCTTTTTTTCGCAGGACAGATGGTTTTCGTTTCCTCCGGACGCAAGGGCATCGCGCTTGCAGGCGGATTCACTGCCCGCGCGCCTTTGCGGATTCGTCCAGCTGCTTCAGAATCTGCTCCACCGCGGCCTCTGCGCTGACATCGGCGGTCAGAATTTCCTCGCTCAATCCGGACGCGAGATCCCGCTCCTTCCACCAACGGCGCATGTCGGCCTCGCCGAAGTCGGCATGGTTGGGCTTGGTGGCGTGGCGGCGGAGCGTTTCTTCGAAGGGCAGATCGTAATAGAAGGCCAGCAGGGGATCGAAGGCTTCGCGCAGTGCGTCAAACAGCGGCGCATAGACCTCTGCATCCAGGATGCCCTCCACGATCACGCTTTTGCAGTTCGCCGCGCCCCAGCGCGCCAGCTCGATCATCAGCGCAACTGTCGGCGTGCCCGCGCCATCCCGGGCGTAGAGCATCTCCCGGCGCACCATGTCCTGGGGGATCATCAGCGTCCCGCGCCCCAGCCGCCGCTGCAGCAGCCGGGCAACCGTCGATTTTCCGCTGCCGGAGTTGCCGCGCAGCAGTACACACCGCGCCATCAGTATTCCGCCTCCATGCGCTTGACCGTCTCGTAGAGCCAGTCGTTCACCGGAACGGCGAGGTTGTGCTTTTTCGCCATCCGGCGCACTGTGCCCGCGAACAGCTCCACCTCGCTCTTGCGCTTCGCCAGACCGTCCTGGCGCATGGAGGGCATGCCCTCGGGCCACAGCGGCGCCAGCAGGTCGAGGTATTCGTTCAGATCGTCCTCCGTAAGGCGCACGCCCTCGCAGTTCGCCAGCGCGATCACCTCGCGCATGGCCGCGATCATCTTCTCGCGGGGCTCGCCGGGAACCTGGATGGTGCCATAGCCGCCCTCGTAGACCATCACCACCTGGTTCACGCCCACGTTCAGCATGAACTTGCCCCAGATGCGGTGCAGGATGTCCTCCTCCCGGCGATAGGGCATGCCGGTGCGCTCGAACAGCTCGCACACCGCGTCCAGCGCGGGCAGCTTCTCCGCCGCGGGCGCGCCCACGCAGATGTGCCCCGCCTTGGTGTAGGTCAGCGCGTCGCCCTGCATCACCGCGTCCATGCCCTGGGCCACGCTGTACACCACGTTCTTCGCGCCGAACCGCGCCTCCAGCAGTCCCTCGCTGCTGATGCCGTTGAGCAGGGAGAGGATCACCGTGTGCCCGTCGATCTGACCGGCTGCGTCCTCCATGGCCTGCTCCAGCGCGGGGGCCTTGACTGCGAAGACCACCAGATCGGCGGCTTTGCCCTTCTCCTCGGCGGGGATCAGCCGGAAGTCCAGCGGGCGGCCGTTGGAAGTGATCCTCCGCGAGGCATATCGCGCCCTGCGGCCCTCATCCGCCACGAAGCCCACGGCCTCCCGGCCCAGCTTTTCCGTGAGATATCCGCCGTAGAGCACGCCCAGCGCGCCCAGCCCCACAAAGGCGATGCGTTCGATTTTCATGAAATGTCCCTCCTGAAAAGTGCTGTCTCCATTATAGCACGTCGTGCAGGAGTTTTCGAGAAGGATCGGGAATTTTGTAACGTTTCCGGATTTTCTGCATGAGAGGATGCTTCCATGCGTTGAAGCTGACCTGCAGACAGAACGAAGGAGCGCCGTTCGGCGCTCCTTCGTTTGAGCCTTACGATCCTGCGGACTTGTACTTTCGCACGCCGATGCGCCAGACGGCCCAGCAGGGGAGGGCGAACAGCGGCGCGAGCAGGGGCAGCAGCCCCAGACGCGGGTCGGACGAGCGCCCCAGCAGGTATTGCAGCGGATAGTACTGGAACAGCGCGTAGGGGATGATGAACGTGCAGATCTTCAGCAGGGCCGGGCCGTAGACGTCCAGCGGGTACGCCGCGAACTCCCGCGCGCCGTCGGTGAACACGTTCATGAACTCCAGCCCCTCCAGCGTGAAGAAGCACAGCGCGGCGTACAGCAGAAACAGCGCTGCGAACACCGCGCAGCCGCCCAGGATCATCATCGCCAGCACCAGCGCGCGGTACGGCGTCCAGGCCACCGGCGCGGCGGCGATGCCGCAGCCCAGCATCAGCGCCGCCTGCAGCAGCTTTCCCAGCCGGGAGAACTCGATCTTCTCGCACAGCACCTGAAAGATCAGGCCGCGGGGCCGCAGCAGAATCCGGTCGAACTGGGCGGTGCGCACGGTGGCGGAGAACGTGTCAAAGCCCCGGAAGAAGCACTCCGCCAGCGCAAAGGCCGAGAGCACCACGCCGAAGCACAGCAGCACCTCGGAAACGGTGTAGCCGCGCACATTTTCAAACCGGTACAGAAGAAACCACAGCGCCAGAAAGGCCGAAAAGGAGGTCAGGAACTGCCCGATGACGCTGAAGAAGAAGGACTTTTTGTAGGCCATGCGGCTCTTTAAGTGCATGGCGAAAAATCGGAAATACAGTCTCATCGCTCAGCCCCCCTGTACGCAGAGGCGCTTCATGCCCCGCTTCTGCATCCAATACCCGACCGCGCACAGCACGCCCAGCCAGAGGACCTGCAAGAGCATCGTCTCGGCCATCGCGCGCCCGGCGATGTCGCCGGAATAGATGCGCAGCGGCGCGTTCAGCATCGCGCCGAAGGGGGAGTACTGCAGCGCCCGCGCCAGCCCTTCCGGCATGAACGGCAGCGGAATCATGCCGCCGCAGAGGAAGTCCGTCACCGGCATCAGAATTGCGCGGATGCCGTCGGAGGAGACCGTGTAGAAGCAGGAGAAGTAGACGATCAGCGTGAACGCCACGGTGACGCACAGCGTCAGCGCCATCGACAGGATGAACCACACGAACGTCAGCGGCGTGGCGGCCAGATGCATCCGGAAGGGCTCCGGCAGCAGCGACGCCACCAGCAGAATCGGCCAGAACCGCAGCGCCGCCCGGCTCAGGCGCAGCGCCGCCGTGCGGGAAAACCACATGCCGTACAGACTCGCCGGCCGGCAGAGCTCGTAGGCCACGTTGCCGTTCAGAATCATGTCGAACAGCTCGTTTTCGTAGGTCCAGGTGTTCAGAAGCGCCAGGAAGGCCTGGCGAAGCCAGATGTAGCTGACCAGATGGGGAAACTGCATGGGAAACGCGGCGGCATGGTCGGCATAGAACGCGCGGTAGAGCTGAATTTCC
This sequence comes from Candidatus Faecivicinus sp., assembly GCA_051883655.1. Lineage (GTDB taxonomy): Bacteria > Bacillota > Clostridia > Christensenellales > Aristaeellaceae > Faecivicinus. The sequence continues at coordinate 2,608 of JBJEUD010000115.1, read as the reverse complement.
ATGAATCCCCAGAAGAACTGGGTGATCACGCCCGCCAGCGCCGCGGTGCGGTACTGCAGGCCGTTGACCAGCCGCATCCGGAAGAAGGAGAGGTAGGCTTTCATCGTCCGCCGCCCCCTTCACACGCCGTAGCGCTGGTACAGCGCCGCGGCCAGCTCGTCCAGCGAGCGGGATTCGGGGTTGACGGCGCGCACGTCGTCGAAGCTGCCGTCCATCAGAATCTTCCCGTGGCCGATCAGCAGAATCCGCCCGGCCAGCGCCTCGATGTCCTGCATGTCGTGGGTGGTCAGCAGCACGGTGGTGCCGTGGGCGGCGTTGCGCTCGCGGATGAACGACCGCACGGCCAGCTTGCTCACCGCGTCCAGGCCGATGGTGGGCTCGTCCAGGAACAGCACCCTCGGGTCGTGCAGCAGCGACGCGGCGATCTCGCAGCGCATCCGCTGGCCCAGGCTCAGCTGGCGGGTGGGCGTGCGCAGCAGCTGGGTCAGCTCCAGCAGCTCCGTCAGCTCCTCCACGTTGCGCCGGTAGCGGACGGGCTCGATGCGGTAGATCTCCCGGAGCAGATCGAAGGAGTCGATCACCGGCACGTCCCACCACAGCTGGGTGCGCTGGCCGAACACCACGCCGATCTCGGCCACGTGCCTTTTGCGCTCCTTCCACGGCACGCGGCCGTTGACGAGGCAGACGCCTGAATCCGGGGTGAGGATTCCGCTGAGAATTTTGATGGTTGAGGATTTGCCCGCGCCGTTGGGGCCGATGTAGCCCACGATTTCGCCGTCGGCAATGGAAAAGGAGATGTCGTCCAGCGCGCGGACCTCCTCGGTCTCGCGCCGTCCCAGGGCCTTGACGGCCTGCAAGAGCCCGCCGTCCCGGCGGGATATGCGATAGGTCTTGCAAAGGTGCTCCACTTGAATCATCAGGTACCCTCCTTGGTAGTTATACGGTCGTATCTTGCCAGGCGGTGGGCGCGGTTAACGACGCCGCACCCTGATCCCGCGCGCTGCGGGACACCGTTATGAAAATGAGAGGGATTTCACTCCATTATAGCATTTGCCGTGGGGCTTGTCAACAGCGGCCGGAGCCGTCGCGCCGGGCTTGACGTATGCCGTGGAATATGATATAACCAAGGGGAAAGGAAGCGGTTGGAAGATGCGTTTGTGCATTGATGAAGCTCCATGCAAGGCGTGAGGACGGTGCATGGAGGCGGGGACTGAGTCCCGAGTCCTCAGGCTTTGCATTCCTGCCATACTGAAATGCAAGGGGCAAAGTCAAAATGAAAGATTTCATCCGGGAATGGAAGACATTCCTCATCCTTTGGAGCACGCAGGCGCTCTCCCAGCTGGGCAGCGCCATGACGAACTTCGCGCTGATCATCTGGCTGTATCAGAGGACGGGATCGGCGCTGCAGACCGCGCTTTTGTCGATCTGTTCCTATGCGCCCTACGTGGCGGTGAGCATCTTCGCCGGCGCGCTGGCCGACCGCTGGGACAGAAAGCGGGTGATGCTGGTCTGCGATACCCTCGCGGCCGCGAGCACGGTGGCGGTGCTGGTTCTGCTGAAGACCGGCTGGCTGGCGCCCGCGCACATGTATGTGCTGAACGCGCTCAACGGGCTGATGGGCTCGGTGCAGTCGCCCGCCAGCGACGTGGCCATGTCGCTCATCATTCCGAAGGAGCACTATCAGCGGGCCAGCGGGCTCCGATCGTTTTCCAATTCGCTGGTCACGATTCTCACGCCCATGCTGGCGTCGATGATTCTGGCCTTCGCGGGCATGGATGCGGTGATTCTCGTGGATCTCGCCACCTTTGCCGCGGCGTTTCTCGCGCTGCTGCTGTTCGTGGAGATCCCGAAGACCGGCGGCGATTCCGAAGTGCGCGAGCCGTTCGGAAAGCTGGTGCGCGGCGGACTGCAATATCTGAACCGCAACCGGCTGATTCTGTACCTGATTCTGTTTCTGGCCGGGGTGAACCTGGTGGCCTCCGCGTTCGACGCGGTGCTGCCGGCGCTGATTCTGCCCCGGGAAAACGGCGGCGAGATGGCGCTGGGCACGGTGCAGGCCTTTGCGGGCGTCGCCACGCTGGCGGGCAGCCTGATCGCGGTGCTGATGCCCGCGCCGAAGGACCGCGTGCGCGTGATCATCGCCACCATGCTGTTCTCGCTGGGCACGGAGAACTTCCTGATCGCGCTGGGCCGCACGCCCGCCGTCTGGTGCATCGCGCAGCTGTTCGGCTGGCTTCCCGTGCCGCTGATGGGCGCGAATCTGGACGTGATCCTGCGCACCACCATCCCTCCGGAGCTGCAGGGCAGAGTGTTCGCCTGCCGGAACACGCTCCAGTTCTTCACCATCCCGATGGGCTTCTTCCTGGGCGGCGCGCTGGTGGACGGCGCGTTCGAGCCGCTGATGGCCCGGCAGCCCGCAGACAGCCCCCTTGTCCTGCTCTTCGGAACCGGCAAGGGCTCCGGCGCTTCCGCAACGATGTTCCTGCTGGGCGTCGCCGGCGTTGCCGTCTGCCTGATCTTCGGAAAAATCCTGCGCGCCCAACAGCGAAAAACCCAATAACCAAAAGCGGCCTCCCTTCCCACGGGAGACCGCCTCATTTCCCTCGCA
>JBJEUD010000114.1:0-13946 GCA_051883655.1 Candidatus Faecivicinus sp. | reverse complement strand
ATGCGGTCTGCGCGACCGTTTCGGGGATGGAAGCAGCTGCTTCCATTCTTTTTTTGTTCATCCACAACGCCCTGCGCACAACAGCCGCCGGAGCATGCGCTCCGGCGGCCATGTTTTTGCACAGCAGACCGCCGGTGAAATTCACCGGCGGTCTGCATCAAGACAAACGTGCATGTGAGTTTTTTCAAATGCACATTGAAGCCGCGCCGATCCCTCAGCAGCCGCAATCCTCCTCGTGCTCGATCCGGCGGGCACGGTTGATGGCGCACAGGATGCCCTTGATGGACGCCATGGAGATGTTGTGGTCCACGCCGACGCCGAAGATATCCAGGCCCTGCTTGTTGCGCAGCTGGATGTAGGCCACGGCCTTGGAGTCGGAGCCGGTGCTGATGGCGTGCTCCTTGTAGTCGATGAACTCGTAGCGGTCCATGCGCTCGCCGTGGATGGCGTTGAAGAACGCATCGATGGGGCCGTTGCCCTCGCCGGTGACCTCGAAGACGGTGTCCTTGTGCTGGAGCTTTCCATAGAAGTGGGAGTGCGCCACGCCGTCCACCACATCGGCCTTCAGCTGGTTGCTGATCAGGCGATAGGGGCCGTCCACCTGCAGATACTCCTCGCTGAACAGGCGGTAGATCGTGTCAGGCTTGAGCTCCACGGCCTGGCGGTCGGACTCCTTCTGCACGATCGCGCCGAATTCGGCGTGCATGGCCTTGGGCATGTCGAAGCCGAACTTGTGGTTCATGATGAACGCCGCGCCGCCCTTGCCGGACTGGGAATTGATGCGCACGGGCTCGTAGCTGCGGCCCAGGTCGGTGGGATCGATGGGCAGATAGGGCACCATCCACTTGTCGGTGTGCGTCTCCTCCATGTAGTTGAAGCCCTTGTTGATGGCGTCCTGATGGCTGCCCGAGAACGCGGTGAACACCAGGTCGCCCGCATAGGGCTGGCGCTCCGGCACGCGCATCTTGGTGCAGCGCTGATACATATCGATGATCCGATCCATGCGGCTGAAGTCCAGCTCAGGGTCGATGCCCTGGCTGAACATGTTCATGGCCAGCGTGATCATGTCCACATTGCCGGTGCGCTCGCCGTTGCCGAACAGGCAGGCTTCCACGCGCTCGGCGCCCGCCAGCAGGCCCATCTCCGTGGTGGCAATGCCGCAGCCGCGGTCGTTGTGGGGATGCAGCGAGATGATGGCGCGCTCGCGGCCCGGCAGATTGCGGATGAAGTACTCCATCTCGTCGGCAAACTGATTGGGCATGCAGTTTTCCACCGTGGTGGGCAGGTTCAAAATCACGCGATGTTCCGCGTCTGCGTGCAGGTGATCCAGAACGGCCGCGCAGATCTCCACGGCGGCGTCCATCTCCGTGCCCATGAAGGACTCCGGCGAATACTCGTAGCGCAGATCCACGCCGGATTCGATGACCGGCTGAGCCATCTCATAGATCAGATCCGCCGCGTCGGTGGCGATCTTCTTCACACCCGCCACATCCGTGCGGAACACGACCATGCGCTGCAGCGTGGAGGTGGAATTGTAGAAGTGGAAGATCACGTGCTTCGCGCCCTGAATGGCTTCGAAGGTCTTCCTGATCAGGTGCGGGCGCGCCTGCACCAGCACCTGGATGGTCACATCGTCCGGGATGTGGCCGCCCTCGATCAGCTCGCGGCAAATGGCGTAGTCCGTGTCCGACGCGGAGGGGAAGCCGATCTCCACCTCCTTGACGCCGATTTCGTCCACCAGCATGTGGAACATTTCCAGTTTTTCCGTCATGTTCATGGGATCGATCAGCGCCTGATTGCCGTCGCGCAGGTCCACCGAGCACCACGCGGGCGCCTTCGTGATCACCCTGTCGGGCCAGGTTCGATTCTCAATGGGCTGGGGCTTAAAAGGGATGTACTTTTCAAAACCTTTCATCGATCTTTTCCTCCGAAACCGGGTCATCGGGACAAAAAAACGCCCCTGACCCATCATGATGTGTCAGGGGCGTTGTATCACGCGGTACCACCCTGCTTTGGCAGACGCTTGCGCAAAATCTGCCCTCTGCGGCCTCTGTCAAGGCCCCGGCCTGTAACGCTGCCGCTGCGGACGCGCTTACGAAGGACTTTCGGCGCGTCTGCTCCGGGAAGAGTTATACATTCTGACACATGTACCGGCTCGCAGCACCCGCCGGCTCTCTGAAAGCAGCGACAGAATCTTGTTTCCCTTCATCGCAATTCTGCTTTATTATAGTACACCTGAGCGCACTTTGTCAAGCCCGAGATCCACCGCTTTCGAAAATTCAGCGCGGAGCGGCAAGAAATCCGCCCGGAGCGAACGTTTTCTGTTGACACTGCAAATGGGAATATGCTATCATTTTTTCGTGAAAAGCACACGGAACAAGCGCCGCTTTTCTCGCCGAAATTGCAGAATATGTGGAGGGAGTATTTATGCCGATCCTGGATATGCCGCTGAAAGAGCTGTTGGTCTACAAGGGGATGAACGAATGTCCCGCCGATCTGGACGCCTTCTGGGACGAGGGCATCGCCGAAATGGAAGCGCTGGGCACGGACTATGAACTGGTCCCCGCGTATTCCACCTCTGCCGCCGAGTGCTATGACATGTACTTCACCGGCGTAGGCGGCGCCCGCATTCACGCCATCTTCATCCGCCCGAAGCACATTGAAAAGCCCGTGCCTGCCGTGGCGGAATTTCACGGCTATACCGGAGACTGCGGCAGCTTCCGCTCGAAGCTGTGCTGGGCCGCTGCGGGCATGTGCGCCGCGGCGCTGGACTGCCGCGGCCAGGGCGGCAGGAGCGAGGACAACGGACGGGTTCCGGGCAACACCCATCACGGCCACATCATCCGCGGCCTGGACGACGCCGACCCCCGCAAGCTCTACTACCGCAGCGTCTATCTGGACACCGCGCAGCTGGTGCGCATCCTGATGGCCATGGACATCGTGGACGAGACCCGCGTGGGCGCGTACGGCGGCTCCCAGGGCGGCGGTCTGACGCTGGCCTGCGCCGCGCTGTCGCCAAAGCTGAACCGCGCCGCGCCCCAGTATCCCTTCCTCTCCGACTACCGCCGCGTGTGGGACATGGATCTGGCCAAGGACGCCTACGCGGAGCTGGCCGAGTACTTCCGCCACTTCGATCCCCTGCACGAGCGCGAGGCCGAGATCTTTACCCGGCTGGGCTACATCGACGTGCACAACATGGCCCACCGCATCAGGGCCCGCGTGCGCATGTACACCGGCCTGATGGACAACATCTGCCCGCCCTCCACGCAGTTCGCCGCCTACAACAATATCCTCTCCGAGAAGGACTATCAGATCTATCCCGACTTCGGCCACGAGGCCTTTCCCCTTCAGGAGGACGACGTGATGAAGTTCATGCTGGAAATGTAAAACCGGGCGCGGGCAAAGCCTGTTCGCCCCTTCTGCGCAAAAAGGAATTCAATCGCAGTGCCTGAGCGACACTGCGGGGCACAATGAACGGACCCAAGACAACGCGAAATGTCGACAGGAGGTACCCGAATGCTGTATCCCAGAAATACGGATCCGACGCTCAGCGACGCACTATTTCAGAATCCCGGCTGTGAATACCGCGGCGCGCCCTTCTGGGCGTGGAACTGCGCCCTGGAGAAAGACGAGCTGCTGCGGCAGCTGGAGGTCCTCAAGCAGATGGGCCTGGGCGGCGCGCACATGCACGTGCGCACCGGCATGGCCACGCCCTATCTGAGCGATGAACACATGGACCTGGTGAAGGCCTGCGTGGAAAAGTGCCGCCGGGAGAATATGCTGGCCTGGCTGTACGACGAGGACCGCTGGCCCTCCGGCGCCGCGGGCGGACTGGTCACCCGAGACGAGCAATACCGCGCCCGCCATCTGCTGTTTACCACGAGGCCCTATGCCCGCTGCGGCGGTTCCGGCGAAAACGTCGAAATGTCCGGCAGAACCGGCCGCTCTGAGAACGGCGCGCTGCTGGCCTGCTACGATGTGCAGCTGGACGAAAACGGCTGTCTGTCCAGCGCCGACCGCATCGGCGAGAGCGACGAGGCCGCGGGCCGCAAGTGGTACGCCTATGTGGAAACCGATCTGCCCAACCCCTGGTACAACAACCAGACCTACGCCAACACCCTGGACAAGGCCACCATCCGGCGCTTCATCGAAGTGACCTACGAGCGCTATCTGAAGGCCGTGGGCGGCGATTTCGGCGGCGTCGTGCCGGCCATCTTCACCGACGAGCCCCAGTTCTCCCGCAAGAGCACGCTGGGCTTCGCCCGGGAGGAAAAGGACGTGATTCTCCCCTGGTCCGACGACGTGCCGGAGACCTTCCGCGCGGCCTACGGCGAGGAAATCCTCGATCATCTGCCGGAGCTCCTCTGGGAGCTGCCCGACGAACGCCGTTCCCTGATCCGCTATCACTACCACGATCACATCGCCGAGCGCTTTGCGGAGGCCTTCGCGGACCAGTGCGGCAAGTGGTGCGGCGATCACAACCTGATGCTCACCGGCCACATGATGGAGGAGCCCACCCTGGAGAGCCAGACCGCAGCCCTGGGCGAGGCCATGCGCTCCTATCGCAGCTTCCAGCTGCCCGGCATCGACATGCTCTGCGCCCGCTTCGAGTTCACAACCGCGAAACAGGCGCAGTCCGCAGCCCGCCAGTTCGGCCGGCCCGGCGTGCTCAGCGAGCTCTACGGCGTGACCGGCTGGGATTTCGACTTCCGCGGCCACAAGCTGCACGGCGACTGGCAGGCCGCGCTGGGCGTCACCGTGCGCGTGCAGCACCTCTCCTGGGTCTCCATGAAGGGCGAGGCGAAGCGCGACTATCCCGCCTCCATCAGCTATCAGTCCCCCTGGTGGAAGGACTATTCCTACGTCGAAGACCACTTCGCCCGCGTCAACGCCGCGCTGACCCGGGGCAAGCCGCTGGTCAGGGTGGGCGTGATTCATCCCGTGGAGAGCTACTGGCTCCACTGGGGCCCTGCCGATCAAACCCACGGCGTGCGCCAGCAGATGGACGACCAGTTCCAGAATCTCACGCGCTGGCTGCTGATGGGCGGAATCGACTTCGACTTCATCAGCGAATCCCTGCTGCCCGAGCAGTGCGCCGCGGGCTCCGCTCCGCTTCAGGTGGGCGAGATGGCCTACGACGCGATCCTCGTTCCCGGCTGCGAGACGCTGCGCAGCACCACGCTGGAGCGCCTGGAGGCCTTCCGCAAGGCCGGCGGTCTGCTGATCTTCCTGGGCGACGCGCCCGCACTGGAGAACGCCGTTCCCAGCCAGCGCGGAAGAGCGCTCTGGGAGTCCTCCCGGAGGGTGGGCTTCAGCCAGGAGGCCATTCTGGAGAGCCTGAAGGACGTGCGCATGCTGGACATTCGCAACGCCGACGGCAGCCGGACCGACAACCTGCTGCACCAGCTGCGCAGGGACGGCGACGGGCTGTGGCTGTTCGTGGCCCACGGCGTCGAGCCGTACAACAAGGACATCCCGCACCGCCAGGATATCCGCATCACCCTGAATGGCGCCTATTCCGCAAAGGTATACGATACCCAGACCGGCACAATCCATTCCGCAAGGTTCGAGGTTCAGAACGGAAAGACCGTCCTTTATGCCTCGCTGTACGATTACGACAGCCTGCTGCTGCGTCTGGACGAGGGCTGCGGAGCTGCCCTCCCCTGTGCAGAGGCCGCGCCGGCAAAGGTCCGCGCGCTGCGCGTTCCCGACCGGGTGGACTACGCGCTGGACGAGCCCAACGCCTATCTGCTGGATGTGGCCGAGTTTGCGCTGGACGGTGGCGAATACCATCCCGCTGAGGAGCTGCTGCGCGCCGACAACATCATGCGCGCCGAGCTGGGATGGCCGAACCGCCAGGGCGCGGTGGCCCAGCCCTGGACCGTCACCGAGGAGAAGGCCGCCCACGTCGCCCGCCTGCGCTTCACCGTGCAGTGCGCAAAGGCGGTTTCCGGCGCAAAGCTGGCGCTCGAGGATGCGGAGCTGGCAAGGGTTTCGCTGAACGGCCGCGCCGTCGAAAGCAAAGCGGACGGCTGGTTCGTGGACAAGTCCATCGGCGTGCTCGCGCTGCCGGCGCTCGCCGCCGGAATCAATGAGCTGGTGATCGAGCTGCCCTTCGGCCGCCGCACCAATGTGGAGTGGTGCTACCTGCTGGGCGACTTCGGCGTGACGCTGGCCGGCTCTCACCGGGAAATTGTGGAGCGCCCGCTCAAGCTGGGCTTCGGCGACATCACCCGCCAGCAGCTGCCCCACTACACCAGCAACATCGCCTATGAAATTCCCATCGAGACCTCCGGCGGCAGGATCCGCGTGACTGCGCCCCACTACACCGGCGCGGCGATCCGCGTCTCTCTGGACGGCGAGGAAAGGGGCTACATCGTCTATCCGCCGTATGCGCTGGAGCTGGAAGCCGCTGCGGGCGCGCACAGGCTGACGTTGACCGTGCTGGGCAATCGCCAGAATGCCTTCGGCCCGCTGCACCGCGCGGACAGCACCAATTCCTGGGTGGGACCGGACGCCTGGCGCACCACCGGCGCGCGCTGGACGGATTCCTACTGGGTTTCCCCGCTGGGCCTGCGCACCGCGCCGACCATCGAGGAATGCGAAATCTGACCCTCCGCTTTTTGCGCCCGGCGGCTCAACCGCCGGGCGCAAGAGCAGCCACAGGCATGAATCGCCCCTGCATCCCGCGCGTTTATCCGACACCGAGAAAGCCCGCTCCCAAAGGCGCGGTGTTCATATGACAGTTAACAGCCACTGTAGTTTTGAACTGCGGTGGCTGTTTTTGCTTCTTATCCGTTATGTAACAACATGGAACAGACCAACAAATCGGATTATATTTCCGCAAGGTTTCCGGCAAAGAACCAACCATCATTTTAGCTAAGAAAACTTGGTAAAAAGGATTGACAAGAATACTTGGCGCCATTATAATAGTGTCAATAAAACTTGGCAAGGGGGGGATTCCCATGAACAAAGATGATATTCTTGAGAAAAGCAGACGGGAGAACAAAGGAACCGACGAGATGGAACAATATGTCATGGCTGCTGCCGGTAAGATTGCAGCTAAGGTTGGGATGCTTGTATGCTGTATTGTGGCAATTTTGCAGGTGATTTTTGCGAACGCAATCAACTTTGAAAGCTGGATGATTTATTTCAGTATCCTGGCTACGACCTTCCTGGTAAAATACATCAAGCTCCACAGTAAGCACGAATTATGGATTGCAGTTCTTTATACTGTGTTGTTTATCATGTTTGCAGTATTGTTTATTCTCAGACTGGTGGGATAAGGCAATGAATGATAAACTAATACTGAAGAACAGGCTGAAAGAAGTACGGCTACAGTCCGGCATGTCGCAGACGCAGCTGGCTGAAATGGTCGGTGTATCCAGAAATACCATCAGTTCAATTGAAACCGGGCAGTTTAACCCTACCGCTAAGCTGGCACTAATATTATGTATCGCCTTGGATAAGAAATTTGAAGAACTGTTTTATTTCCAGGAGTGATACATTCCAGTTTATCAGACAAGCACTAAGAGCGCACTTCTATATGGGATATTCCCGTATGTGAGCACTGCGAGCCAACCAAGGGGCTGCGCCCCTTGAGCCGCTTTGCTGCTATCCGCTTAAGGCAAAAGGCGTGAGCACGAAAGTCACGCCTTTTGCCTGTTTCACTGTCTTACAAACCCTCGCTAATAAGAGCGGGCTTTTCCGATGCCGCAGCCATCGCTCGAGCGCGGCTTCAGTTCGGATATGGAAACACAAGTCTCAGTTCCGCGCTGCCGGCGCGTCGGGAAGGGTCACGGTGAAGGCCGAGCCCTCGCCGAGGCGGCTCTGCACGGTCACGGTTCCGCCGCACAGATCGACAATGCGCTTGACCAGCGACAGGCCCAATCCGTTGCCTGCGGTGGCATGGGCGGAATCGCCCTGATAGAATTTTTCGAAGATGCGCTTCTGCGTATCCTCGCTCATGCCCTCTCCGTGGTCGCGGATGACCGCCACGACGGCGTCGCGGGAGCGCGAACAGCTGATCTCCAGCAGCGCGCCCTGGGGCGAAAATTTGATGGCATTGCCGATCAGATTGACCCAGATGTGGGACATCATCTCCTCATTGCCCACATAGCGCGTCTCCTCCAGGTTCAGCGAAAGCTCGATCTCCTTCGCACTCCACTGTTTTTCCAGCAGCAGGATGCAGCTGCGCAGCTGCTCGTCCAGGCTGTACTCCACCTTGTCTGTGACGATCTGCTGGTTTTCCAGCTTGGTCAGGAGCAGAATATTGCTGGACATGTTGGCCAGCCGCTCGGATTCGCTGACGATGATCGACGTGTACTCCCGCCGCTGCTCCGGCGTCAGGTCGTCGCGCTCCAGCTGCTTGGCGAAGCCGCGAATGGACACGATCGGCGTCTTGAATTCGTGGGAGAAGTTGTTGATGAAGTCCTTGCGGAACATCTCGATGCTGCCCAGCTCCTTCGCCATGTCGTTGAAGCTGTGCACCAGCACGCCCATATCCCCCTGCGCGTCCTCCTCGTCCACGCGCACCGAAAAGTCTCCCTGGGAAACCTTGGACATGGCGCGCGTCAGGTCGTCGATGGGCTTGAACTTCGACCGGCCCACCTGCATCGAAATCATCATTGCAAACACGATGACCATCAGTATGATGCCGATGGGCGACGCCACGTGGCTCAGCAGAATGCCCGGCAGGAAGCCCAGAAAGAACATGACCATATAGGATGTGCCCGTCAGCAGACCCGACATGATCAGAATCGTCAGCAGATAGGTCAGCAGCAGCGCATGGAATGAATGCCGCGGTTCGCGCTTCATGCGCGCTTCACCGCCTTGTAGCCCAGCCCGCGCACCGTCACGATGTCAAAATCATCGTTCGTGCGGAAGCGGTCGCGCAGGCGGTTGATGTGCACATCCACCGTGCGCTCGTCGGTATCGCTGTCCATGTCCCAGATCTCGTCCATCAGCTGGCGGCGGGTGAAGATCTTGTTCGGATAGGACAGCAGCTTGAACAGCAGCAGAAACTCCTTTTTCGGCAGCTCTGTCGTGACGTTCTCCGCGCTGACGGACATGGAATCGTAGTCCAGCACGGTCTGGCCCACGGTCAGGCGATGCTCGTTGACGATCTTTGACCGCCGCAGCAGCGCGGCGATGCGCAGGATCATCTCCTCCTCGTCCACGGGCTTGACCATGTAATCATCCGTGCCGATGATGAAGCCCTTGTGTTTGTCCGCAGGCTTCTCCTTCGCCGTCACCATCAGAATCGGCAGCTCGCAGCCCGACGCGCGCAGCGTTTCCGTAAACTCATAGCCGTCCATCCGGGGCATCATGATGTCCAGCACGATCAGATCAATGTGCTTTTTGTCCAATATCTCCAGCGCTTCCACGCCATCGCAGGCGAGCACGGGCTCGTAGCCGTTCTGCTGCAGCACCGCGCCCATCAGCTTGCGCGTATTCGCATTGTCCTCCACCACAAGAATGTGAAACATGCTCTCACCTCGATTGTATTCTGCCACACCTATATAAACTCATTATAAACGCTTTTTGCGAAAATTGCGAGCGGTTTTCGGCGAAATCGTTCACGGCCCGTTTATATTCCGTTGATAATTTTGCGTTACAATGCGATTCAGAAAGGAGTGCATCATGGAAACTCAAACTGCATTATTGAAGATCACCGGCGATTACGAAATCCAGCAGGAGTATCTTCGGATGTCCCACCTCTATGATGCGGCCATCCGCGAAATTCGCACCCGTCTGGAGGTTCTGGATCGCGAATTCAGCCTCTATTATTCCCATAACCCCATCCACCACATCGACAGCCGCCTGAAATCCCCCAAGAGCATCGTCGAAAAGCTCGAGCGCAAGGGCTGGCCCGTATCCATCGAATCCGCCGAGGAGCACCTTCAGGACATCGCCGGCGTGCGCATCATCTGCAATTACATCAACGACATCTATCGCCTGGCCGACATGCTCATCCGCCAGCCGGACCTCGAGCTCGTGCGCCAGAAGGACTACATCGAAAACCCCAAGCCCAACGGCTATCGCAGCCTCCACCTCGTGGTGCGCGTGCCCGTCTATCTGTCCAATCACACCGAGCTGGTCCCCGTCGAAATCCAGATTCGCACCATCGCCATGGACTTCTGGGCCAGTCTCGAACACCAGCTTCGCTACAAAAGCGACACCGAAGTCACCGCTTCCCTCAAGCTCCGTCTCAAGCGCTGCGCCGACCAAAGTGCCGCCCTCGATCTCGAAATGCAGCAAATCGCCGGCGCCGGCGCCGGCAGTGCCGGCGGCCAACTGCTGCCGCGCTGATATTGACGGAGCCTGCGCGGCGATGGTCGCCGCTTGTCTCCTTCGTTGCGTTTCTGGCATATCATCGTTCGAAATTGACGCCCTTGACCGCCATAGATCCGAGCGGTCAAGGGCTGTGTTCTTTCCGGGTGGTCGTTCGCCTAAAGAGATGAATACTGCCTCGCCGGTGCCAGCAGTGCCGGTAGACTACTGCTGCCGCGCCGGCAGTGCCGGCGGCCAACTGCTGCCGCGCTGATATTGACGGAGCCTGCGCGGCGATGGTCGCCGCTTGTCTCCTTCGTTGCGTTTCTGGCATATCATCGTTCGAAATTGACGCCCTTGACCGCCATAGATCCGAGCGGTCAAGGGCTGCGCTGTTTCCGGGAGGTTGTTGGGTTAAGAGAGAGGAAGCGGGCAACTGAACGTCTGCTTTTCGGGGCAACTGACTTTGAAAACGCAGCGCCAGACCGCTTGAATCAGTGGCGGTCTGGCGCGTCAATTTCGAAGTCAGTAAAAAACAGGAACGCAACGAAGGAGACAAGCCGCCACCACGGTGGCGCAGGCTCCGTCTATATCAACGCGGCAGCAGTTGGCTGCCGGCACTGCCGGCGCGGCGCAGGCTCCGTCTATATCAGCGCGGCAGCAGTTGGCTGCCGGCACTGCCGGCGCCGGCGCCGGCCTTGAGGGATAGGAAGATGAGCTGGTTGACGTCGGAGGTCTGGCCGGAAACGGCGGAGACGGCCTTGGCGGCTTCCGCAGAGCTGTAGCCGAGCGCAAGGAGCGCCTCGATCGCCTCGGCTTCGGGGCCACTTGCCGCAACCGTGGGGGCAACGGAGGCCGCCGCGCCCACCAGCTGCTCGTCGTCGATCTTGTCCTTGAGCTCGAGGACGAGGCGCTGAGCGGTCTTTTTGCCGATGCCGGGCACGCGGGTCAGCGCGTTTGCGTCGCCGGAGACCAGCGCAATGGACAGATCGCGCACGCTCATCGCGGAGAGAATCTGCAGCGCCGTGCGCGAGCCGACGCCGGTCACGCCCTTCAGGCGCTCGTACATGCGTTTCTCCTCGCGGCTGTGAAAGCCATAGAGCTCCATCGCATCCTCGCGAACGTTCAGAATGCAGTACAGCTTCATCCGCTCGCCCACCGCGGGCGCAACGGACAGCGTCGCGCCGCTGACATTGAGCAGATAGCCCACGCCGTGGCAGTCGATTACAATGGAATCGGGATTTTTTTCGGCAACGATGCCATCAATGTGCGCAAACATGTTCGTCCTCCTACTGAATCTTGAAAAGATGCTTGGCGTGCATGCTGTTGGCATGGGTCAGCGCCACGGCCAGCGCATCCGCCGCATCGTCCGGCTTTGCAATTTCCTTCATATTCAAAAGCATCTTCACCATCATCTGCACCTGGTGCTTGTCCGCGCCGCCGTAGCCGGTGACCGCCTGCTTGATCTGCATCGGCGTGTACTCGTACAGGTTCGGCGTGCGCTCCACCACGGCCACCAGCGCGACGCCGCGCGCCATGCTGACCGCCATGCCGGTGGTGATATTCTTGGAAAAGAACAGCTCCTCAAAGGCCACCTCGTCGGGATGGTAGATGTCCATGAGCTGATTCATGCCCCGGGAAATCGCCTGAAGCCGATAGGGGATCGGCTGGCCCGCAGGCGTGTTCAGCGTGCCGTACTGAATCACCCGACGCTTGTCGTTTTCCACCTCGATGACCCCATAGCCCAGCGTCGCCAGGCCCGGGTCGATGCCCAATATAATCATCCCGTCGATTCCTTTCGTGAATTCCACACAATCATATCCAAAACCCCGGCGATTGTCAAGCAAAAAGCGCGCCTCATCGCAGAAGCGCGCCCATCGTCAGGCCACGTTTTACGGCAAAAGCCGGAAGCTGCCCACATACGGCAGTTCAATCACGCGATCGTTCGTCATCATCTGCGCAAAGCACAGCACCCCTACGCAGAACAGCGCAAAGCTCACCAGACCGCCCACCAGCGTGAACAGCCATCCGATGAACGGAATAATGGCAAAGATGTTGAACAGAATGCTCACCAGCACCATCAGCACCAGCAGAATCAGCCCCTGGTTGGCGCAGTACCGGCCCACCTTTGAATCCCTGCACTTGATCAGCGGAATGAAGAATACGATGTAACCCAAGGCTGCCATTGTGCGGTTTTTTTCAAGATCCTCTGTTGTAAAGTCCCGATCCATTCTCCGTCCCTCCTTCGGCTCCGCATTTCATTTTCCTTCATTATACTCCCTGAATGAAAATTTGTAAAGTGCAGGTTGCTTTCCATTTCCTCCTATTGACTTTTCCCCAGCGCATGCTATACTGAATTTTAGTTCAAAATAGAACGATTGAGGTGCAGTATGATTGCAAGTGAACTGCGGTCGCTGATCACGCTGGGCAAGCGCGCCTACGATCAGGCGATGGAGCCGGTATGCGCGCGGCATGAAATTACGCGCATGGAGCTGGATGTGCTGCTGTTTCTGGCCAACAATCCCGGCCACGACACCGCGGCGGAGCTGGTCAGCCTGCGCGGACTGACGAAATCCCACGTCTCCGCGGCGGTGGCGTCGCTGACGGAGCGCGGACTGCTGACCGGATCCCATCGCGGCGGCAACCGCAAGACCATTCACCTTGCGCCGCTGCCGGCCGCGCAGGCGATCATTGCGGACGGTTGCGCGGCACAGCAGCGGCTGCATGCGGCGCTCCTGCAAGGCTTCACGCCGGCGGAGCGGGCGCTGCTGCAGGGTGCGGGCGACCGATTCATGCAAAACCTGTACAAAATTCTGGAATGAGGTGAAAAAATGCTGTTCAAATTCATCATCTGCTTTCTGGCAGGCGTGGGCGCGGGCCTGGGCACGGGCTTTGCCGGCATGAGCGCCGCCGCGGTCATCAGCCCGATGCTGATCACCTTTTTGGGAATGGAGCCCTACGAGGCCGTGGGCATCGCGCTGGCCAGCGACGTGCTCGCAAGCGCGGTGAGCGCCTACACCTACGGCAAAAACAAGAATCTGGACGTGCGCAACGGCCTGGTGATGATGGCGACCGTGCTGGCGTTCACGCTGGTGGGCAGCTGGATCTCCAGCCTGGTGCCCAGCGCCACCATGGGCAGCTTCTCCAAGTACATGACGCTGCTGCTGGGCATCAAGTTCATCGTCAAGCCCGTAATGACCACCAAGGAATCCATGGCGGCGGTGAATCCAAGGAAGCGGATTGTGCAGTCCATTGCCTGCGGCACGCTGATTGGCTTCATCTGCGGCTTTGTGGGCGCGGGCGGCGGCATGATGATGCTGCTGATCCTGACCAGCGTGCTGGGCTATGAGCTGAAGACCGCCGTGGGCACCAGCGTGTTCATCATGGCCTTCACCGCATTCACCGGTGCGGCGAGCCACTTCGCCATCGGTGGCATGCCCGACCTGTGGTGCCTGCTGTTCTGCGTGCTGTCCACGCTGCTGTGGGCGCGGATTGCCGCCCGCTTCGCCAACAAGGCCTCCCCCATCGTGCTCAACCGCGCCACCGGCGTGGTGCTGACCGCCATGGGCGTCATGATGCTGCTGATCTGATTGGGGATAAACTGAAAAAGCGCTCGCACAAATGCGGGCGCTTTTTCGGCTGCATTCTGAAAAAACCGCCGGAGAGCTGGGCTC
>JBJEUD010000113.1:0-2500 GCA_051883655.1 Candidatus Faecivicinus sp. | reverse complement strand
CAGAAAGTAAAATTGAATCATAATTGACCATTACAGCCACGAGATGTCTGAAAACGCTCATTTTCAGACATCTTTTTTATCATAATACTTCAAAAGTAGAATTCAAGAAATAAGCCCGCATCGGTCTTGCTGCTGACCGATGCGGGCTCATTGGCTTCGAAATGGATTTGATATGCGTCAATTTAGCGGATTATGCAGAGATTTCCGACAGCTTTACAGTGATGGACGCCAGATCCTGATCGAGCTGCTCGTCAATCTGCGACGCATAGCTCTGCTGGCGTGCAAGGCTTTCCTCCAGCGCGGTGATCTCTGCGGAGAAGTCCGCGTCGGTCCGCTCGACCTTGTCGAACAGGCTGTGGATGACTTCCCAGAGATTTTCGCCGGGGAAGCGGATCATGCCTTCGCCCCAGGTGCCCTCGGCATTGATGTACATCTTGTCCAGCATGTAGTTGTAGGTTTCAAGGCTGAAGTCGTAGGCGTACCAGTTGTAGTCCACGTTCCAGAGCCATTCATCCAGCGCGGTGGCAGCGTCACCCTCGTTCAGGCAGTCAATGGCGGCCTGGAGGGATTCGATGTTCATGGCGGTGACTTCGAAGGGGAACACAACGTTGTCCTCCCAGTCGAAGGCGGTGGTGGCAGCCATGATTTCGCGATAGACCTCAAACATCGCGCTGTCCAGGGCTATGCCCTCCTCGCGCAGTGCGGAAGCATCGTCTCCGGACGCGAGGGCTGCGGTATAGTCCGCGTTCAGCGCTGCAACGCGTGCATCCACGGCTGTTGCTGCGGCGAGCACAGGCGAGATGTCGATGCTGCCGGTATAAACCTCAGAAAGCGCTTCAAAGCGAGCGGCAAAGTTCATCGGGCGGCAGGCCAGCGCATCCAGGGAGAGTGCATAGCGGCTGAACAGATCGAGGGTGAGCTGCCAGGCGGTTTCATCGACGCCCAGAATCACGTTGTCCATGGTGGAATGATAGGCCGTGCCGTGATAGATGGCCTCCGGCTCGGCGTGGGAGGCAACGATGGCAGGAACGCCGGCAATGTCGTAGCTGAAGTCCTCGGTCCAACAGGTGGCGGGAGCAGACACCTCCATGCCGTAGCCGCTGTTCTCATAGAGCGGCAAAGCGATGGACTCGGCAAACTGCGCCAGCTCGTATGAAGCGGCGATGGAGAAGTCCGTATGGCCCACGACGGGATACATGCCGTCGATATTCAGGATGGCGAAGGCCTTCTCAGCCCATTCGGGGTGGACTTCGGTGATCTGCTTGAATGCGCCGATCGCCCAGTCATATTCGGTGTCGGAGTTGCCCCACTCCTCGGAACCGTGGGCGACAAATCGGATGGTCTTCTCCGGCGCATAGCCGCTGTCAACCATGGCCTTTGCAATCGCCAGGATGGAGCCTATGCCGCTGGCGTCGTCAAAGTAGGAGTGATAGTAGCCGTCGTAATGGGCGAAAAAGTAGATGACCTCGTCGGTCTGTCCGGGAATTTCGCCCCAGACGTTCTGGCTGGAGCCGTCCAGAGTGACGATGCTCTCCACGTCCAGAATGATGTCGGCTTCTCCGTCGCCCTGCTCGATCATTTCCTTGAGGAGATCGGCGCTGTTCTGGCTCAGGGAGAAGGCGGGGGCATACGCCGGTCCGCAGATGTCCTGGGAGCCGATGGTGTCGGCGTCATAGGTCGCATAGCCCTCCGTATTGCAGGCAAGTACGCACAGCGCACCGTGCGTGTAGGCCTCGTAGGTGGGAAGCTCGATCCACCAATCCTCGGCCTGATTGATGTCGATGAGCACGGCCTTGCCCTGTACGTCGAGGCCTTCATAGTCCGCAGCGGTTCCGCGGCCGGCATAGACCACCTTGACCTCCTGCATGTCGGTGGTCAGATTCGTGGCGAAGCCGCCCAGCAGCAGATACTGCTGCGCGCCGGATTCATCAGTGTAATAGATGCGGCCGCGGTTGAAGGACCAGTTGTCCGAGGTGAACTCATCCACGGTGACGCTGCTCAGGCCGATGTCCTCCATGGTCTGGCGGATATACTCCGCAGCCTGGCGCTCCGCAGCTGAACCGGACGAGCGGTTGCCGACATCGGGATTGTCGCCCATATCGGCGATGGTCTGGGTCACCTGCATGGCAAATGCCACATCGGGCGTGAAGACGGGATCGGGCATCTCCGCGAATGCGGTTGTGCACAGCACCATCAGCGCTGCCAGGCAGATTGCGAGTACTTTTTTCATGCTTTCTTCCTCCGTTTTCCCGAGAAGGGGAGATTGCGTCGGCTGAAAGGATAGCGCAGAACCGGATAAAAAAGACAGGCGATGCTTACACATCTCCTGCCGTATTCTTTAATGCAGTCTGTATGAGCTAACCACTCAGGCAGACATGAAAAAAGCGGCTGATCCCCGGGAAAGTTCTCCAAGGGGATGCTGGATAGGTTGTCAGAGTCTATACAGTAAAGACTTACTTTTACTACTCTTATTGACCATTTCACAAGTTGATGTGCACGC
>JBJEUD010000112.1:0-14181 GCA_051883655.1 Candidatus Faecivicinus sp. | reverse complement strand
TCTATCAGGCCCTGAAAGCCAAAGGCCATGATCCGATCATGCAGATCGTCGGATATATTATTTCGGGCGATCCCACCTACATAACCAGCTATAACAACGCCAGGTCGCTGATTCGCCGCCTCGAGCGCGATGAGCTTCTGGAAGAATTTGTGCGCTTCTATGTAGTGGAGCACGATAAAAAGTAAGCTATGCAAATCACAAATTTGGGGCAGTCCGGGTTGAAGGTTTCGAGGCTTTGTTTTGGCACGCTCACGATGTCGCCGCTTCAAACCGATATGCGTCCGGAGGACGGAGCGCGCCTTCTCGTTTATGCTTATGAGCGGGGCGTTCGCTTTCTGGACACTGCCGATCTCTATGGTACCTATCCGCACATTCGGATCGCTCTGATGGATGCGCCGGATTATGTCATCAGCACCAAAGCCTACTGCTACGATCGCAAGACTGCGCAGGAGGCTTTGGAACGCGCTTTTCGAGGTATCGGGCGCGATTACATCGATCTGTTTATGCTGCATGAGCAGGAGTCGTTGTACACGCTTCGCGGCCACGAGGAAGCGCTTGTTTTTTTGTCCGAGCAGCGCGAAAAGGGGCACATCGGCGCTGTGGGCGTCAGCACGCACTTTGCCGGATGCGTCCGGGCTTCAGTGCGTTTCCCGATGATTCAGGTGGTTCACCCGCTGATCAATCGCGCCGGAATCGGCATCCAGGACGGCACGCGCGAGGACATGGAGGACGCGATACGCGCAGCGCGCGCACGCGGCATCGGCATCTTCGCCATGAAGCCGCTGGGCGGAGGACATCTGATCGGCGGCAACCGCGCTGCGCTTGAATATGCCCGCGATTGCCCGCTGCTGGATTCCGTGGCTGTCGGCATGCAGACAACTGAGGAAATTGATGCCAATGTTGCGTTCTTCAACGGCGACCCTGAGGCTGATATCTTGCTGGAACGCCTTCACAATCGCGACCGGCGCATCATGGTGCACGACTGGTGCGAGGCCTGCGGCAAATGCGCAGCGCGCTGCCGTCAGCAGGCGATTTCCATTGTGAACGGGCGGGCCCGGATCGACACGGAGAAATGCGTATTCTGCGGCTATTGCGCGCGGGTATGTCCCCAGTTCTGCATAAAGGTGGTGTGAACTTGCGCGTACTGTGTCTCGACGTTGGCGAGCGCCGCATCGGCGTGGCTGTGACGGACGCGCTGGATCTGACAGCGCAGGGTGTGGAAACCATTTGGTGCAAGGGTGCGGAAAACGACCTTGCCCGCGTGCTTGAACTGTGCAGGCAGTATGAAACCGACCGGGTTCTGTGCGGTCTTCCCCGCAATATGGATGGCAGCGAGGGATTCCAGGCGGCTCGCGTGCGCGCCTTTGCACAGCAACTGATCGACGCGGGCCTGTCCGTCCGCTTTCAGGATGAGCGGATGACCACAAAACTTGCTACCGGCGTGCTTCTGGAAGCAGATGTGCGCCGTTCCAAGCGCAGGGATGTCGTCGACAAACTTGCGGCTACCTATATCCTGCAGTCATTTATGGATGCGGGCGGTTGGAGACAGGAAAAGAAAATCTTTCTGGGAGGTATATACAAGATGAGCGAGAATAATCACGAACTGGATATGGAACGCGAGGACATCATCGAGTTGGTTGACGAGGACGGCAACGAGGTCTCCTTCGAGCATCTGATGACTCTGGAGCACAACGGCAAGGCGTATATCTGCCTGGTCCCCGTGGAGCCGATGGAGGACGTCGCCGAAGATGAACTGGTGATCATGCGCATCGAGACCGACGAAGAGGGCAATGATTACTATGCCACCGTCGACAGCGAGGAGGAACTGGACGCCGTTTTCGAGAAGTATCTCGAGATCGCCGAGGCAGACGAATAATCTTTTCGGATTCAGATCCGCTTTTCTTGTAAAGGAAGGCGGATTTTTTGTAAAACAGACTACATAAGACCGAAGTCTGTGGATTATCTAAATCGAACACCCGTTTAATTGTTCGGTTTTGAGCGCAAATTCGCGTTTTTGGCGATGAAATATGGTATAATGATTGGGCAAGCCAAAGGCTTGGCCTGGCCGCTCATGCCTGGCCGGAGCGACAATCACGGTATAATGAGGTCAGTGCATTCGTTGCTGTGGAAGGAGGTTTCCCGTGTTTCAGTTGAATTCCGAATACAAGCCCACTGGTGATCAGCCGCAGGCAATCGAAGCTCTGACCAAAGGTCTGGAGCAGGGGCTCAAACATCAGGTGCTGCTGGGCGTCACTGGCTCCGGCAAGACCTTCACCATGGCCAACATCATCAAAAACGCCAACCGCCCGGCGCTGATCATCGCGCACAACAAGACGCTGGCTGCACAGCTCGCCGCGGAGTTCCGCGAGTTTTTTCCCGAAAATGCAGTCGGTTACTTTGTTTCCTATTATGATTACTACCAGCCGGAGGCCTACATTCCTTCGACCGACACCTTTATCGAAAAGGATTCCAGCGTCAACGACGAGATCGACCGCATGCGCCACAGCGCGACCGCATGGCTGTCCGAACGGCGCGATGTGGTGATCGTCGCCTCCGTCAGCTGCATCTACGGCCTGGGCGATCCTTCGGAATATGAGGACCTTTCGATCTCTCTGCGCGAAGGCATGACGATCGACCGCGACGAGCTGCTGCGCCGCCTGATTGACATGCAGTATACACGCAACGACTTCGAATCCGAGCGCGGCACATTCCGCGTCCGCGGTGAAAACATCGAAATCATTCCTGCAGCGTCCCAGGAAAAGGCCGTTCGCGTCGAATTGTTCGGCGATGAAATTGAGCGCATCTCCGAGGTGGATATCGTCACCGGAAAGGCTTTGCGCTATATGAACCACGTGATGATCTTCCCGGCCTCCCATTACGCGACCTCGAAGGACAAGCTGGACCGCTGTCTGGAGAACATCGAGCAGGATCTTGAGGCTCAGCTCAAGGAGTTCCGGGACAACGGACGTCTTCTCGAGGCGCAGCGCCTGGAGCAGCGCACACACTACGATCTGGAAATGATGCACGAAATCGGCTATTGCAGCGGCATCGAGAACTATTCCCGGTATTTCGACGGGCGGCAGCCCGGAGAAGCGCCTTTCACGCTGCTCGACTACTTTCCCAAGGACTTTTTGATCTTTGTCGATGAGGCGCACGTCACAATTCCCCAGATTCGGGGCATGTTCAACGGTGACTACGCCCGCAAGCGCTCCCTGGTGGACTACGGCTTCCGCCTGCCGTCGGCATTCGACAACCGTCCGCTCAAGTTTCACGAGTTCGAGCAAAAGACCAATCAGATTATCTACGTCTCCGCGACCCCGGGCCCCTACGAGATGGAGCGCGCCGAACAGGTGGTGGAGCAGATCATTCGCCCCACAGGCCTGATCGATCCTGAAATCGTCGTCCGCCCGGCAACCGGACAGGTCGACGATCTTCTGGGCGAGATCCACAAGTGCGTCGAACAGAATCAGCGCGTGCTTGTGACCACGCTGACCAAGAAAATGGCCGAAAGTCTGACCCAGTATCTTCGCGAAATGGAAGTGCGCGTCGAGTATCTGCATTCCGATGTAGAGACGCTGGATCGAATCAAGCTGATCAAGGGGCTGCGCACCGGCGAATTTGACGTATTGGTGGGCATCAATCTGCTGCGCGAAGGTCTTGACATGCCGGAAGTCGCGCTGGTCGCAATTCTGGACGCGGACAAGGAGGGCTTTCTCCGCTCGGAAACCTCTTTGATTCAGACGATCGGCCGCGCGGCGCGCAATGTGGACGGCCGCGTCATCATGTATGCCGATGTGATCACCGATTCCATGATGCGCGCCATCCAGGAGACCAACCGCCGCCGCGCCCTGCAGCAGGCCTACAACGAGGAGCATCACATCACGCCCCAAACCGTCCGCAGCGCTATCCGCGAATTGATGGAGGTCACCCGGGCGGCGGACGACAAGGCCGACAAGTCCCTCAGCGATGAAGAGCGGCAGATGGCCATCGACAGTCTGGAGGAGCGGATGCTCGCCGCGGCAAACAACCTTGACTTCGAAAAGGCCGCCAAGCTGCGCGACCAGATGCTGGAGCTGAAGGGCGAAAAGGTGATGTCCTCGGGGGAAAAATCCCGAAAAACGCGCCGCAAGCGCAAGGGTTGAGATATTTTGAGAGGGATCTGTACGATGAATCCAAGAGTTCAGAAACTGATGGGCGCCAACATGGATATCGATTTCAGCAACCGTGAATTTGGCAACTCCCAATGTCCATGGGATGCGGATGAGCCCGACACCCGCCACAAATGCTGCGTCAAAAACACTTCCATCTGCCCGTACTTCTGCGGGATTCAGTATCTGGACAGCGTTCTGTGCAGCTATCCCTTTGAAAACAGAACCGTGCTGACCCGGGAAGAGATGGATCGACCCCTGTGAGCTACGCATTGAATTCCTGCAAGGAGGATTTCCGCTTTGGTTTCCGATAAGATCTATATCAAAGGCGCGCGCGAGCACAATCTCAAAAACGTGGATCTGGAGCTGCCGCGCAATCAGCTCATCGTCATGACCGGGCTGTCCGGTTCGGGAAAGTCCTCGCTGGCGTTTGACACGATCTATGCCGAGGGCCAGCGCCGCTATGTCGAATCGCTGTCGTCCTATGCGCGGCAGTTCCTCGGACAGATGGAGAAGCCCGACGTCGACTATATCGAGGGCCTGTCCCCCGCAATTTCCATCGATCAGAAGACCACCAGCCGCAACCCCCGCTCCACCGTTGGCACGGTCACGGAGATTCACGATTATCTTCGATTGATGTATGCGCGCGTCGGCACGCCGCACTGCCCCAACTGCGGCAAGGAAATCCAGCAGCAGACGATCGACCAGATCGTCGACCGGGTGCTGGCGCTCCCGGAGCGCACCAGGATCATGGTGCTCGCGCCGGTCATTCGCGGGCGCAAGGGCGAATATGTCAAGCTGCTGGAGGACATGCAGAAGCAGGGCTATATCCGCGCGCGAATCGACGGCGAGATGATCGAACTGTCCGATCCGCCCAAGATGGCCAAGACCAAAAAGCACACCATCGAGATCGTCATCGATCGATTGATCATTCGCCCCGACCTGCAGCAGCGCCTGACCGATTCGCTGGAAACGGCCATGCATCTGGGCGGCGGTCTGGTGGTCGTCAGCGTCATCGACGGCGAAGACATGCTGTTTTCCCAGAACTACGCCTGCCCCGACTGCAACATCTCCATCGAAGAGCTCACGCCGCGGATGTTTTCCTTTAACAATCCCTATGGCGCCTGCCCGACCTGCACAGGTCTGGGCATGCTGATGAAGATCGACCCGGACATCGTCATCCCCGATCGCTCCAAATCCCTCAACGAGGGTGCGATTCAGGTAACCGGTTGGAGCTCCGTGGACGCCGACAGCATGGCGCATATGTACCTCGCTGCGCTGGCCGAGGCCTATGGATTCTCCCTGGACACGCCCGTCTGCGATCTTCCGGAGGAGATTCTGGACAAGATCCTCTACGGAACGCACGGCGAAAAAATCCGCGTCTCCTATCAGCGCGAGAGCGGCGGCGGAACGTTCAGCGTGCCCTTTGAGGGCATTATCGCCAATCTGGAGCGCCGCTACCGTGAGACCAGCTCCGAGAGCATGAAAAATGTCTACGAGGGCTACATGTCCAACATTCCCTGCCCCGAGTGCAAAGGGCGCCGGCTGAAGCGGGAAGCGCTGGCAGTGACCATCAACGGCCTGAACATTGCCGAGGTCTCCGAGATGCCTGTGCGGGATGCGCATTCCTTCTTTGCGCAGCTCAAGCTGAGCGAAAAGCAACAGATCATTGCCCGCCAGATTCTCAAGGAAGTGCAGTCGCGCCTTGGATTTTTGAGGGATGTCGGCCTGGACTATCTCACGCTCTCCCGCAACGCCTGCACGCTGTCCGGCGGAGAAGCGCAGCGCATCCGGCTGGCCACGCAGATCGGCTCCAGCCTCGTCGGCGTGCTGTATATTCTCGATGAGCCGTCGATCGGCCTGCATCAGTGCGACAACCGGAAATTGCTGGGTACGCTCAAGCATCTGCGCGACCTTGGAAACACGTTGATTGTCGTTGAGCACGACGAGGAGACCATGCTGGACGCCGACTACATCGTGGACGTCGGGCCGGGCGCAGGCGTCAACGGCGGTTACATCGTCGCCGCCGGAACACCGAAGGAGATCATGGCGAATCCCGACTCGCTGACCGGGCAGTATCTCTCCGGGCGGCGCAGCGTTCCCATTCCAGCCGAACGGCGAAAGCCCTCCGGCTGGCTGACGGTGCGCAAGGCCCGCGCCAACAACCTGCGAAACGTCACCGTCAAAATTCCCTTGGGCGTGATTACCTGCGTCACTGGCGTTTCCGGCAGCGGCAAGTCCTCTTTGGTCAATGAGATTCTGTTCAAATCCCTCTCGCACACGCTGAATCGATCCCGCCTGCGCGCCGGCGCGCACGATGGTATCGACGGAGTGGAATCTCTGGACAAGGTGATCGCCATCGATCAGTCCCCCATCGGCAGAACGCCGCGCTCGAACCCCGCCACTTACACCGGTCTGTTCGACATGATCCGCGACGTGTTTGCTGCGACGCCCGACGCGAAGGCGCGCGGCTACAAGTCCAACCGCTTCAGCTTCAACGTCAAGGGCGGGCGCTGCGAGGCCTGCTCCGGCGATGGCATCATCAAGATTGAGATGCATTTTCTCTCCGATGTCTATGTGCCCTGCGAAGTCTGCAAGGGGCATCGCTACAACCGCGAAACGCTGGAGGTTCGCTACAAGGGCAAGAATATCTATGAGGTGCTTGAGATGACCGTGGACGAAGCGCTTGATTTCTTCCGGCCGCTTCCGAAACTGGCGAACAAGCTGCAGACGATGCACGATGTGGGACTGGGATACGTCAAGCTCGGCCAGCCCTCCACAACCCTGTCCGGCGGTGAAGCCCAGCGCATCAAACTGGCAACCGAGCTCTCCCGGAAGGCCACGGGACGTACAATGTACATTCTCGACGAGCCGACCACAGGTCTGCACGTCAACGACGTGGAGCGACTGGACGAAATGCTCCAGCGTCTGGCCGACGGCGGCAATACGCTGGTGATCATCGAACACAATCTCGACGTCATCAAGGCAGCAGACTATATCATCGACCTCGGCCCGGACGGCGGAGATCGCGGCGGCACGATTGTCGCAGAAGGCACGCCGGAGCAAGTGGCAAAATGCCCCGACAGTCATACCGGAGAATATCTGAAAAAGATTTTTGAGGCGACGCACAAATGAACAAGCGAATTCTGTTCAGCGATTTTGACGGAACATTGTATGTAAACTCCGCGGTAAGCACGGCGAATCGGGAAGCGATTCGCCGTTGGCGCGCGGCGGGCAACCTGTTTGCCATGGCATCCGGACGGTATGTGGGCGCATTGCGGGAGCATCTGAACAAAGAAGAAGTGGATTATGATTTCCTCGTCTGCCTGAATGGCGCGGAAGCATATGATCGAAAGGGAAATCTCCTCTTTGAACAGCCCATCAGAATTGAAATTCTGAATGGTCTCTTTGATGCGCTGGTGCAAAATGATGGCTGGGCAAACGTCTGCTACGGCGACCGGGCCGATCGGATTCGGACGGAGATCTGCTCTCATTACAACCCCGATCATCCCCACTATCCAAGAGAGCGCCTCTCTTCCTTTTGCAGGTTTACACAGATCTGCACCGGATACGAGGATATGGACACCGCATTTGCCGCCAGAGACCGTGTCCTCGCCCGATATGGCGAATACGTCAGCGCCCAGGTCAACGGCCGCAACCTGGATGTCAACGCTGCGTCTGTGAGCAAATCCGGCGGCATACAGAGGTTGATTGACCAGATTGGCATTCTGCCCGAACAGGTCGTTACCGTCGGCGACAATTTCAACGACCTGTGCATGCTGACTGCCTATCGGGGCTATGCGGTTGCTCACGCGCCCGAGGATGTGCGCCGCCAGGCCTATGGCGTCGTGACCGATGTTGCACAGCTCGTCGAGCTTTTGATGCGCAAACATTGAATGAAAAAGAGAAAACAGGAAACATCCGTTTCCTGTTTTCTCTTTTGGGATCTGGAAATATCTCTGTCTGCCTTGCAAAGATGCAAGTTATAAACAATTAAAAACCGACTTCGGTATATTGATGTGCATACCCTATCCAAAAAGTCTGGCGTACTTGTCATGCCACAGCCCTCACTTGATTCAATGGGCCGCATTCAATACAATCGGCGACAGCCAGGCGCGTTTTCCGTTGGCATCGGTGATTGTACAGCGCACAAAATTCTCTCCCGGTTGAATCTCATAGACGCTTTCCGTCATTCCCTGACCAACGCGGCACCGTCCGGCCACCCAGTATTGGTTCGAACTGAAAGTACACAGCGATACCGGCGATGTATGAACAATCAGTTTTCCGTCAGCAACCTCAGCGCTCAAAAAGCGCGGTCCCTGGCTTGCGTAGAACTTCCCGGCGCGAAGTGCGCTCAGGATGCCGGAGACGCTCAGTTCCTCTGCTTGCAGCATGATATAGGAGCGGCATTGTTCGCCGCGATAGAAGTGCGCGTCGTCGGTCGCGACCTGTCTGAAAACCTTTCCATTGGCGGCGGTCACATCCAGAATTTGGGAGGCATCGCCTCGCTGTGCGTTGAACGGTTCATCGGAAAGAGAATTGTAGACCTCGGCAATTTCCACGCCGGAAAGGCTCGCGAGAAAATCTGGCGTATTCAGCGACCATGCCGGATGTGCCGCGATCGGAACGCCGCCGCATTCGTTGATGCGCCGGATGACCTCTTCGTGCGTTGCTCCGCGCACAATGTCTTTCGCACACGCTGCGTCCGGCAAGAGCGCAACCACATGAAGAACCTGCGCGGCAAAGGTAAAATCATACTCGACTCCGGGGATGACCAGCATGTTTTGATAGCGCTGCTCCACCCCAACCTTCCAGTGATCCGTCAGCGCGAGAAAATCATAGTCATTTTCTGCATATTCCCGCATGACTTCCTCGGGCGAATGAACACCATCGCTTCGCGAGGTATGTGTGTGTAAATTTCCCTTGTAGAATCGCTTTGATTCGTCAAAAAGCTTCATGAAACGCCTCCTAATGCCAAATTGAGCATTCCATTAACAAAATCCGATTTGAATATTCTACAACAAAAAGAAAAATCCTTCCGCAAACATACGACAGAAGGATTTTCCGTTTCAGTTTTCCTCTTTGCTGCCAGCAACGAGCGCATCCTGATCGTCATCGACTTTGTCGTGCACCATCTGCAGTGCTTTGAAGATCTCCTGCATCTTATAATCTGTATCCGTAATCACGTCGGCGCACTCGCGCAGCTCCTTCACGATCTTGGGAGGAACCTCCTCGGACGCCTTATACCGAATGCCATGTTCCAGCGTTGCCCAGAAGTCCATGGCAACCGTTCTGATCTGGATTTCCACCGGAATAAACAACCGGCCCTCGATCATATAAACCGGCACATCCACAACGATATGCAAACTTCGATAGCCGTTGTCCTTTGGATTTTTGATATAGTCCTTTTCCAGAATCAACAGTACGTCGTCCTGCGACAGGAGCAAATTGGCAATTCGATAGATGTCGTCTACATACCGGCACACCACGCGCACTCCAGCGATATCGTGAAGCGTCTTTTTTGCATTGATGATCGAAACCGGCACATTCATGCTGCGAAGCTTCTTGATGATGCTGGGCAGGGATTTGACCCTCGTTTCGATGTGATGAATCGGATTATGGCGGTGCCTGAACGAAAATTCGCTGTCGAGCGTTTGCAGGCGCGTATTGATTTCCCTGATTGCCGCGGCATACACGCCGCGAATCTGCGCATAGTCCACGCGCAGTTCCTCCATCGCCAGATCCATTTCTTCGTTCGGATGGCCGTTGGACGTTTGACGCACCATCGCCATACCTCCTCATGATTCCACATTGCCGGAATCCTTTAATACATCCCAAGGTGTCAGCATTGCCAGCAGAACATCCTCCGGAGAGCCCTTTTCCGTAATAAAGACTGCGCTCAGGCGGCTGTTTCGCTCGCTGCGCGCTTCAAAGGCCGCGCGCACCTGGTAAATGGTAGCGTCGGCGGGCATGAACAGATATTTCTCAGCGCCGTGCCGTTCCAGCTTCAGCGCATCATCGATCTGACCAATTCGGGTATTCCTGTCCAAAGCGTCCAGGCCGCGCCGCTCAAGATAGGAAAACAGACTGCCGACGCTGAAGATGCCGACGATCTTTCCCTTTTCCATGACGGGGACGTGCGAAAATCCGTTCTTGCTCATTCGATGCATGACATCAATGGCCAGTTCATTGGCATTTGCCCACAGAATTTTCTCCCGCGGCGTACCGCAATCGATGGCGTACCTGGGGGCTGACACGTGATCCAGTATGTTCTGCAGTGACGTCAGAATCGCCTCGGAGGGTTCCACCAGCGGTTCGCCTTCGTCGTCGGCATTGTGGGAGAGCAGATTGCGGATTTCCCGACAGATGTTGAGTTCGCGCCGGTACGGCTCTGAATCATCATCCTTCAGATACTCCATCACCACGCTCGCGCTCTGACGTCCGCCGGCATATCGCTTGTCGAGCGCGCCCTCCAGAATGCGATACATTTTCAAAAAAATATCCGCACGCGATTGCATGCCATACAAATCCGATCACCTCTATGCCATAATAACATATTCTCAACAAAAAATCAAGGATTCTGCGCTATTTGGGCTTTTTCTGTTTTACACTGGTTTTGTTTGACGAAACGCGGAATATCATGTATAATGAATACGTAAATCAACAAAACCAGTGAGGTGTCACATGCCCATTCATGAATCCGGTGAAAACTACCTGGAAGCCATCTATATGCTCGGCGAAAAGCAGGGCAGCGTCCGCTCCATTGACGTGGTCAATCACCTGGGCTTCTCCAAGCCGACCGTGTCTGTTGCGGTGCACACGCTCGAGCGCAATGGCTTTCTGAACATCACGCAGGAAGGCTATCTCCGTCTGACCGATTCCGGAAGGGAGATCGCCGAGCGCATCTACGAGCGGCACAAGGTGCTCTCCTCAATCCTGATCGCGCTGGGCGTTCCTGAGAAAATCGCTCTGGAGGATGCCTGCAAACTCGAACACGATCTGAGCGAGCTCAGCTTCGAGAAGATCAAGCTCTACTGTCAACAGCATATGTCGATTGAATAAGAAAAACTCCGCTTGCCCGAATCGCAAGCGGAGTTTTCGCGGATCATTACAGCTTGGGCACTTTCGGAAGATCCCACATGAAGTAAGTCGCCAGCATGCGGATGACCAACGTAAAAACCATACCGGAAAGCATGGAGACGGCGCCGCTGAACCCGAATTGCAGCGCTACATAATAGACGCTCGCTCCGGCAATCGAAGCCACCGCGTAAATGCGCTTTTTCAACACGGCGGGAACCGTCTGGCTCAGCAGATCGCGAAGGATACCGCCGCCGACGCCGGTGGTCATGCCCATGAAGATGCAGAGAAATGCATTGTCCGCAAATCCCTTGAGCATTGCGGTGTTTGCTCCGACGACGCTGAAGATGCCGAGTCCAAGCGCGTCCAGCAGATTGACCACCCGATCGATTTCGGCGCGCTGCCTCCAATACCGGCTGCCCTTGAATTCCGCAAAGCAGAACACAATCAGCGCGGTAATGCACGCCACCGCCACATAAATCGAATTGCAGAATGCGTTCGGGGGAAATGTTCCCAGCACGATGTCCCGCATGATACCGCCGCCAACCGCCGTTGTGACGCCGAGGAAAACAACGCCGAACAAATCCAGGTCCCGATCAATCGCCAGCATTGCGCCGGATGCGGCGAAGGCCACAGTGCCGATGAGCTCTGACCCGTCAAAAATCATCTGAAGGATATCCGCCAAGCGAATCCCACCTTCTGTATTGCCAGAATCATTTCCTTCATTATAGCTCTGTTCCGTTAATTCTGATCGCTGTTTTTTGCATTTATCTGGCCATTATGGTAGAATGATCTGACCTTGTGCGGAAAAGATAAACACAAATTGTTTTGAGGAAAAGCGATGAATACAAATCTGAAAGACGCAATCTGCGAGGCTCTGAACGCCGGAAGAGCGCTCGACCTCTTCACTCTGGCAGAACAGCTGGACATGGATGCCGGCATTCTCCAAACGGCCTTAAATGAACTCTGCGCGGAAGGGCGCGCCGCCATCACGCGGAAGGGAAAGTACGCGCTGCCCGAGCAGCTGGGAATGCTCACCGCCCGCGCCTCTGCACTGCGCAATGGCGCACCAATCGCGCGCCCGCTCAACGATGGTCCAGCCCTGAAAATCGTTCGCACGCGGCTCTCCCCCATGCCGGACGATCTGCTGCTCATCCGTCCGGCCGATGGCGGCACCTGCGAGCTGGTCTCCATCCTTCAGCGCGGAAGAACGGAGCTGGCCGCCTTCATTCGCATCGAGCAGCGGGAAATCCGCCGCCCGCGCAATCGACGCGACCGTACGGCGGCGAATGAACGCAGGCAAATCGTCACCGGCATTCCCTGTGACCGGCGCATTCCCTATCCCATTGAGATTGCGGGTGAAGTAGCCGCTGCCAACGACGACATCGCGCTGCTGTCCATCGACCGCTACCCTGAAGGCGACCGCCCTATCCTGGCGCATATTGTGCGCGTGCTCGGCCGCAAGAGCGACATGCAGGCGCGGCTGAAGGTCATTGCGGAGACCCACGACTTCCCCACAGAATTTCCCGCTTCCGTCGAAGGCAAATGCAGGGCTTTGACGGAAATCGACCCCGAACCTCCGGTTTCCGGGCGTGAAGACCACCGGCAGCTGCTCACCTTCACCATTGACGGACCCTTCTCAAAGGACTTCGACGACGCAGTTTCGCTGGAGCGAACCCCGGAGGGCGACTGGCGGCTCGGCGTGCACATCGCAGACGTCTCGCACTATGTGCGCCCAGGATCCGCCATCGATCGGGAGGCCTTCGCCCGCGGAACCTCTCTCTATCTCCCGGGTTTGACCATTCCGATGCTGCCGGAAATTCTGTCCAACGACCTCTGCTCGCTGATGCCGGATGTTGACAGGCTCACGCTGAGCTGCTTTATGATCGTCCGGGACGGAAGGGTCGTGGATCATCATCTCTGCCGGTCGATCATTCATTCCCACGCGCGCCTGACCTACGACGCGGTCAACCGGCTGTTCGATGGCGATGGCGATGCCGTGGACAGCTCGCTGCACAGTGTGCTCCGCGACATGCTGACGCTTTCCCACCAGCTTCGGAAGCGGCGGTTTGCATCGGGATGCATTGAACTGGATCTTCCCGAGACCGAATTTGTCCTCGATGAAGAAAATCTTCCCACCGATATCGTCAGCGCCTCCCGGGGCGAAGCGGAGCGGCTCATCGAGGATTTCATGCTTGCAGCCAACGAAACGGTCGCGCGCCTCGCCCAAACGACCGGCACGCCCCTCGTCTATCGAGTCCATGAGAATCCGGACAGCAGCCGTCTGAGCGAGCTGGAGCGCTTTCTGGCGAACCAGAACATTCGGGTGCACTTCGATCCCAATCCCCATCCCGGCGTGCTGCAGAAGGTCCTAGAGGACGTCAAGGATCATCCAAACCGCGATGCCATTCGCAGAATGCTGCTGCGTTCGCTGCAGCGCGCACAGTATTCCGAGCGCCCATTGGGGCATTATGCGCTGGCGCTCGATGACTATTGCCACTTCACCTCGCCCATCCGCCGCTATCCTGACCTGATCGTTCATCGAATGATGAAGCGGCTCATGGATGCCAGCACCGATTCTGATGCAGAGCGCATGCAGGAATTTGCGCGTCAGAGCTCGGCGCGTGAACAGGAGTCCGTTCTGGCCGAGCGCGAAGCGGACGACCTGCTCAAAGCGCGCTACATGCAGGATCGCATCGGACAGGAGTTTGACGGCATCGTCAGCAGCGTCACGAGTTGGGGACTGTACGTGATGCTGGACAACACCGCGGAAGGGCTTGTGCACATCGCCTCGCTGGATGACTACTACGAATTCGATCGCGAGCGCAGCCAGCTCGTCGCAGCGGGCTCACGCAATGTGTTTCGGCTGGGCGACCGCGTGCGCATTCGCGTGGAGAGCGTGGATATCGACCGGGCCGAGGTCAACTTTGTCCTCGTTCCCGTTCGATGAGAAAGG
>JBJEUD010000111.1:0-2553 GCA_051883655.1 Candidatus Faecivicinus sp. | reverse complement strand
CCAGAACGAGAACAAGTGCAAAAATCTTCTTCATAATGAATATCCTCCTATTGCTTGGATGCGATAGTAATTATATCCACCAATTGTGCTGATTATTCGGTCAGTCCTGTGAAGTTTATGAAAATCAGACAGGCTTTTCCCGAACGATCTCAATTCACCATTATTTTGTCACAATCAGCGGCTTTTTCTCGGGCACGCCGGCCTTGCGGGGATATTTTTCGGGGGTCGGCGCGACTTTTTCGAGATAGGCCAGCCGGTGCGACCAGTCCCTGCCGGGGATTTCCGCGGGTTCAACGCGCACGGCGCGGCCGCCGAGCAGCTGGAGTGCGCGCCCGGCCTCGGCCAGCTCGTCGTCCAGCGACGGCCCCTTCAGCGCCAGCATCCAGCCGCCGACGTGCACGAAGGGCAGCAGATATTCGCACAGCACGTTGAGCGGCGCGACGGCGCGGGCGGCGGCCATGTCGAACTGCTCGCGCAGCTCCGGGCGGCGGGCGGCGTCCTCCGCCCGGGCGTGGACGGCCTCGGCGTTGAGCCCCAGCGCGTCGATCACCGACCGGAGGAACTTCACGCGCTTGTCCAGCGCGTCCACCATCACCACATGCACCTCCGGCAGCATGATGGACAGCGGAATGCCCGGAAAGCCCGCGCCGGAGCCCACGTCCACCAGCGACTTCACGCCCTCGGGAAAGCCGTGGGCCAGCGGGGAAATGCAGTCCAGATAGTTGCGGTCCGCGGCCTCGCGCAGCTCATCGGGCACGCGGGTCAGGTTGAACTTCGCGTTGGCCTCCGTCAGCATCCCATGGTAGCGGGCGAACTGATCCGCCTGGGCCGGGCTCATGGGAATGCCCATCGCCTTCGCCGAGGTCAGCAGCATGTCTTGCAGCATATTCATTCTCCTTCGGGTGGGATTTGATTGGAAAGCGTCCCGTCCGGCAGCGTGCGCAGCCAGATCATCAGCACCGCGATGTCTCCGGGGGACACGCCGGGGATGCGCGACGCCTGGCCGAGGGAGGCCGGGCGCTGGCGGTCCAGCTTCTGCCGGGCCTCGATGCGCAGTCCGGACATGTTCAGATAGTCCGCGTCCTTCGGCAGCGGCGTGTTCTCCAGCCTCTGGAACTCCCTCTGCGCCGCCCGCTGCCGGTCGATATACCCCTCATACTTCACGCTGATCTCCAGCTGCTCGCGCACCTCGTCGGTCAGCTCCGGCAGCGCCGGGCGCACGGCGCGCAGCGTCTCGTAGGTCTCCTCCGTGCGGCGCAGGCGGTCGGTCAGGTGCATCTGATCCAGCATCTTCCGGGCCTGCGCGGTCTCGTCCCGCTTCTTCAGCATGCGCTCGTAGCGCTCGCGGCTGGCCAGTCCGGCCCGATAGCCGCGCTCGGTCAGGCGCAGGTCGGCGTTGTCCTGCCTGAGCAGCAGCCGGTACTCCGCCCGGGAGGTCATCATGCGGTAGGGCTCGTCGGTGCCCTTGGTGACCAGATCGTCCACCAGCACGCCGATATAGCCGTCGGCGCGGCTGAGAAGCATGGGCTCCCTTCCCTGCACATACAATGCAGCATTCATGCCCGCGTAGAGGCCCTGGGCGGCGGCCTCCTCGTAGCCGGAGGTGCCGTTGATCTGACCCGCTGTGTACAGTCCCTCGATGTGCTTCGCGCCCAGCGCGGCGTTGAGGGTCAGCGGGTCGATGCAGTCGTACTCGATGGCGTACGCCAGCCGCAGCACCTTGGCGCGCTCCAGGCCCGGCACGGTGGCGTAGATCATGCGCTGCACGTCCTCGGGCATGGACGTGGACATTCCCTGCACATACCATTCGTTGGTGTTCAGCCCCTCGGGCTCCATGAAGATGGGATGGCGCTCCTTGTCCCGGAAGCGGACGATCTTGTCCTCGATGGACGGGCAGTAGCGCGCGCCGGTGCCGTGGATGGTGCCGGCGTACATGGGCGCGCGGTGCAGGTTGTCGAGAATGACCCTGTGGGTCTCGGGGGTGGTGTAGGTCAGATAGCACAGCGCGCGGTTCTTCAGCGCCTTCGGATCGGTCATGAACGAAAACGGCGTCACCGGCTCGTCGCCGTACTGGGGCTCCATCTTCGAAAAGTCGATGGTGCGGCCGTCCAGGCGCGCGGGCGTGCCGGTCTTGAACCGGCGGATGGGAAAGCCCAGGTCGATCAGGTTCCGCGTCAGCGCGTTGGCGGCCATCAGGCCCTGGGGACCGCCGTTCCACGAGCATTCGCCGATGATGATGCGGCTGTTCAGGTACACGCCGCAGGCGATCACGACGGCCCGGCAGCCGACGGTCGCGCCCGTGGTGGTGCGCACGCCGGTCACCCGGCCGTTCTCCACCAGCACGCGCTCCACCTCGGCCTGGCGCAGATCCAGCCGCTCGCAGTCGTCCACCGCCCGGCGCATGCGGCGCTGGTACTCCTTCTTGTCCGCCTGCGCCCGCAGCGAGTGCACCGCCGGGCCCTTGCCGGTGTTCAGCATGCGCGACTGGATGAACACGTCGTCGATGGCGCGGCCCATCTCGCCGCCCAGCGCGTCCAGCTCCCGCACCAGATG
>JBJEUD010000110.1:0-2559 GCA_051883655.1 Candidatus Faecivicinus sp. | reverse complement strand
TCGTCCGGGCCGTACACCGAATAGACGCCCGGCTTGCGCAGCGCGTCGGTCAGCTCCTGAAAGGTCTTCAGTTCATCCAGCGGATTGAAAAGACAGGCAAAGCGTTTGGCAAGCTCCTGCATAGCTCCTCCCGGCCCTCAAACGGGCGTGTTTACGAATTGCACTTGGCGACAAACTGCCGCGCGGGCTCCACACCCTCGGCGATCAGCGTGGCGACGGCATCGGCGGCGTTCATATAGGCGTCGAACATGGTCTTGCGAAGCTCGGGGGTGTTGTAGGTTGCCAGCACCCAGTCCTTCATGTCCCAGCCGGGCGCAGGCCGGCCAATGCCCACGCGCACCCGGGGGAAGTCGTCGCGCCCCACCAGATAGATGATATTGCGCATGCCGTTGTGGGTGCCCGCGCTGCCGCTGGGGCGGAAGCGCAGCTTTCCCTCGGGCAGATCCACATCGTCGTAGACCAGGATCAGCTGCGACGGCTCCGCCTTGTACCAGTTCAGCAGCTGGACGACGCTCTCCCCCGAGAGGTTCATGAACGTCTGCGGCTGCGCCAGCACCACGCGCTCGCCGCGGATGGTTCCCTCGCCCACCGCCGCCTTGCAGCGCAGCTTCCGAATCGGAATATCGTATTTCTGGGACAGAATTTCGACCACATCAAACCCCACGTTGTGGCGCGTGTGCTCGTATTTTCTCCCCGGATTGCCCAGTCCAACCACAATGTACATCGGACAGCCCCCTCCTCCAGACCGGTATCAGTCAATCAGTTTAGTATAGCAAGCAACCGACGGAATTGTCAAGCATTTCAGCATTTTGGGCGCAAACTTCGCCTTCTGAGCCCAAAATGCACAGAATCCACCGCTCTTATGCAGTGGATTCTGTGCGTTTCCCTCAGCCTCGCCATTGCGCGCAGAGGTTTTCCAGCGCCTCCCGGTTTTTCTCCCCGGTCGTCCACAGGATCGCCGGGAATTCCGACCGGCCCAGCCGGTTCAGCGCCTCCAGGCGGTGGTTGCCGTCATTGACGGTCAGCACACCTTCATCGTATCCGATGATCAGCGGCGGAAGGTCCTCTCCGGACGAAATCACCCGGGACAGATGCTCCACCTTTCGCTCGAAGCCCTCCCGCTCCACGGGAAAACGCATGCCCTCCTCCGGGCCGCAGCATCGGCAGAGCAGGTTCAGCTTCACCGGAAGCGGGCCAAAGTAAAACCGCTCGCACTTCTTCAGCCCCTCGGAGAAGGGGACGTTGCCGCCCTCGGCACACAGATAGCGGTGCACCCAGCTTTCAAGCGCTCCGGCGGCTGCAAAGCCCTCGGCCGACGCGGACGTCGCGCTGTATTCCATGAGAATCTCCTTTCAGCAGAGCGCCGCGCTCCGCAGGGGAGCGCGGCAATGCAGATCAGTTGAATTTCCGGGTGTAGTCCGGCAGCAGCTTGGGGGACGGAACCGTGCTCTCGACGCCCGCGTCCTTCAGCGCCTGCGCGTACTTCTTCACATGCTCCAGGCTCAGCTTGCCCACGGTGGTCTCCTTGCACTTCGCACCCGCCTGCTGGCCGGCGTTGCGGCCAAAGACGATGATGTCCAGCAGGCTGTTGCCCATCAGGCGGTTGCGTCCGTGCACGCCGCCGACGGCCTCGCCGGCCACAAACAGATTCTCCACGCTGGTCATGCCGTTGACGGCGATCTCCAGTCCGCCGTTCTGATAGTGCAGCGTGGGATAGACCAGGATCGGCGTTTCGCGCATGTCGATGCCGAACTTCAGATACATGCGCAGCATCGCCGGCAGGCGCTTCTCCAGCGTGCCCTTGCCGTGGATCATATCGATCATCGGGGTGTCCAGCCAGACGGCTTTGCCGCCGTTGGGGGTGGAGACGCCCTTGCCATTGGTGGAGCACTCGCGGATCAGCGCCGCTGCGTTGACGTCGCGGGTCTCCAGCGGATGGACGTAGACCTCGCCCTCACTGTTGACCAGCTTCGCGCCCAGGGAACGCACCTTCTCGGTAACCAGCGCGCCGAAGATCTGCTGGGGGAACGCCACGCCGGTGGGATGATACTGCAGCGTGTCCTGATACAGCAGCTTCGCGCCCGCGCGGTAGCCCAGCACCAGGCCGTCCGCCGTCGCGCCGTAGTGGTTGGAGGTCGGGAAGCCCTGATAGTGCATGCGGCCCGCGCCGCCGGTGGCGATGACCACGCACTTCGCGCGCGCCACCAGCACCTCGTTGGTCTCCATGTTCAGCAGCACCGCGCCCGCGGCCTTGCCCTGGTCGTCCAGGATCAGCTCGATGGCGGCGGTGAAGTCCACCACGGGAATGCCGCGGTTGAGCACCTCGTCGCGCAGGGTGCGCATAATCTCCGCGCCGGAGTAGTCCGCCGCCGCGTGCATGCGCTTGCGGGAGGTTCCGCCGCCGTGGGTGGTGATCATGTTGCCGTCCTTGTCCTTGTCGAACTCCACGCCCAGCTCGTTGAGCCACTTGATGGCGCCGGGGCCGTCCATGACCAGCTTGCGCACCAGCTCGGGGCGGTTGCAGTAGTGGCCGCCGCCCATCACGTCCAGATAGTGCTG
>JBJEUD010000109.1:0-2586 GCA_051883655.1 Candidatus Faecivicinus sp. | reverse complement strand
GGTCTGAGGCTCATCTTCTCCGCGCGGAGTTCATAGGCCATGCCGTCCGTCAGATCATAGATCTCGTTTCGTGAGGGCTGAAAAAACAGAATCGGCAAACGGAGGTGATTGCGTTGCGGATGTTGACGCAGGGTCGCAGAGCGGCTGGAGGAGCGGGTGCCGGACGTTTCGGAGCGCTTGCGGAAGCCGGTGGAGAAAAATGCCATGGCGCAGCTGAATCCGGAGGAATATCGGCAGCAGGCCGCCTGCAGAAACGGATGTTTTGCCTTCCCCATTTTCAGGCAGAGAATTTTGGGGTTTCGGGTTCTTTGCTCCCATTCATAAACAAGGTACACCTTCGTCGGCCGTCCGTGCTTGCAACAATTCGGATTTTCGTATATCATATATACTGTTGAATTTTGCTTGCGGAATTGTGACATGAACGGGATCAAGGGCCCTATCTCCATTCGGGAGGTGTCCTGCCGCTGGGCGTGTCAACCAATACTGCGCGCATGGGCGGTCCCTGAGAACGCAGAGCAATCTGCCGACCCGCGCAGAGCAAGGAAAAGCAAAACAATCCGGAGGTAAGCGCCATGCCAAAATCAAAATGGAACCTGAATGCCATTTACATATCCGAACGGCTGCAGGAGAGTCTGCGGCCCATCTCCCGCTGCACGATGACCACCATTGTCGCCCCAATGGGATACGGAAAAACAACGGCGGTCAACTGGTATCTGGCCGAACGGGCCAAAGCAGAGGCGCTGAATGTCATCCGCATCAGCGTATATGCCGATAATCTCACGATCTTCTGGAAAAGTGTGCAGGACGCTTTTGCACATGCGGGACTTGATTTCCTGCGTGACTATCCCTGTCCCAGCGATGCAGCAAGCAGCAGTATGCTGACGGATGATCTCTGCCATGAGCTGGCGGGAGAAAATCCCTTCTATATTTTTATTGATGATTTCCACCTGCTGAAGGATCAGCGCATTCCCGGTTTTCTCTGTACACTTGCCAACCGGATGCCCGGGAATGTGCATCTCATCGTCGCCAGCCGGGACCGGTTCCTGCCCGCCGGGGAAATTGTCCGGCTGGGGAGCCGGGTCTATCAGATCGGCACGGAGCAGCTGCGGCTGAACCACACGGAGCTCGCCATTTATGCCCACAAATGTGGGATGGATCTTTCCGAGGCACAGATCGAAACCCTGCTTTATTCCAGCGACGGGTGGTTTTCCGCGATCTATCTGAACTTGCGGACACTTTCGGAGCGCGGGGCATTGCCCGACCGCAATTCCGACATTTACACCATGTTCACCGCAGCCATGATCGACCCGCTTCCCGAAAAGCAGCGGGTCTTCCTTGCAGTCATGGGACTTGCCGATGAGTTTACCGTGGAAATGGCGCGCTTCGTCACCGGGGATGCCGATGCGGAAAAGCTGATCGATATATTGACCACGCAGAACGCGTTTGTAAAATGCCTGCCGGACGGCGTGACCTATCGCTTCCATCACATGATGAAGGAATGTGCGGAACGCACGTTTCTGACATTGGAAAAGGAAAAGCAGAAGGACTATCGCGAGAATTACGGCGCGTGGTACGAAGATCATCGGCAATATCTTCATGCGATCGCGGCCTACCGGCAGAGCGAAGATTATGACGCACTGCTGCGTGTGATTCAAAAGGACACCGGCATATTGCTCTCGTCTCTGCATCCGGAATCGGTGCTGGAAATGATCGGCGAGTGCCCTGTGTCCATTCTGAAAGCGCATCCGCTGACGATTCTGGTGCTGATGCGCTGCATGTTCAACTGGCGGATGATCCCGAAGATGATGGAACTGAAGTCGCTTCTTCTGACATCTATCGAGGAACAGCCGGAAATGCCATCTGCTGAACGCGGGGATCTTCTGGGCGAATGCGATCTCATCATGAGCTTTCTCTGCTACAATGACATCAGCGCCATGAGCCGCCTGCACCGCAGCGCCAGCGCGCAGATGTCCCGCGCGGCCATCAGCATCCACAAAAGCGGCGGCTGGACGTTTGGCTCTCCGTCGGTGCTGATGATGTTCTACCGCGCTCCGGGCGAGCTGAAAAGTGAGCTTGCCGAGATGGATGAGTCCATGCCCCACTATTACAAGATCACCGACGGCCACGGGCAGGGCGCGGAGAAAATCATGCGGGCGGAGGCAGCATATATGCAGGGCCGCTTCACAGACGCGCGCATTGAGTTGGAAGGCGCTTATGCGCAGATTGAGGGCAACGGACAGGAAAATATGGCGCTTTGCTGCGACTTTCTGGCATGGCGGCTCTCCCTGTATGCGGATATAGAACAGAGATATACATTTCAGGAGCGCCATGCGGAGCTGCTGCGCCATCACAACGCTGCATGGATCAATCTCTGGTCTGCAATCAGCGCCTACTACCACGCCCTGCTTGGCGAGGCTGCAAAGATCCCGGAGCTTTTCGGCGCACACAGGCTTTCTTCGGTCAACATACTCGCCCCGGGAAGACCCATGATCGAGATGATCGAGAATCAGGTTTACCTGGCCCAGAGCTCCTACGCCAAGGTGATCGGGCGCAGCGAGGGGCTGCTGGCTCTGTGTGAAGGGATGC
>JBJEUD010000108.1:0-14900 GCA_051883655.1 Candidatus Faecivicinus sp. | reverse complement strand
GCGCCTCCTTGCGGGGCTTGTCGCCGGCCTTCAGCGCGTCCATCATGGCCTTGCGCACCACGTCAATTTTGCTCATAGGAATCCCTCCGTTTCTGGGAAAAGTGTAATCCGGAAATGTGAATTTTTCCACCGCGGCGCCGTCAGACGATCAGCAGCATCAGCGGGATGGTGATCATGCTCAGCAGCGTGCTCAGCAACACCACGTTGGCGGCGGTGTCCTGGCCCTCGCCCAGAATTTCGGCGAAGCTCAGCACCAGATTGCCCGTGGGCGCGCAGCAGATGATGTAGATGCCCAGCACGAAGTTGCGCTCCACCGGCAGAAGCGAGCACACGGCCAGCGCGAACAGCGGGAACACGAACAGCTTCAGCGCCACCGCCATGTACTGCAGCTTGCTGGTGAAGATGGGCTTGAAGGGAACCACGGCCAGCCGCATGCCCAGAATCAGCATGCACAGCACGGTGCTCATCCGGTTGAGGGTGGTCACCATGTCGCTGATCTGTCCGGTGAGCCGGATGCGGCAGAAGAACAGGATCAGCGCCACCGCCATCGCCACGGACGACGGGTTCAGAAAGACCTTCTTCAGGCTGATGTACTTCCTGTCGCGGGTGATGATGAAGCTGGTGACGGTCCACATCAGGATGTTCATGGCCATGAAGAACATGGACGCGAAGGCCACGGCCTGGGGATAGTCCGGCAGCAGCGCCTCCAGCAGCGGAATGCCCATGAAGCCGCAGTTGCCCAGCGCGGAGGCCGCGGTGCACAGGCGGTAGGGCACCAGATGCTGCTTCCTGCGCAGGCAGAAGTAGACCGCGCCCAGCATGCTGCACATCAGCACCAGCCCCATCAGGAGGGCCAGAAACAGATGGCGGACCATGTAGGGGGAGTACTCCACGCGCTGCAGGGCGTAGATCGTCTGGAAGGGTGAGGCCAGGTACAGAAGCAGCGTGGCGAAGGACGAGATGTTGGCCGCGTCCAGCTTGCGGAACTTGATCAGCAGAAAGCCGGGCACGGCGTACAGCAGCATCATGGCGACGGTGGTCAGGGTAACGGTAAAGCTCATGGCAGGGTCACTCCATCATTGGTTTTGTTGGGCAATGCGCTCGGCCAGGTCGTTCAGATAGACCCAGCGCTCGGTCTTTTCCTCCAGCTGCTTTTCCAGCGCTTCCTTTTCGGCGAGAAGCGCCTGAAGGCGCACGTAGTCGCTGGCGCTGGATTCGATCTCCAATTCGCAGGCGGCGATCTTCTCCTCCAGCGCGGCGATGTCGACGTCGATGGAGTCGAACTCCCGCTGCTCCCTGAAGGTGAACTTCAGCTTCTGCGGCCGGTCGGAGCGGCGCTCCCGGGGCGCGGCGGGGCGGGACTCCCTGCGGGGCGCGGCGTCCATTTCCCGCAGCAGCTCGAAGTCGGAGTAGCCGCCCATGGTGCGGCGGACTTCGCCGTCTCCGCGCACCTCGAGGATCGACGTGGCGGTCTTGTCCAGGAAGTACCGGTCGTGGGACACCGCCACCACCGCGCCGGGGAACTCGGTCAGATAGTCCTCCAGAATGGTGAGCGTCTCCACGTCCAGATCGTTGGTGGGCTCGTCCAGCAGCAGGATGTTGGGCGCGCTCATCAGGATGCCCAGCAGATACAGCCTGCGCCGCTCGCCGCCGGACAGCCGTCCGATGGTGGAGAACTGGAGGTCGGACGGGAACAGGAACCGCTCCATCATCTGCGTGGCGGACACGCGGCCCTCCCGGGTGCGCAGCTCGGAGGCGATTTCGTGGATGTAGTCGTAGGGGCGCTGATCGGGATCCAGCTCCCTGCCCTCCTGGGTGAAGTAGCCGATGCGCACCGTGCCGCCGAAGTCGACGCGGCCGGAGTCGGGCGGCAGCGCGCCGGCGATCAGGTTCAGCAGTGTGCTCTTGCCCGCGCCGTTTCTGCCGACGATGCCCACGCGGTCGTCCCGCAGGATCGTGTAGGAAAAATCGCGGATGACGGTCCTGTCCCCGAAGGACTTGGAGACGTGCTCCAGCTCCACCGTCTTGCGCCCCAGCCGGGAGGCGCCCGCCGAGATGGACAGGC
This sequence comes from Candidatus Faecivicinus sp., assembly GCA_051883655.1. Taxonomy (GTDB): domain Bacteria; phylum Bacillota; class Clostridia; order Christensenellales; family Aristaeellaceae; genus Faecivicinus. The sequence continues at coordinate 12,835 of JBJEUD010000108.1, read as the reverse complement.
TCTCGTCGGCGCGGGGGCCCTCCTGGGCCTTCAGCGCCTCATAGCGGGCGATGCGCTCGGTGCTCTTGGTGGACCGGGCGCGGCAGCCGCGCATGATCCACTCGGTCTCCCTGCGCAGAAGCGCCTGCCGCTTGCGCTCGCTGGCCTGGGCCATCTCCAGCCGCTGGGCCTTCAGCTCGAGGTATTTGGAATAGTTTGCCTCGTACAAAAACAGCTCGCCGCGGCTGAGCTCTGCGATCTTCGTCACCACGTTTTCCAGGAAATAGCGGTCGTGGGTGACCATCACCAGCCCGCCGGTGAAACGGGCCAGCCGCTGCTCCAGCCAGGCGACCATCTCCGCGTCCAGATGGTTGGTGGGCTCGTCCAGAATCAGCACGTCGGCGGGGTGGACGAACACCGTGGCCAGCGCCACGCGCTTGCGCTGTCCGCCGGACAGCTCGCCGATCTTCCGGTCGAAGTCGGTGATGCCCAGCTTTGTGAGGATCGTCTTGGCCTCGTATTCGTTGATCCCGCGGAATTCCGCCGGGTGGCCGGCAAACACCTGCTCCAGCACGGTCAGCCCGTCGTTCAGCGCCGGCGTCTGCGGAAGGTACGAAACCTGTACGTTCGGGTCCAGCGAAACGCGCCCCTCGTCCGGCGATTCCGCGCCGGCCAGGAGCTTCAGAAGGGTGCTCTTGCCCGTGCCGTTGACGCCGATCAGGCCGATGCGCTCGCCCTGGTTCAGATAGAGCGTCACGCCGTCCAGCAGCTGCTTCATGCCGTAATTTTTGCGCAGATTTTCTGCGGTGAGAAGCATGGATCTCCCTCCGGTCATCAAAGTTCACTCTATATTATACCTGTATCCGTGTACGGCGGGAAAGCCCGCTTCGGTTAACTGTTGCCGACCAAAGCGCAGACAATTTGCGGAAGCGCCGCCTTGCCGCGGGGCGGGAAATCTGATATAATGGCACGCGAAGGGAGATGATTCGCATGGAGGGCATCCGGGAGGACTGGGATCGCTCCGCCGAAATCTACGATGCGTTCAACGACGCGCCGGATTCCTACAGCCGTTCGATCGAATGGCCCTGCGTCCGGAAGCTGCTGCCCGAACTGCGGGGAAGGTCTGCGCTGGACATCGGCTGCGGCACGGGCATTTTCACATTTCTGCTGGAGCAGATGGGCCTGTCGGAAATTGTCGGCGTAGATTTGTCCGAGGGCATGCTGGCGCTGGCGCGAAAGAAGGCGCGGGCGCGCGGCTCCCGGGCGGCGTTTCTGCAGGGAGATGCGGCCCGGATTGCCGAGAGGCTGGATCGGAGGTTCGATCTGGTGTTTTCCTCCACCGCCAGCCACTATATCGCCGATCTCGACGCGCTGTTCGACGGGATCGCCCGCTGTCTGGCGCCGCAGGGCGTGTGCGTGCTCTCGGCGATCCATCCGGTCTACTCGGCCCAGTATCCCATCGCGCATGGCGAGACCTTTCCCGGGGACGACGAATGGACGGTGCGCTATCTGGACAGGCGCGTGCGCGCTTACGTTCAGCCCTGGATTGAGTACAATGACGACTGTGAAAACCGGCTGAGCCGCAGCTATCACCACACCTTCGGCGACTACGCCAACGCCATCGCCGGAGCGGGGCTGCGCATTGCGCGGATGGAGGAGCCCATGCCGCCGGAGGAATGGCGTGAGACGTCGCCCGGCCGCTACGAGGGCTATCTGGAAACGCCGGTTTACATGATTCTGAAAATCGAAAAGTCGAACGGATGAGGAGGAGTTCTCGATGGAAAAGAAGGAAATGCTGACCCATATCGACCACACGCTGCTGAAGGCCACCAGCGACTGGGCGGGCATCACGAAGCTCTGCGACGAGGCGATCCGGTATCACACTGCTTCGGTCTGCGTCCCGGCGTGCTACGTCAGGCCCCTGCATGAAAGGTACGGCGACCGGCTGAACATCTGCACGGTCATCGGCTTCCCCCTCGGCTATTCCACCACGGCGGTCAAGATCTTCGAGGCCCAGCAGGCGGTGTTCGAGGGCGCGAACGAGGTGGACATGGTGGTCAATCTCTGCGACGTGAAGAACGGCGAATTTGAAAAGGTGACCGCGGAGATCCGCGCCATCAAGCAGGCCGTGGGCGATCACGTGCTGAAGGTGATCGTGGAAACCTGCTATCTCACCGAGGAGGAGAAGATCGCGCTGTGCAGGTGCGTCACCGATGCGGGCGCGGACTTCATCAAGACCTCCACCGGCTTCGGCACCGGCGGCGCCACGCTCGGGGACATCGCGCTGTTCAGGGCCAATGTGGGCCCGAACGTGCGCATCAAGGCCGCCGGCGGCGTGCGCACCGCCGAGGCGGTGGAGCAGTACCTGAGCGCCGGCTGCGACCGCATCGGCACCAGCAGCGCGGTGAAGGAGCTGGCGGAATGAGCGACGTGCACACGGATCCCCAGGCGCGCCTGGAGGCCTTCGAGCGCATGCTGTCCGACGCGCAGCGCGGCTATGAGGACACGGTGGAGCACATGGCGCGGCTCAGGGCCGAGGGCAGGGAGAAGACGGTCACCTTCCGCCAGCTGATGGCCGGCAAGCTGACGTATCAGAATCTGCTTTCGATGTACCGAAGCTACGGCCTGATTTCCGAATAGAACGAAGCCCGGGAGCCCTTCCTGAATGGAAGGCTCCCGGGCTTTGCTGCAGCTTACAACCGCTTTTCGATTTCCCGGTTGATCTTTTCCCGCAGGCCGAGCACGTAGGCGTCGTCGTGGGGATATTTCGAGAAGGTGATGGGCTCCACGCCCTCGTCGATCAGCTTCAGCACCGTCTCGCGGTCGGACAGGGATTCCAGCAGCTGCATGGCGCGCTGGTCCTGCAGCGCCTGCTGCACCAGCATCAGGCGAATGGAATCCACGGGCTGGCCGCCGCGGCCGGGATAGACCTGGAAGCCGTCGCCGGCCTGGGCGAAGCCGTCGCAGTCGGTGTCGCACCAGGGGTTGATGGGATAGTCGGCGTACTGGGCGTAGTAGAAGTTGAAGGCCCAGTGCAGGAAGCCCTTGATGTCGAACTTGTACAGCTGCGCGCCCAGAATGCGGGTGCGCGCGCCGGGCATGGCCACGAACAGGTTCGACACGTCCACGCCCTGGCCCACGCAGTAGTAGGTCCAAAGGTCGGGGATATTGCGCTTCAGGAAGGGCTCGATGTGGTTGTTGGCGGGCACGGGATGCTCCACTGCGCCGCTGTCGTAGAAGGCCACGTCGCTCAGCGCGTCGATCAGCTTCTGGCCCCGCAGGTGCTTCTGAACCAGCGCCTTGCAGGCCAGATAGGTGTCCAGGTGCTCGGCGTTGGGCTCGTCGGAGATGTGGAACATCGTGCGGTCGGCGATGCCCAGCGCCTCCAGCTCGTCCAGCAGCGCGGGCAGATAGGCGTCCAGGAATTCGGCGTAGGCCGCGCCGGTGGACGGCGTGTCCCAGCCGAAGATGCGCTGCATGCCCGCCCGGGTGCGGGCCACGATCTGCGGCGCGCAGTGCGCGCCCCACTGGCTGAACAGGTGGGCGATCTCAAAGTATTCCATGCCGCAGCGTTTGGCCATGTCCACCCAGCGGCGCAGCTTGTCGAACCCGAAGGTGTACTTGCCGTCCACATACGTCACGTCCACCAGCTGCACGGTGCGGCGGTAGGTGCCCACGCGGGTGTCCAGCGGCGGGGTGTGGGTGGGGGTGAGGAGGGTGTTGATGCCGTGCTCCACCGCGCAGCGGACGAAGTTTTCGATGATGCGCCAGTGCTCCTCGGAGAAGACGTCGACATTGTAGTAATCGGCCAGGCTGTCGCAGTGGAACCACTTGGTGTGGATCAGCGTCTGCCTGGGCAGCTGTGCGCCGATCACGTGAATCTGCACGGAGACCTCGCCGCCCAGGTCGCCGGTCTCCTCGTCGAACAGGCGCAGAACCACGGGATAGTCGCCGGCGGGCAGGCGATCGTCGGGCTTCACGTCAAACCACAGCGTCTCCCAGAGCTTGGGAATCGTGCGGATGCCGTGGGGCGGGATGTCGATCAGCGGGTCGGGATACAGCCCCGGCGCGCCGTCGTTGATGTAATAGGGGTCGGCGTTCATCAGCGCGCCCTGGCGCACGGGAATCCACTTCACACGGCGGGCGCGGATGAACTCCTTCACAGGGGATTCGATCTCCAGGCGCAGGAAGCTCCGGTCGGCCATGGGCGAATCCGGAAGGGGCCGGTAGGCCAGCTGGAAGGAGATCACCTCGCCGCGCAGGCCGGAAAAGCGCGGCTCGCAGGCGGCGGGCGCGGCGGTGGGGAAGACCTTGGCGATCGGGGAGAGAATGCGAAGCTCTAGCATGGCTTTTTTCTCCTTAAAATCAGTGATGGGGACTGCAAAAAAATCGGGGCTCCGAAGAGCCCCGAAAAGGTATCCCATGAGTGCCGTCCACCTCTGCTTTTTCACCCGCCGCTCAGGCAGGGCGGAGACCTGCGACTGCTTGCTGCCGTCCCCTGGCGATCCGAAGATCGGGGGCTTGACATCCGCAATATCGACCCGGAATCCTTTTATGAATCTGTGGGTAAAAGCATCGGCTAACGCACACCCCAGGATATTGTTCCTTGGAACGGTTTTATTATAGCCCAGCCCATGGCGATTGTCAATGGGAAAAAGAAAATTTTCTGCGTTGGATTTAACAGAGCTCCAGCAGATGGATTTCCGGCCGGACGCCGGCGCGCAGCGGGATCCGGCTGGTGCCGATGCCCTTGCTGACCAGCAGCTGGGTGCGCCCGAAGCGCATTGTGCCGCTGACGAGGGCGGGCGCGAGGCGGCTCTTTCGGTTGAAGCGCTCGAATCCCACGGCAAAGGGTGTGATTCCCAGAAAATTGAACTGTCCGCCGTGGGTGTGGCCGGAGAGCATCAGGTCGGGCATGTCGGCGGGTTCAGCCTCCGGAAGGATTGGATAGTGGGCCAGCAGAATCCGGTAGCCGGGCGCATCGCCGAAGACGGCGGCATAGTCCGGATGCCCGAGCCGCGCCTCGTCCACGCCGCCGACGAGCGCTCCGCCCAGATCGACGCTGCGGTTCAGCAGCAGCTCCGCACCGAAGCTGGCCAGCCCCTCGGCCAGCTGTTCGGGCGTTTTGAAGGCCTCGGTGTCGTTGTTGCCCCGCACGGCATAGATTCCCATCGGCGCGTGCAGCGCGCGGAAGGCGTCGAACAGCCGCAGCGCCTGGGCGTTCGTGTCGGCGTAGTCGCCGCCCAGCAGGATCAGGTCCGCCCTGCAGTTTTGAATGGCTTCAACGACCGGCTCCGGCGACATCTCCTCCCGGAGGTGAAAGTCCGATGCGAACACGAATCTTCGGCCTCGCAGCGCTTCGGGCGCGCCGGCGACGGTCTGCCGGCTGACCCGGGGAACGATGTGCCTTGCCGTGCGGATGTAGGGATCCATGGGGGGAAACATCGGATGCATCGGAGCACCTCCCGTTGATTATTTGTGTGCGTCCGGCCTGCGGAATATGCCTGACTTCCGCAGGAAAATCCGGGAAAACGATATGCCGGAAAATGCTGCAATTTTCCGGCATGGATCGGCTTGACTGCTCAGCGTCAGATCTTCAGATTCCACAGCTTTTCGTCGCCCACGGACACCGCGGATGCGCCGGCCTGAAGGGCCAGGGCGATCTCCTTGGGCTCCGTGATCAGACCGCCGGCGATGACGGGCTTGTCCAGCGCCTCGCAGAGCTGGCGGATGGCCTTGGGGGCGATGCCGGGCAGCACCTCGGCCATGTCGGGCGGGGTGTTGCGCAGCATGCGCTTGCCGTGCTCGAAGGAGGTAGAGTCCATCAGGAACAGCCGCTGAATGGTGATTGCGCCCAGCTCGGAGGCCGCCTTGAGCAGGCTCGGGCGGGTGGAAATCACGCCGTCGGCGTGCTGCTGCTCCACTAACCAGCGCACGGCGATCTCGTCGCGGCCCAGGCCTTCGGCCAGATCGATGTGCACAAACGCGCGCTTGCCGTTGTCGTGGGCAATGCGGATCATCTCCGGAAGGGTCAGGATGGAGCCGCCCAGCAGAAAGATCACGGCGGCAGAGGTATCGGCCGCGCGGCGCACGGCCTCCGGGTTGTGCGCCGCGGGGATGACCGGGCTCTTCTGAAACTGTTTCAATAATTTCTGCAAATCGGATCCTCCTTTGCCCGTCAGGACTGATGGGTTTTGACGAACTCGCGATAGTAGGCGAGCTGGCCCGGCAGCGTTTCGTAGGGCTTGAGCTCGTAGGGGCAGCGCTTCGCGCACGCGCCGCAGTGGATGCAGTCCTCGATGCGCGCCATCTTCGCCTGCCATTCGGGCGTCACATAGCCCTGCCAGACGGCGCGGCCCAGCAGCTGCTTCATGCGGTTGGCATTGGGAATGGGAATGTTTGCGGGGCAGGGCAGGCAGTAGCCGCAGCTGCGGCAGAAGCCGCCCACCAGCTCGGCGCGATCCTTGGCGATCAGCGCCCGCAGCTCGTCGGTCATCGGCACGGGATTTTCCGAGAAGCCCAGCACCTGCTCCAGCTCCCACATCTGCTGGAAGCCCCAGATGGGCACGACGTTTTCAAACCCGGAAAGGTACGCATAGGGGATGCGCGCGTCGGTCACCAGGCCGCCGGAGAGCGCCTTCATGGCCACGAAGCCCACGTTCTTCTCCGCGCAGCGGCGCACCAGCGCGACCTCGCGCTCGGTGGCCAGGTGGTTGAAGGGATACTCCAGCGTGTCGTACAGCCCCGATTCCACGATCTGCTCCGCGCGCTCGATGGAGTGCTGGGTGATGCCGATGAAGCGGATTTTGCCCTGCTCGCGGGCCTTCAGCGCCGCGTCGTACAGGCCGTCCTCCCCGCCGGGAACCGGCACAAAGGGCGGATTGTGGAACTGATAGACGTCGATGCAGTCGGTGTTCAGCAGCCGCAGACTGGTTTCCAGATCCTTCCGGAAGCTCTCGGCGGTCTTGGCGTGGGTCTTGGTGGCGATGAAATACTCGCCGCGGCGGTGGGAGATGGCGCGGCCGATCTTCTCCTCGCTGTCGGTATAGGCGCGGGCGGTGTCGATGTAGGTGATGCCGCCGTCCAGCGCGCGGTTGAGCAGCGCGCCCGCCTCTTCAAAGGATACGCGCTGAATGGGCAGCGCGCCGAATCCGGTGCGGGAAATCTCCAGCCCGGTTTGCCCCAGAATCATCTTCTCCATTCTCAGGCCTCCTGGCACTTCACGATGCGCACGCCGCTGACGGGCAGTTCGGCTTCGCCGGACACGGCCTCGCCGGTGAGCGCGTCCGTGCCTGCGGGCAGCTCCACCTTCGCGGGCCTGCGGGAGAAGTTCATGAAGAACAGATAGCGCCCCTGTTCGCCCTCGCGGGCCGCGACCTGCACGCCGGTGGGCAGATTGTCCGCCAGCGGCCGGACGCCGGCTTCGGGGAGCAGCTTTGCGTAGAAGGCGTCCAGGAACGCCTGCTCCGGGCGGGAGGCGATGTAATAGGCGCGGCCGGCGCCGAAGTCGTTCACGGTCAGCGCGGGCATGCCGGCATAGAAATCGCCGGTGTACTCGCCGAGCACGCGGGCGGTCTCGGCGTGAATCAGGTCGCACATGTCGCGGCAGGCATAGGTCTCGCCCGTGGACAGGCGGATGCCGTTGCGCTCGTCGTCCCACAGGCCGTCGCACTCCTCGGCCCAGACGCCCGTCACGCGGCGCAGCGGTCCGGGGAAGCCGGTCAGGAAGCACAGGTCGTCCCGATCCACGCAGCCGGTGCGGCAGGTGACGATCAGCGTTCCGCCCTTCTCGACGAACGCCTCCAGGCGCTCGCCCACGCCGGGCTTGATCAGGTACATCAGCGGGGCGGCGACGACCTTGTAGCCCTCGAAATCGTAGGTCTGGTCGACGACGTCCACATTCACGCCCAGGCGGGTCAGCGCGCGGTAGTGCTCGAGGAGCGTTTCCACATAGTGCTTTTCGACCCGGGGTCCCTGGGAGTTGTCCAGCGCCCATCGGTTGTTCAGATCGTAGATCAGCGCGACGTCGGACTTCGTGCCGCTGCCCAGCACGCCGGTCAGCTTCTTCAGCGCGTCGCCCACCTCGGCCACATCGCGGAAGGTGCGGGTGTGCTCGTGGCCCACGTGGTCCACCACCGCGCCGTGGAACTTCTCCCACGAGCCGCGGCTCTTGCGCCACTGGAAGTACTGCACCGTGTCCGCGCCGTGGGCCACGGCCTGCATGGAGGACAGGAAGTGCATGCCCGGCTTCTTGAGCTTGTCCACCTTCTGCCAGTTCACCTGGGAGGGCGTGGACTCCATCAGCGCGAAGGGCTTCTTCAGGATGCAGCGCATCATGTCGTAGTTGAACGCGGCGGTCAGCGCCTCGTCCTCGTCGCTCTCGCCGCGGCCCCAGGCGGGATAGCTGTCGAAGCTGGCGAAATCAAACACGTCGCCGAAGCGGAAGTAGTCCAGACCGTCGAAGAAGGTCATCAGGTTGGTGGTGACGGGCAGATGGGGCGTGATTTCGCGCAGTGGCGCGATCTCGGCCTTCATGAAGTCCAGGGTCTGATGGGTGACGAACCGCCTCCAGCTCAGGTTCAGGCCGTGCACGTGGGTCTCGCCGATCCTCGTGGGGCTGTGCAGCTGGTTCCAGTCGGTGACGGTGTTGGCCCAGAAGCCGGTCCACCAGGCGTGGTTTAAGTTGTCCAGCGTCTTGTAGGTGTCCTTCAGATACTGCCGGAACGCGGCCTGACAGAGCTCGCAGTGGCACTCGCCGCCGTATTCGTTGGAGATATGCCAGCCGACCACCGCGGGATGATGGCCGAAGCGCTCCGCCAGCGCGGTGTTGATCCTGCGCACGAACTCGCGGTAGACGGGGGAGGTGAAGCAGTGGTTGTGGCGGACGCCGTGGATGCGGCGGATGCCGTTCTCCTCCACGCGCAGCACCTCGGGATATTTGGCGCTCATCCACTGGGGACGCGCGCCGCTGGGGGTGGCCAGGAAGGCGCGGATGCCGTTTTCCGCGAATTTGTCCAGCACCTCTTCCAGCCAGTCGAAGTCGTAGCGGCCCTCTTCGGGCTCCAGCGCGGCCCAGGAGAAGATGCCCACGCTCATCAGATTGCAGCCGGCCAGCTTCATCAGGCGGATGTCCTCGTCGAGCGTGCCGGGGATGTGGCGCCACTGGTCGGGATTGTAGTCGCCGCCGTGGCCAAAGAAGGAGAGCTTCAGTTCAGGCATGGATAGGTCCTCCCATTCATGGTTTTAGTCTTTCGGAACCAGCAGCGCAGCGCCGATCAGGCCGGCGTCGTAGCCCAGCTCGCTGGGCAGGAACTGCGCCGGATACTTCTGGTCCATCAGGGAATAGTGACGATAGGACGCGACGATGCGGTCCACAAATTTCTTGCCCAGATTGATCACGCCGCCGCCGAACACGAACACGTTGATGTCGAAGATCATGTTCAGCGAATGGAACATGCGGCCCAGGTACTCCGCGCCGCGGTTGACCACCTCGATGGCCAGCAGATCGCCGCTGGCGAGGGCGCGGCCCACGGCCACCATGTCCACGTTGGCCAGCGTGCCGGCGTGGTCCAGGATGCGGCTGTCCATGCCCTCCTTGATGCGGTCGGTGGCGTAGCGGGCCATGTGCATGCCCGAGGAGATGGACTCCACGCAGCCGGTGACGCCGCAGGAGCAGGGATAGCCGGTGGAATCGGAGATGAACATGTGGCCCACCTCGCCGGCCATGCCGTGCATGCCGCGGTAGAGCTTGCCGTTGAGAATCAGCGCGCCGCCGATGCCGGTGGAGATGGTGACGTAGATCATGTCGTCGTGGCCGCGGCCCGCGCCCAGCTCGTGTTCGGCCAGTGCGGCGGCGTTGGCGTCGTTTTCCAGATAGACCGGCAGGTTCAGGCGCTCGTTGAGCAGGTCCCGCACGGGGAGGTCGTTCAGGGAGAGGATGTTGCTGGTCTCCACCACATAGCCGTTCCTGTAGTCGATGAAGGAGGGGAACGCGGCGCCGATGCCGCGCACATCGTCCGCCGTCAGGTGGGTTTCCTCCATCAGCTGGCGCACCAGCGACGCGAGAAGGTCCATCATCTGACTGGCTTCGAGCTCATTGTCGGTCAGGGTCTGCAGCTTTTTGACCAGGTGCATGCTCTTGTCGAACAGACCTACTTTGATGTTCGTACCGCCAACGTCAATGCCAATCGCATATTCGCGCATTCAGAAATCCTCCCATACTTCCAAATGAATTTGTATTCTATTATACCTTGAATTGAGGGAAACATCAATCAGTGGCGGGCAAAATGTTGACGAAAAAAGAATCGCCCGCGCGTGTTCGGGCGATTCAGACCGTCGAAAGCTGCCGCAGAACCATGCGATCCGGCGGCATGGGCAAAGCGGGATCCCGCGTCAGTTCACCCGGTTGACCGGGCTGCCGGCCAGATAGGCGCGCAGATTGTCTTCGGCGATGCGCATCAGCCGCGTGCGGGCCTCCTTCGGGGCCCAGGCGATGTGGGGCGTGAGGATGGCGTTCTTCGCGCCCAGCAGCGGGCTGTCGGCGGGAATGGGCTCCGCGGCGGCCACGTCGGCGCACAGCCAGGCGATTCTGCCGCTGTCCAGCGCCTCACGCACGTCGGCCTCGTTGAGCATCGCGCCGCGGGAGGTGTTCACCAGGATCACGCCGGGCTTCATCTTTTCGATGTTCTCCCGGCGGATGATCTCCCGGGTTTCCGGGAACAGCGGGCAGTTGACGCTGATGACGTCGGACTGGGCCAGCAGCTCGTCCAGAGTCGCGGCTCTGCAGCCGTTTTCGTCCATCTCCGGCTTGTAGCGCGGGCCGTAGGCCAGCACGTTCATGCCGAAGGCGCGGGCGGCCTTCGCCACGCCCTGGCCGATGCGGCCGAAGCCGATCACGCCCAGCGTCTTGCCCGCCAGCTCGATCAGCGGGAAGTTCCAGAAGCAGAAGTCGGGACTGCGGGTCCATTCGCCCGCGTGCACCGCGTCGGAATGCGCGCCCACGTGGTGGCAGGCCTCCAGCAGCAGAGCGAAGGTCATCTGCACCACGGAATCGGTGGAATAGGCGGGAATGTTGCACACGCAAACGCCGCGCTCCCTGGCGGCGGCGATGTCGATGTTGTTGTAGCCGGTGGCCAGCTCGCCGATGAACTTCAGATTCGGGCAGGCGTCCAGAACCTCGGCGGTGATCAGACACTTGTTGGTGAACGCGCACTCGGCGCCGCCGATGCGCTGTGCGATCTGGTCTGCGGGCGTGCGGTCGTACACGGTCAGGCGGCCCTGGGCCGCGATGCCGTCCCAGCTCAGGTCGCCGGGATTGACGGAATAGCCGTCCAGAATGACGATGTCAGGCATGAAAAGACCTCCCTGTTCAGCTGCGATTCTGGTCGAATTATATCAGCTTGCGCCGGCGATGTCAATCGCCAGCCGGTGGGCCAGCGCGCTGTAATCGCAGAGGAAGTCCCGGATGCCCAGCGCGCGCAGCAGCGCATCCGCGGGGCCGTCCGGGCGCGGAGAGGCGGGGGTGAAGCCGTTCATATCGCCGAAGAGCTCCACCAGCGGGGCGCTCATCCGGCTTGTGCAGGCGCGCCAGGCGGATTCGTCCTCCGCCCGGAGCTCGGCCATCGCGCAGCGCAGCGCCCACAGATCGGCGGAGGCTGCCAGCGCGCCGCCCGCGGCCCGGCAGGCCTCGTAGGCGGCGATGTTGGCGGCGCCCTCGTCGGCGACGCCCAGCAGGTGCATCAGCTCATGGCAGGCGGTGAAGGGCAGCGCCGCGGGTGAGAGCCCCGCGTCCACCAGCGCCTCGCCCGTCCAGGGCGCGTACATCCCGGCCACGTCCATTTCGCGCATCCACTCGGGGTACCGGACGGCCTTGACTGCGCCCTCGGGGAGGTCCTGTCCGGCATAGGCGGACGCGGCGCGCAGGGCCAGCGCCAGAGAGGCCTCCGCACCGGGAAAGTCGGCCGGGGCGGCGTTCAGCCGGTCGATCAGCGCTTCGCAGAGCGCTTCGAGCTGCGCTGGGGTCGCCCTGGGCGCGTAGGCTTCACCGCACCAGTAGGCCGGATACCACATCGCCGCATACATCGCCAGCAGCACCGCCAGCAGGCGCAGCACGCCGCAGAGGTAGTGGAGCATTGGCCGCTTTTTTTTCAGCAGAAAGCATCGCCAGAGCGAGAAAATCAGCCCGGCGGCCAGGCAGGTGAGCGCCGCGATCGCCAGCGGCTCGGCGATGGGGAAGGGGACGCGCGCGGTCAGCCGGGAGAGCAGTCCGGCCACCGGCCGCAGAAACAGCGCGCCCCAGGCGCGGGCGAAGCCCGGGACAAAGCGGCACAGCAGCATCAGCGCCGAACCGGCGGCCATCAGCGCGAGCGTGGGAATCGGCGGCCGCAGCCAGCGCTTGTTCATGAAAGACCTCCTTTGGTGAGATGTATATGGACAAGTGCATTATCCCATAAATGTAAAGCAAAAATCAAATGCAATCGTTGGAAAGTTCCTGTTGCAAAATTTACAGTCGGTCGATTATAATAAAGATATCCTGAAAACAAACTGGAGGCATATGTCATGAGCAATCAGATTCGTCTGGATGTCAATCCGATGATGGCAGAATACGTGGGCCCGCGCGGCATCGCCCGCGCCGAGTTGGACGCAATGATCCCTGAAATCAAGAAGGCCCATGCCGCCGTCGAGGCCGGCCGCGGCAAGGACATGCAGGGCTGGATGGACCTGCCCTACAACCAGGACGCGATCGTCGCCGAGATCGAGGCCACTGCGGCCAAGGTTCGCGAGGAGTTCGAGGCGTTCGTGGTGCTGGGCATCGGCGGCAGCGCCCTCGGCCCGGCCGCCGTTCAGGCCGCGCTGA
>JBJEUD010000107.1:0-2644 GCA_051883655.1 Candidatus Faecivicinus sp. | reverse complement strand
GTTAGCCAGCCCGTCTGACCCCACGTTCGCAGCCTTGTTCAAACTTGAAATCCTTCGTCTCGCTGCGATTTTTGGTGTCAGACGGGCTCGTTTCTACTGTTGTCTTTCTTCGGCGCTCCATGGGCCCAAGGGGCGCTGCCCCTTGGATCCCCGCCAAGGGAACTGAGTTCCCTTGGAACCTTCCGTTTGCTGCCGCGGTTTCTATTTTGGCTTTGTGCAGCGTTCCATGGGTGCCTCCGGCGGGCGGGGCGCTGCCCCTGCACCCCGCCAGAGGGGATGATCCCCTCTGGACTCCTCGTTTGCTGCCGCGGTTTCTATTTGGGCTTTTCTCTGATTTGACAACCCGCCGTTCACGGCTGTATAATGTTCCCAATCCAACCAAAGAGGAGCATTCTCATGAGCAAGGTCTTTATTCCCGCCACCGGCATCGAAAAACACTTCTTCTGGCTGAGCACCATCCCCCACGGTTCCTACAACGAACAGGCCCTCAGCGACGCCCTCTGCGCCCGCGTTCGCGCCGCCGGTCTCGAAGCCATCCAGGACGCTCTCGGCAACGTCCTCGTTCGCAAACCCGCCGCGCCCGGCTGTGAACACAAACCCCCCGTCCTCCTCCAGGCCCACATGGACATGGTCTGCACCAAAGTGCCCGGCTCCACCCACGACTTCCTCCGCGATCCCCTCGACCTGAAGGTCGACGACGACGGCAATCTCTTCGCCGAAGGCACCTCCCTCGGCTCCGACGACGGCTACGGCTGCGCCTACATGCTCGAGCTCCTGCTGACCGACACCGTCAAGCATCCCGAACTGGAATGCCTCTTCACCGTTCAGGAGGAGGTCGGCCTGATCGGCGCGGCAAACTTCGATACCTCCATCGTCCGCTCCCGCCGCATGATCTCCATGGACAGCGGCGGCGAACACGTCGCCACCGTCTCCACCGCCGGCGGACGCCGCCTCACCTTCACGCTGCCCACTGCGCCCGTTTCCGTCTCCGGAAAGACCTTCCTGCTCAACGTCACAGGCCTGCAGGGCGGCCATTCCGGCGGACTGCTCAACCTGCGCGCCGCCAACGCCATCAAGGTGCTCTGCCATGCGCTGCTCGCGCTGGACGCCGCCGGCGTTGGCCTGATTGAAGCCGGCGGCGGCGAGGCCGACAACGCCGTTCCCCGCTACGCCAGCGCGCTTCTGCGCATCCCGGAGGACCGCCTCGGCGAGGCGCAGGCCATCGTCGCCGCCCATGCCGCGCGCATCGCAAAGCTGTATTCCGTCACCGACCCCGACTTCTCCATGACCCTGTCCGAGGCCGCGCCCGACGACCGCCCCGCCTGCTCGCTGCGCTGCGCGGCCCTGCCCGTCGCACTCTTCAACGGCGTGCACTCCATGGATCCCAGCCGCCCGGACGTGCTGGCGCTGAGCTGCAATCTCGGCGTGTTCTCCGTCGCCGACGGCGCGCTGAAGGCCCAGTGCATGCTCCGCAGCGCCAATCCCGAATACCGCGACCTGCTCTGCGAACAGCTGCTGGCCACGGCCTCCGCCTTCGGCGCGAGCTGCGCGACCGACAGCGATTATCCCGGCATGGAATACAACCCCCATTCCGAAATGCGCCGCCTCTTCGGCGAGGTGGTTCAGGAGGTTCTGGGGCGCGAGCTGGTGGAGTCCGCCACCCACGGCGGCATGGAGATCGGCTACTTCTCCCGCCGCATTCCCGATCTGGACATCGTGACCCTCGGCCCCAACGGCAGCGGCGCGCACTCCCCCTCGGAAACGCTGAATCTGGAATCCTTCAACCGGATGTACGGCATTCTGACAAAGCTCATCGAGCGCTTGTGATTTCGGGGGCGATTCCAGCCCGCTGCGGCGGATCCGGGCAAACAAAAAAGCCGGGGCAACTTGCCCCGGCGCAGCCTGTCGAAAAAACTCGCGCAGAACCGCCTGTAAAATCGGGCGCGGCGGCGTGTACGGCGCGCCCGTCTTTTTCCGCAAGCATAAGCGGCGGAAAAAGAGCACCTTCCGTCAGGAAATCGCCCGGAAAATCGTGAGATTTTCAGATTTCCGCAGTTTTCTTCTTCCTCGATGAAAATCCTCAGATTTTCATCGAAAGTGTCAAAAAGTCTTTTTTGACACAAAAAAGCCGGGGCAACATTGCCCCGGCGAATATTTTTTTACATTTCAGGCTGGAGAAGACCATAGGTTCCGTCGTTGCGGCGATAGAGGACGCACATGGAGTCCGTCTCCTCGTTCAGGAAGAGGAAGAAGTCGTGGCCGAGGAGCTCCATCTGGGTGATGGCGTCCTCCACGCCCATGGGCTTCACCGCGAACTTCTTGGTGCGGACGACGTTGTAGGTGGCCTCCTCGTACTCGGGCGCGGCCTCGACAACCGGCTCCAGCTCCGTGGTGCGCAGGCGCTTGTCCAGCTTGGTGCGATGGCGGCGGATCTGGCTCTCCAGCTTGTCCACCGCGTGGTCGATGGAAAGGTACATATCGTTGGAGCATTCCTCCGCGCGCAGGATCACGCCGCCGGTGCTGACGGTGATCTCAATAATGTTGCGCGCACCCTTCTGCTGCTTGAAGCGAACCGTGGCTTCCGGTTCGTCGCGGAAGTAGCGCTCGAGCTTGCCGAGCTTCTTTTCGACGCGGGCCTTCAGGC
>JBJEUD010000106.1:0-2663 GCA_051883655.1 Candidatus Faecivicinus sp. | reverse complement strand
CGAAGGCGTTCTTCGGCTCGTCATAGATGCGCTTGGGCTCGCCGATCTGCTGGATGCGGCCGCCGTTGAGCACCACGACGGTGTCCGACATGGTCAGGGCCTCCTCCTGATCGTGGGTGACGTAGATGAACGTGATGCCCAGCTGCTGCTGCATGGCCTTCAGCTCCACCTGCATCTCCTTGCGCAGCTTCAGATCCAGCGCGCCCAGGGGCTCGTCCAGCAGCAGCACCTCCGGTTCGTTCACCAGCGCGCGGGCGATGGCGATGCGCTGCTGCTGGCCGCCGGACAGCTGATCGATGGAGCGCTTCTCATAGCCCTCCATCTTCACCAGCCTGAGCATGCGGTTCACGCGCCGGGCGACCTCCTCCTTCTTCTGGCGGCGGGTCTTCACGCCCAGCGCCTCGGGCTCCTTCAGGTTGAGGCCGAAGGCGATGTTGTCGAACACGTTCAGATGGGAGAACAGCGCGTACTTCTGAAACACCGTGTTGATGCGGCGCTTGTACGGCGGAACGGGCAGCATGTCCGCGCCCTCGAACAGCACGCTGCCCTCGTCGGGCATCTCAAAGCCGCCGATGATGCGCAGAAGCGTCGTCTTGCCGCAGCCCGAGGGGCCCAGCAGCGTGATGAATTCGCACTTGCGAATGTACAGATCGATGTTGTGCAGCACCTGGGTATCGCCGAAGCTCTTGCTGATTCCCTTCAGCTCGATCAGACGCGTATCCTGAACCATACAGCCCACTCTCCAAATCTATCAAAAGTCAAAATGAAGGCGGCGTGGAGACCCACAGCACCTTGCAGGGCGTCTTGCCCGGGTTCACCAGCTTGTGCGGCGCGGTGGGGCGGAAGTAGAAGCTCTCGTCCCGCTTCACCCTTTCCACCCGGTCGCCCAGCACGATCTTCAGCGAGCCGGACAGCACGTAGCCGAACTCCTCGCCCTCGTGGGGATCGTCCTCGTCGGTCTCGCCGCCGGGGCCCAGCTCCACCATGATCGGCTCCATCTGGTTCTTCTGCGCGCTGGGCACCAGCCAGCGGATGGAGCCGCGGATGCCCTCGGCGTCCTCCTTGACGAAGATGTCGTCCTCGCCGAATACCAGCTTCTCGTCACCGGTCTCGCTGAAGAACGACTTCAGGTCCGAGCCCAGCGATTCCAGAATGTCCATCAGCGTCGCGATGGAGGGCGACGTCAGGTCGCGCTCCAGCAGCGAGATGAAGCCCTTTGAAAGCTCGCAGCGGTCCGCCAGCTCCTCCTGGGTCAGTCCCCGCTGCAGCCGCAGCCGCTTGATCTTCTTTCCGATTTCCAAGAAAAAACGCTCCCTTCCGTCAGGTGCGTCGGTTTAAGATTACTAAACAGAGAAACGATTTATATTAAACCACCAACCGCCCCTGTTGTCAATACATACGGGGAGGATTGGCGTGTTAAATGTATGCGTAGTCGTTTTATGTGCCTAAAAGTTTAGTTTTACTGAACTTCCGCGGACTTTTCCGATGTTTGAAAAAAATTTCCGCACAGGTATTGACAATGCAGGGAAGCTGTGCTAAAATAAGCAATGTGGTTCGCAAGGAACCGCAAGCGATCTGCTCTGTTGGCTCAGTCGGTTAGAGCACCGTGTTCACATCGCGGGGGTCGCTGGTTCGAGTCCAGCACAGAGCACCATAAAGCCTCGATCTTCGGATCGAGGCTTTTTTCTGCTTGATTGAATGAAAACGGCATGATAAAATGAGGAAAAGCGACGGGCAGACCGTCATCGTGACGCGAACACAGAAGGACTCGCCTTTCCGGTGTGCGCGCCGGCGGAAAGGAGCGAATGACATGGCAAGGCTGGAGTTCAGGTTTGAAAAGGTCACCGGGCGCGTGACGCGCATTTTCGCGCCCTCGGCGGAGCTGATGTATCTGGTGGAAGGGGATGAGCGCGCCGCGCTGATCGACACGGGAAGCGGCATTGGGTTCGTTCGCCCGCTGGTGGAGCAGCTGACGGACAAGCCCCTGATCGTCCTGATCACCCACGGCCACGTGGATCACGCGATGGGCGCCTCCGAGTTCCCGCCGGAGAGCGTGTACATCAATCAGGAGGACGCGTACATCTACGGCCCGCACAGCACCTACGAATTCCGGAAGGATGGCCTCTCGATGATGGAGGGCGGCGGCGAGGGCATCGGCGAGTCGGATTTCACGCCCATTCAGCCCATCGAAGCCTATCACGACATGAAGGACGGCGATGTGTTCCCCCTGGGCGGTCTCTCGGTGGAGGCGATCGCCTGTCCCGGGCACACGAAGGGCAGCATGGTCATGCTCATTCCCGAGGAGCGCATGCTGCTGACCGGCGACGCCTGCAACGGCTTCACCTTCCTGTTCCAGGACTATTCGCTGCCGGTGGAGGCGTATCAGGAGAGCCTGCGCGCGCTGCAGGAGAGGGTTCAGGGCCGGTATGATTCCGTGCTGGCGTCCCATGGAGACGGCCGCCTCGACCGGGACGTGATCGCCGAAAACATCGCTGTGTGCGGCGACATCATGGCCGGCAGGGCCGCGCGCATTCCGTTCGCCTTCCGCGGAGACCACGGCCTGATCGCGAAGGGGAACAACCCGCCCGGACACGGAAACATCGTCTATCATCCGGACAGAATCCGGGGATAAAGCAAAAGAGCGATGCACATGCATCGCTCTT
>JBJEUD010000105.1:0-2670 GCA_051883655.1 Candidatus Faecivicinus sp. | reverse complement strand
GGTGAAATTCGCAAGCGCCGCGGATTCCTCCATCACGCCCTTGTAGGCCTCCGATAGTAGTACCCAGACTGTGGTATCGCGCTCTGCCTGAAGCATCACCTCAAACTGGATGGAGCGCAGAATGCAGGAGGCGGAGAACAGACAGACGTCCCGGTCGAGCAGACGGTACAGCGTGATCTCCCGGCCCTCGTCGGAGAGAATGTACGCGCGGAGCTGTCCCTGCTCCACCAGAAACAGACCGGCGCAATCCAGCCCGCCGCTGTGGATGACGCTTCCCCTTTGCACCGTCCGCTTCGTTGCGCAGCCCTGCAGGCGCTCCTGCTGCGCAGGGGACAGCCTTTCCCAGACGGGAAAAAAGTCCTTCATCTCCATGCAAATCCCTTCTTTCATGTTACCATTATAGTGAGGTTTATGGCATATGTCAATTATATTCTTGACATATGCCATAAACCATACTATACTTGAGCCGAATGAATACAAAAATCGGAGGGGTGCCGATGTCGAGGCCGAAGAAGTGCCGGAGAATCTGCGATTATCCGCAGACGCCGTCCTTTGTGCCGGAGGAGATGCCGGAAAAGGGGGAGACGGTCGTTCTCAGCCTGGAGGAATATGAGACCATAAGGCTCATCGACCGGGAGGGACTTTCCCAAGAGCAGTGCGGAGATTTCATGCAGGTCGCCCGCACCACGGTGCAGCAGATCTACGCCAGCGCCCGTCGGAAGCTGGCGGATGTGCTGGTGGAGGGCCTGCCGCTGCGCATCGAGGGCGGAGATTACCGCCTGTGCAACGGTGGAAATCCCGCCTGCAGCTGCGTCAGATGTGATCGGCGCGGTTCCGGCCAGCCCAGCGCGAGGCCGAAAGGAGCGCGCGTCACGAGGGTTGCGGTCACCTATGAGGAAGGAGAAATCTTTCAGCACTTCGGCCGCGCTGCGCAGTTCAAGCTCTACGACGTGGAGGAGGGGTGCATCGTAGATTCCGAAATCGTGGACGTTCACGGCGGCGAGCACGGCGCGCTGGCGGGCGTTCTGCGCGCCCTGCAGGTGGATGCGCTGATCTGCGGCGGCATCGGCGGAGGCGCTCGGATGACGCTCTCCGAGGCGGGCATTGCGCTGTATGGAGGCGTGAGCGGCAGCGCGGATGCTGCGGCGGAGGACTTTGCCGCAGGCAGGCTGAACTACGATCCCAACGCGCGCTGCGATCACCACGAAGGAGAGCACGCCTGCGGAAATCACGGCTGCGGCGATCATCCCTGTGGCTGAGCAGATCATTTGGTGAGAACATCACGGAGCGCTGCTTCGGGATGTGTTAGAATTGGAACGAAGGAGGCGGTGTACCCTATGAAGCAATATGTTTGTTCCATCTGCGGGTTTACCTACGACGAAACCAGGGGCATTCCGGAGGCCGGAATTGCGCCGGGCACCCGGTGGGAGGATCTGCCCGAGGACTGGAAGTGTCCCCTGTGCGGCGCGGACAAATCCCAGTTCCGGGAGAAGGCGGAGGCAGCGCAGTCCGGCGCGGCAGCACTGGAGAAGCCCCATGTGGAGAAGGAGATGTCCGCTATGGAGATGAGCATCATCTGCTCCAATCTGGCGCGGGGCTGCGAAAAGCAGTATCTACCAGCTCAGGCGGAGGACTTCCGCAAGCTGGCCGCGTTCTTCCGCTCCAAGGCGGAACCGGCGCAGGAGGCCAGCGTGGAAAAGCTGCTGGAATGCGTGGAATACGACCTCTCGGTAGGTTATCCCTACGGCAACGCGGCGGCTTCCGAAAAGCTGGATCGCGGCGCGCTGCGCTGTCAGGTCTGGAGTGAGAAGGTCACGCGGATGCTCCAGTCCCTGCTGACACGCTACCAGGCCGAGGGCGAGAGGATGCTGGAGAACACCGGCGTGTGGGTCTGCACAGCCTGCGGCTTTGTGTATATCGGGAACGAAGCCCCGGCGCAGTGCCCGGTGTGCAAGGTTCCCAGCTGGAAGTTTGAAAAAGTGGAAGGGAGGGCGTAACGATGGCTGAAAAATACGCGGTCAGAAATCTTCGCCTGTGCACCAAGGACTGCATGTGCCTCTATGTGTGCCCCACCGGCGCCACGGACACGGAGAACAGCATCATTGACCCGGAGAAGTGCATCGGCTGCGGCGCGTGTGCCGACGCCTGTCCGTCCTCTGCGATCAGCATGGTTCCCCGGGTGCTCCCTGCGCAGCAGCCGAAGGAGGACGGCGTTGTGGAAGCCCTGCGCGGCCTGATCCAGAGCAAGGCGCGTGCGGAGGGCATCGCCGCACAACTGCCCGGTGCGCTGAGCGCCGCCGTGGAGAAGTCCTCCCGCCTGATGGCGGAGGATCTGTGTCGCGAGGCGGGCTACATGCTGCCCCAGAGTGGAAACACCCGGGCGTTTCTGGAGTCGATCCGCAGCTATCCCGGCGTCCCGACGGATGCGGTGGAATCCCTGTTGCAGAATATTCAGTTCAACGAGAAAGTGGAGGAAAAGAAAATGGAAAAATGGCAGTGCTCCGTATGCGGTTACATTCATGAAGGCCCCATGACCCCGGATTTCAAGTGTCCCATCTGCAAGCAGCCCGCGGAAAAGTTTGTGAAGATCGAAGACGCTGCACCGGCGAAGAACCCCTATGCCGGCACCAGAACCGAGAAGAACCTGTGGGAGGCCTTTGCAGGCGAGAG
>JBJEUD010000104.1:0-2670 GCA_051883655.1 Candidatus Faecivicinus sp. | reverse complement strand
AGTAACGCGCAGGGCACTGCGGGCGCGGGGCGCACAAAGTACAGGAACCTTACAGGAGGGAAAAAATGACGCAGACGGGATATTCCAATGCGGTTGTAAACGTCATGCTGGGCTGGCTCAAGGCCCTCGCCAACTGGGTGCTGAAGCTGTTCAACCTGGCGGGCAGCGGAGGAAATCCGCTTCTGTGGCTGTCGGAGAACTGGCTGAAACTGCTGATTCTTCTGCTGGTTCTGGGAGTGGCCATGGACTGGCTGGTGTGGATGATCCGCTGGCGTCCGTATTGGGTGTGGTTCAAGAAAAAACGCATCATCGTCAACGACGAACGCTTTCTCGCCGGCGAGGAGTTTTTGGACGACGAGGATGAGGATGAGTGGGCCGATCGGCAGTATGTGGTGCCCAGCACGGTGGTGCATCGCCGCAAGGGCGAGGCGGACCGGCACGCGAAGATGAATCCGCCGCCGAAGCGCCGCAGCCGCGCATCTGCTCCGGCAAAGCGCAGCGAGCGCAAGCCGATTACCCGGGACGTCCTCTCCGATGATCTGTTCGAGGTCGGGCGCGATCAGGAGGATTTTTCGGATTTTTATGAGGACGAGGTCTTCAATGTTTCCAGCCTGCCCGAGGCGCAGGAGACCAGGCGTCCCCGGAAGCGCCGCCGGTAGGGGGTGAGTGCGGAGCCGGATTTCCGGCTCCGCTTAACGTGTATTTGGAGGAGGCCGGGGCGCGGGCTCCGGACGATGTTTTGTGAACGGAGGAAGCAGCTTGAAGAGGCGTGTGCTGTGCTTTGGCGATTCGAATACCTGGGGCTATGATCCCCGCGGCGGCCGATACGACGAGGAGACGCGCTGGCCGATGCGGCTGGCGAAGCAGCTGGGCGGGGACTACATCGTCGTGGAGGAGGGCTTCAATGGCCGCACCTGCGTCTATGACGATCCCATCGAGGGCGGCTACAAGAGCGGAGCGGCCTATCTTCCGCCCTGCCTGATGAGCCACAGCCCGCTGGACCTGGTGGTGATCATGCTGGGCACCAACGACACGAAGCGCCGCTTCGGGCTGACGCCCATGACCATCGGCGAGGGAATGATGCAGCTGATCCGGCTGACCCGGCAGTATGCGGTGGACGGAAGCGGCAATCCGTCCCGGGTGCTGATCGTCGCGCCGCCGCCGATTCTGGATACGCTGATGAGGTCCCGCCATGCGGAGTGCTTCGGCGAGCAGGCCATCGGCGTTTCGAAGGGGCTGGCCGCCGAGTACGCGCGGATCGCAAAGCTGCTGCGGTGTGAGTTTTTTGACGCGGCGGGCTGGGCGGAGGTGTCGTCCATCGACGCGGTGCACTTGACGAAGGAAGGACATGCGGGGCTGGCCGACGGCCTGGCCCGGAAAATTCAACAAATACTTGGCTGATCGGAGGAAAGGGTCATGAAAAACTTTACTTATCAGGTTCCCACAAGGTTTGTGTTCGGCCGCGGCGCGGAAAACGGCGTCGGCGCGGAGGTGCGCGCGCTGGGCGGCACGAAGGTGCTGATCCACTATGGCGGCGGCTCGGCGGTGCGCTCGGGCCTGATCGATCGGGTGAAGGCCTCGCTGGACGCCGAGGGAATCGCCCATGTGGAGCTGGGCGGCGTGCAGCCGAATCCCCGCGACACGATGGTCTACAAGGGCATCGAGCTGGCCAGGCGCGAGGGCGTCGATTTCGTGCTGGCCGTCGGCGGCGGATCGAGCATCGATTCCTCGAAGGCCATCGCCCATGGATTGAAGTACGACGGCGATTTCTGGGATTTCTTCTGCGGCAAGGCGTCGCCCAGGGAGACCACGCTTCTGGGCGTGGTGCTGACCATGTCGGCAGCGGGCAGCGAGTCGTCCAACAGTTGCGTCATCACGCAGGAGTCCACGCTGACCAAGCGCGGCCTGCGCAGCGAGCTGAACCGCCCGAAGTTCGCCATCATGAACCCGGAGCTGGCCATGACGCTGCCGCCGTATCAGATTGCCTGCGGCGCGACGGACATTCTGGCCCACATCATGGAGCGCTATTTCACCTGCGAGCCGGACGTGGATCTCACCGACCGGCTTTGTGAGGGCGCGATGCAGGCCGTCATCCGCGCGGCGAAGATCGCCGTGCAGGACCCTTCCAATTATGACGCGCAGGCGCAGCTGATGTGGGGCAGCACGATTGCGCACAACGAGACGGTGGGCGTCGGCCGCGTGGGCGACTGGGGCTCCCATCAGATCGAGCACGAGCTGTCCGCGCTTTACGATGTGGCCCATGGCGCGGGCCTGGCCGTGGTGTTCCCGGCGTGGATGCGCTATCAGATGCACAAGAACGTGATGCGCTTTGCGCAGTTTGCCGTGCGCGTCTACGGATGCCCGATGGACTTTGAGCATCCCGAAAAGACCGCGCTGGCCGGCATCGAGGCCCACGAGGCCTTCCTGCGCTCCATCGGCATGCCCATCACCCTCAGGGAGCTGGGCGCGAAGGCCGAGGACATCCCTGCGCTGGCCGCGAAGACCAAGAAGACCGATCCGGTCAACCAGACCACCGGCGGCGCCTTCCCCATGAAGGTGCCGGACATCGAGGCAATTCTGAGAATTGCGGACCGGTGAGAAAAGCAAAAGCGGCGCCTGTTCCAGCGGGAACAGGCGCCGCACAGACTGTCGAAAAAGCTCACGCAGAAC
>JBJEUD010000103.1:0-15287 GCA_051883655.1 Candidatus Faecivicinus sp. | reverse complement strand
CGTACTTACCAGCCCAAGAAGCGTCAGAGATCCAAGGTGCACGGCTTCCGCGCCCGCATGAAGACCCGCGCCGGCCGCAATGTCCTGAAGGCCCGTCGCGCCCGCGGCCGCAAGGTTCTGTCCGCTTAACCGGATATGGAGGGGAAGCGCTCTGCGGCGCGCAAGCCTCAGGGCTTTCCGCGCCGCTACCGACTGGGCGATAACAAAAACTATCGCTTTGTCTACCGCCGGGGAAAATCAGTCCCCTCCCGGAATGTCGTTCTCGTTCACCTGAAGGGGCGCGATCTGAAGATCGGCTTCTCCGTCTCCGGAAAGGTGGGCAATGCCGTCACGCGAAACCGCATCCGGCGGTGGATGCGTGAGGACGTGCGCAAGCTGCGCGCGCAGATGAAGTGCGGGAAATATATCTTCGTCGCCCGGCCGTCGCTGAAGGACGTCCCCCACGAAATGCTGACCCGGGAAATCAGGAATCTGCTCTCCCGCGGCAAGCTGCTGAAAGAGGAATCATGATGCGGTGCCTGCGTTCATTGCCGAAGCAGTTCCTGCTTGGGCTGATTCGCTTTTACCAACGCAACATCTCTCCGCGCCACCCTGCCTGCTGCCGGTTCACGCCGACCTGCTCGCAGTACGCGCTGGAGGCCATCCGGAAGTATGGCGCGCTGAAGGGCTCGGCCCTGGCCGTGCGCCGGATTCTGCGCTGCAATCCGCTCTGCAAGGGCGGATACGACCCCGTTCCGTGATCAGACGGTTCGCCCGTCTGATCCCCAGCACACCATATCCGGAAGAATGCCCGCAGTCCGTGAGCCTGCGCAGTTGCATGGACACGCCGGGGGCATTTTCTTGCTATGGCAAACCATTTCCCTTGGAGGATTCAGAATGTTTGATGGGATCAATTCCTTTTTTGTATGGGCCCTGAACTGGATTTACAGCTGGGTCGGCAACTATGGCTGGTCGGTCGTGGTCTTCACGCTGATTATCCGACTGATCGTGTTCCCGCTGGACTTCAAGTCCAGAAAGGGCATGCGCGCCATGACCCGCGTACAGCCGAAGGTGCTGGCGCTTCAGAAGAAGTATGCCAATGACAAGGAAAAGCTCAATCAGAAGATGATGGAGCTGTACCGCAAGGAAAACGTCAGCCCCACGGCGGGCTGCCTGCCGATACTTCTGCAGTGGCCGATTTTGATCTTCATGTTCACCGCAATGCGCGTCGTCGCCAATGAGCACACCATTCAGATGATTCTGGATCTGAAAAACGGCATCGAGCCCGCGTTCCAGAGCTGGCTGTGGATCAAGAACGTGTTCCAGCCGGACTCCTTCTCCGCGGCGATTCTTCCCGCGGTGGGCGACCAGCTCGCGCAGATCACCCACGTCGGCTATTCCAGCATTCTGACCGAGGAAAACATCGCCATTGCCAGAGAATTCCTGGCTTCGTCCGAATACGCGGCCTACTATGCGGCCAAGTGCGGCGCGGACGCATTCATCCAGATCCCGCTGAATTTCATCTTTGTGCGGCCCACGCTCACCATTCCCAGCTCCTTTGCCAATCTGATGCAGTATTCCAACGGCCTGTTCCTGCTGCCCATCCTGGCGGCCGTCAGCCAGTTCCTCATGACGAAGGTCATGAACGGCAACCAGAAGCTGACCGAGGAACAGAAGCTCGCGCAGCAGCAGAATTCCAACGGCATGGACATGAACAGCGGCTTCATGAAGTGGTTCTTCCCGCTGTTCTCCCTGTGGATCTGCGCCACGAGCAACTCCGCATTCTCCATTTACTGGATGGCGGTCAACGTCATCTCCATCGTTCAGTCTGTCGCCATGAATTACTACTTCGATCGCGAGGAAGCAAAGCTCGAGATGAACAAGACTGAATAACCGCTCTACGATCATTAAGGAGGCATCGTGCCTTGAAATCCATCGAAATTTCCGGAAAGACCGTCAAGGACGCAATCAAGAACGGCCTGAACGAGCTTGGCTGCGATTCCAGCGACGTTGATATTCAGGTTCTCGAAATGGGCAGCCCCGGCCTGTTCGGCATGTTCGGCCGGCCCGCAAAGGTAAAGCTCACCGTGAAGGACAAGGGTTCGGACGTGGACATCGAAATGCCGGTGCTCTCGCTGGACCAGCCCTCCGGCAAGCGCCGCGACGAAAAGCGCAAGGACAAGCCCAAGGCCGAAAAGAAGCCCGAGCCCAAGCCTGAAAGGACTGAAAAGCCCGAGGCCGAGAAGCCCGAAGCGGAGCAGCCCGCCGGCGAGCCCGCCGCCGAGGACAAGCCCAGGCCCGAAAAGAAGCGCCGCCGCTCCCGCGGCGAGAAGAAGCCCGCCGCCGAGCCCGCCGCGAACGAGCAGCCCACCGAGGTTGTGATCGCGCCCGTGGAGGTGGAGCCCTTCGTCGCCACCCCCGAGGAGGAGCTGTCCGAAACCGCGAAGTCCGCGCGCACGTTCCTCTCCGGCCTGACCGAGCGCATGGGCGTTCCGGCCGAAATCGCTGTGTCCGAGAGCGAGGAGCAGCTGCGCATGGTGCTGTCCGGCGAAAATATGTCGATCCTCATCGGCCGCCGCGGCGAGACGCTGGACGCCATCCAGTATCTCACCAGCCTGAATGTGAACCGCGCCCGCGAGGACTATCTGCGCGTGTCCCTGGACACCGAGAACTATCGCGCCAAGCGCGAGGAGGCGCTGCGCAAGCTGGCCGTCCGCATGGCGGGCCGCTGCAAGAAGAGCGGCCGCCGCGTGGCGCTGGAGCCCATGAACCCCTACGAGCGCCGCATTCTGCACTCCGCGCTGCAGGCCGACCCGGACGTCACCACGCACTCCGAGGGAGAAGAGCCGTACCGCAGGGTGATCATCACGCTGAAGTAAAGGAAAAGTTCGCTTTCAACGATGTTGAAGGCGGACTTTTGCTATAGAAAATAGCCTTCGGAAATGTGCGCCTGCCGCGCATTTTTGGAGGCGCAGATGCACATTCTATTGGGCAACAACCGTCCCTGCCGCCTTCGCGCGCAGGGATGGAGCATATCACAGGATGAAGAAAGGAGAGCAAAAGCATGCTGAAAGGAAAAATCGCAATCGTGACCGGCGGCACCCGCGGCATCGGGTACGCCATCGTGGAGACCTTCCTGAAAAACGGCGCAAAGGTGGCGCTGTTCGGCTCCCGCCAGGAGACGGTGGACAAGGCGCTTTCGAAGCTGCGCCAGACCTTCCCGGAGGACCGGATGATGGGCCTCGCGCCGAACCTGAACGACTTCGCCGCCGTGGAGCGCGCAATGAATGAGGTGAAGGCGGCGTTCGGCCGGGTGGATGTGCTGGTGAACAATGCCGGCGTCTCCGCGCGGGACAGCCTCTACGAGTACGACCCCGCGGAGTTCGCCCGGGTGATGGAGATCAATGTCAACGCCGTGTTCAACGGCTGCCGCGCGGTCGCGCCCATCATGCGCGAGCAGGGCGGCGGCGCGATCATCAACACCAGTTCGATGGTCAGCATCTACGGCCAGCCCGCCGGCGTGGCCTATCCCGCGTCGAAGTTCGCCGTCAACGGACTGACCCGCAGCCTGGCGCGCGAGCTGGGCCGGGACAACATCCGCGTCAACGCCGTCGCGCCGGGCGTTGTCCGCACGGACATGCTCAGCGCGCTGCCGGAGGACGTGCTCAAGCGCGTCACCGCGCCGATTCCGCTCGGCAGAGTCGGCGAGCCCCAGGAGGTGGCCAACGCCTTCCTGTTCCTGGCCAGCGACCTGGCCAGCTACGTCACCGGCGAAATCCTCTCCGTGGACGGCGCCACACAGACCTGATTGAAGCGCGGAACCGCCGCGGCTGCGGCGGTTCCGACTGTATCTGCGCGAACGAAAAAATTCCAGCCGAAGAGCGATCGGCTGGAATTTTTCTTGCCCCAGGGCGGGTTCAGTCGGTGGAAAAGTCATCCGCGCCCGGCTGCCGGACATAGTGCACCTCGTCGTCCGCCGCATATCCCAGCGACGCATACAGCGCCCGCGCGGCGGCATTGTCCCGCCCGGTCAGCAGGTGCAGCTCCTCCGCGCCGCGGGCGGCGCAGAGCTGCTCCGCCAGGCGAACCAGACGGCGCGCCAGCCCCCGCCGGCGCGCGCCGTCCCGAACGTACAGCTCCGTGATCTCCCCGACGGGCGACATGTAGCACATCGACGAGGTCACCTGCGCGCAGCAAAAGCCCGCCGCCTCGCCGTCGAGCTCCGCAATGCATACGATCTCGCGCCCCTCCCGCAGCGAGCGCTCGATGTGCGCAGCCGTCCCCAGCCCCTCGCCGTTGAACGCCGCGTTCAGCCGGAAGAGCGCCTCCGCGTCCCCCGGCGCCGCCTGTCTGACGTGCATGGAATCATCTCCTTTCAGCCATTCTATCACACAGAACCTTTGAATGCAAATCTTAACCTCCAATGGGATTGACAAATACCCTGAAGGGGTATATCATAGAGACACAATAGATACCCGAAGGGGGTATCTGAAGGGAGGATTTGCCATGGAGGAAGCCAAGTGCGGCTGCTGTGCCTGCTGCGAGCGCACGAAGAAGACGCCCCGCAGCGAGCAGGAGCGCAGGCAGCTGGAGAATCGCCTGAACCGCATGATCGGCCAGCTGAACGGCATCAAGAAGATGCTGGATGAAAACCGCTACTGCGGCGACATTCTCACGCAGATTGCGGCGGTGGAGAGCGCGCTGCAGTCCATGGGCTATCTGATTCTCAAGGAGCACATGGAGACCTGCGTGGTGGAGGGCGTCCAGGCGGGCGACACCGGGATCATGAGCGAGGCCTTCGAGCTGATGAAGAAGCTGAAATAGGAGGGAGCAACATGGTATTTGACGTTCGCGGCATGACCTGCTCCGCCTGCAGCGCCCACGTGGAAAAGAGCGTGCGGAAGCTGGACGGCATCAGGAGCGTCACGGTCAGCCTGCTGACCAATTCGATGGAGGTGGATTTCGATCCCGCAAGGACCGGCCCGGAGGCGATCTGCAGGGCGGTGGCCTCCGGCGGCTACTCGGCCAGTCCCCGGGGCGCGAAGGCGGAGAAGGCCGCCGCGCCCGCGGACGGCGAGGCGAAGGACAGGATGCGCCGTCTGATCGCGTCCATCGCGCTGCTGATTCCGCTGATGTACGTGGGCATGAGCCACATGATGGGTCTGCCGCTGCCCAGGGTGCTGCACCACTATCCGCTGGTGAACGGGCTTCTGCAGCTGTTCATCGCCACGCCGATTCTGCTGATCAACAGCAGCTATTTCACCAACGGCTTCAAGGCGCTGATCCACCGCGCGCCGAACATGAACAGCCTGATCTCCATCGGCTCGGCGGCGGGCTACCTTTACAGCGTCGTCCGCCTGTTCACGCTGGCCATCCAGGTCTGCGAGGGCGCGGAGACGCCGGACATGGTGGAGTTCTACTTTGAGTCCGCGGCGATGATCCTGACGCTGATCTCCGTGGGCAAGTATCTGGAGGCCCGGGCCAAGGGCCGCACGTCCGAGGCCATCTCCCGCCTGCTGGACCTCGCGCCCCAGCGGGCGACGGTGGTGCGGGACGGCCAGGAGATCGAAATCGACGCCTCCGGGCTGGTGGTGGGCGACGTGGTGATCGTCCGCGACGGCCAGACGGTGCCCACCGACGGCATCATCCTCGAGGGCCACGGCGCGCTGGACCAGTCCATGCTCACCGGCGAGAGCCTGCCCGTGGAGCTGGGCGAGGGCGACGAGGTGGTCGGCGCGACGATCAACACCTCCGGCAGCTTCCGCTTCCGCGCCACGAAGGTGGGCGAGGACACCGCGCTGAGCAAGATCGTGAAGCTCGTGGAGGCGGCGGCCAATTCGAAGGCCCCCATCTCCCGGCTGGCGGACCGGGTCAGCGGCGTGTTCGTGCCGGTGGTCATCGGCATCGCGCTGGTGACGTTCGCGGTCTGGATGATCGTGGGCGCGGGCTTCGCGGGCTCGCTGAAACACGCCATCGCCGTGCTGGTCATCTCCTGCCCCTGCGCGCTGGGACTGGCCACGCCCACGGCCATCATGGTGGGCACCGGCAAGGGCGCGGAGCTGGGCATCATGATCCGCACCGCGGCGGCGCTGGAGATGGCCCACGCCATCGACTGCGTGGCGTTCGACAAGACCGGCACCCTGACCGAGGGCCGCATGCGCGTGACCTCTGTGAGCGCGATGAGCGACGAGCTGCTGCCGCTGGCCGCGTCGGTGGAGGCGCTTTCCAGCCATCCCATCGCGGCGGCCATCGCCGAATACGCCCGCGGACAGGGCATGGAGCCGGAGGCCGCGTCGGATTATCAGACCCACGCGGGCAAGGGCGTCTGCGCTGTGGTGCGCGGACAGCGCGTGTACGTCGGCAGCGCGGAGTGGATGCGCGGGCTGGGCGTGGACGTCTCCCGGCTGGAGGGCTGGGCGGACGAGCAGCGCGGCAGCGGCGCGACGGTGATGTTTGCCGCGTCTGAAGAGCGCCTGCTGGGCGGCTTTGCGCTGGCGGACGGCGTGCGCGCCACGGCGAAGGAGGCCATCGCGGACCTCAACGCGCAGGGCGTGCGCAGCGTGATGCTCACCGGCGACAACGAGAAGACCGCCAACGCCATCGGCCGCCAGTTGGGCGTGACGGAGGTCAAGGCGTCGCTGCTGCCGGCGGACAAGGAGCGCGTGGTCGCGCAGCTGCAGGGCGAGGGCCGCAGGGTGATGATGGTGGGCGACGGCATCAACGACGCGCCCGCGCTGACCCGCGCCGATCTGGGCGTGGCCATCGGCCAGGGCACCGACGTGGCCATCGAGTCCGCGGACGTGGTGCTGGTGCGCGACGATCCCATGCTGGCCGCGGGCATGATCCGCCTGGGCAAGGCCACCATCCGCAACATCCGCCAGAACCTGTTCTGGGCGTTCTTCTACAACGTCATCGGCATCCCGCTGGCGGCGGGCGCGCTGATCCCCTTCGGCATCGAGCTGGATCCCATGTTCGCGGCGCTGGCGATGAGCCTGAGCTCGTTCTGCGTGGTCACCAACGCGCTGCGGCTGCGCGGCTTCCGGCTGAAGCGCGCGGCGGCCGCCCCTGAAAAAACGGCTGAAGCGGGCGCAAGGCCCGTTCAAGTTCAAACCATCAAGGAGGAAGTTCCCATGAAGACCATCCACATCGAGGGCATGATGTGCGCCCACTGCGTGGCGCACGTGAAGAAGGCGCTGGAGCCGCTGGATCCCAAGGTCGAGGTCAGTCTCGCCAGCAAGTCCGCCACCGTGCGGGCCGATCTGGACGACGCGGCGCTGACCAGGGCGGTCGTGGACGCGGGCTACGAGGTCGTCGGCATCGACTGATTTCGCCGCCGCCGGCGAAACCGGCTGTTCTGCGCAAAGGTTTTTCGACAGCCCGAGCGGTTCTCCCTTTCAGGAGAGCCGCTTTTTTGCGTTCCTTGCCCGAGATTTTACCAATCCGACGCAGGAACGCGGTTTTGTTCGCAACAAACAGACTATATAATAGCTACGCTTGAGAGAATAGACAAAGAGAAGGCGAGAAAATGAGTACATTGCTGTCGATTGGTGTGGCGGTGATCATCGGTCTTTTGATGACGCGCGTGATCAAGCCGCTGGGACTTCCCGCCGTTACGGCGTATCTGATTTCGGGCGTTCTGATCGGCCCGTACTGCCTTGGCCGGCTGAATCTGCCGGGCATCGGCTTTGTTTCCATGGAGGCCGTGGAATCGCTGGACCTGATTTCGCAGGTGGCGCTGGGCTTCATCGCGTTTGCCATCGGCAACGAATTCCGGCTGTCCTCGCTGAAGAAGACCGGCCGCCAGGCGACGATCGTGGGCATTGTGCAGGGACTGGTGGCCGCGCTGTTTGTGGACGCGGCGCTGATCGGCCTGCACTTCATCCTGGGCGGCGACAAGCTGTCCATTCCCGCGGCGATCACGCTGGGCGCCATCGCCACGGCCACGGCCCCGGCGGCCACGCTGATGGTCGTGCGCCAGTACAAGGCGAAGGGCAAGCTGACCGACATCCTGCTGCCCGTGGTCGCGCTGGACGACGCGGTGGGCCTGGTGGTGTTCGCGGTGTCCTTCGGCGTGGCCAAGGCTATGGAGAGCGGCGCGTTCGACATGCTGTCCATCCTGGTGGAGCCGCTGGTGGAGATCGTGCTGTCGCTGGGCCTGGGCGCGCTGATGGGCGTGATTCTGACCCAGCTGGAAAAGCTGTTCAACTCCAACTCCAACCGCCTGTCGCTGACCATCGGCTTTGTGCTGCTGACGGTGGCCATCTCCATGGCCGAGTTTGAGGTGGGCGGCCTCCACGTGGGCTTCTCCTCGCTGCTGGTGTGCATGATGCTGGGCACCGTGTTCTGCAATACCTGCCCGCTGTCCGGCGACCTGATGGAGAAGTCCGACCGCTGGACCGCGCCGCTTTATGTGCTGTTCTTCGTCATCAGCGGCGCAGAGCTGGAGCTGGGCGTGTTCAGGGATGTGGCCGTCGTGGGCATCGGCGTGGTGTACATCGTGTTCCGCTCGCTGGGCAAGTACATCGGCGCCTACGGCAGCTGCAAGATCTCCGGCTGCGATGAGAAGGTCACCAAGTATCTGGGCATCACGCTGCTGCCTCAGGCGGGCGTGGCGCTGGGCATGTGCCTGACCGCCAGCCAGCTGGGCCAGGCCGGCGTGCTGATTCGCAACATCATCCTGTTCTCCGTGCTGATCTACGAGCTGGTCGGCCCGGCGATGACCAAGGAAGCGCTGATGAAGGCCGGCGACATCCAGCCCAAGAGCGACGAGGTCGTCAACCGCCGCCAGATCAAGCTGGAGAAGGCGCAGGAGGAGCGGGCAAAGCGCATCAATTCCTGATCCCCGCATTTGCAAAGCAAAACTTCGCGGAAACCGGAGCGTTCCGCGAAGTTCTTTTTTTGACCGGAGGTACGCGGGAGAAACGGCGGCATCGGCAAGACGCTGCGCAGAGCGAAAAAGGCCCGCAGTACGCCGTGGAACCGGCGCGCTGCGGGCCTTTGAGCAGGGCTGAATGTGAAGGGTTTATTCGTAGATGAAGTAGTACAGCTCGGAGGCGTTCTTCTCCCAATCGCAGTCATAGAGCATGTCCTGGCCGTCGCGGGTTTCCTGCACGTAGGTGTTGTTGAGGGGGAGGCGGAGGGAGTCCACATCGCTCAGGCCGCTCTGGAGCACCTTCAGTGCGATGGAGAGGATGGTGTCGGGCGTCAGATTGGTCTTGATGTGGGGCAGCGCCGCATTGGCCACGTTCAGCAGTTCCGCCGCGCTGGAGCCGCGGAGCTTGTCCATCAGGGCCACCAGCACCTTGCGCTGGCGCTCGGCACGGGCGTAGTCGCCGCCGTCGAGCTTTCGGATGCGGGCATAGGCGAGGGTCTGACGGCCGTCCAGGTGGGTGTTCTCGCCGTAGGTAGTCAGATACTCGTTGGGAAGGGCGGATTCATCGATGCCGGCCTTGTAGGCGGACTTGGCCTGCTGCACGATGCGGTAGTTGATCTCGTCCATCTCTTCCTTCGTGATGTCCATCTCAATGCCGCCCAGCTGCTGGGCAACCTGCTGGAAGCCGTAGAAGTTGACGTGCACGTAGTACTCGATGTTCATGTTGAAGCACTCGTTCACGATGCGCATGGCCAGATTCTCGCCGCCGAAGAAGTTCGCGGCGTTGATGCGGTAGGTGCCGTTGTACGAGCCGATTTCGTCGTAGATCACGGCCAGATCGCGCATGATGGAGGTGAGCTTGACCTCGCCGGTGGTGAGGTTGATGGAGCAGATGATCATGCTGTCGGTGCGCGCGCTTTCCTCCAGCGTGCGCTCATCGGAGCCCAGCAGCAGCACGTTCAGCCATTCCTCTGGAAGGGAATCGTTGATGCACAGGTCGTCGACCTTGGCCAGCTCGTCTGCGCTCAGGCCCTCCAGCGAGGAATCGGCGTCGCCCAGCAGCGTGGCGAGGGATTCGGTGTGGCTGGCGGCCGCCGTGCTCTGCGTCGCATCGGCGCCGGGCGCCTCGGTGGCGTCCGCGGTGGCCTCCACCGTCGGCTCGGGCGAAATCACGGCTGTGCCGGGATCCCCCTTCGGGCGAAGCAGGAAGAACAGCAGCAGGCCGATCGCGACCAGCAGCACGATGATGATCGCCAGCAATCCAAAGAAGCGGCCATTGGGCCTGCGCCTGCGCGGAGGCTTTCCGGACGCGGGGCGCGGACGCCTGGCGGCGGAGCGGGCGGTCCCGGAGCTGCGCGCTCTGGCCTGCGCGTCCCGATCGGCGGGGCGGGCGGCACCGGAGCTGCGCGGCCTGGCCTGCGCGTCCCCGTTGACCGGGCGGCGCTGCCGGGGCGGCTGCGGGGTGGGCTCAAGGTCGCCGAAGCGGGAAGAAGCGGGGCGCGGCCTGGTCGGTCGGGCAGTGGACGGGCGCGGCGCGTCGCTTCCCAAATTTCGTGCGGACGAGTCCGCGTTCGGATAATCCGTATATTGTGTGCCCATGATGAACATCCCTTCAGGTGAACAAAAATTAATATCAACAATCATTATACAAGGAAAAAAGAATTTGTGCAAGCGGTGATGGGAGATTGATTGCGAAATCCGGTAAATTTCCTGTGACAGATTTGGCACAAAATATGTGTTCTGCGCGAAAAAAAGGGGCGCTGCAGCCGGCAGCGCCCCGCGGACTGTCGAAAAACTTGTACAGAGCCACCTGAAAAATCGGGCGCGGCGGCGTGTACGGCGCGCCCGTCTTTTTCCGCAAGCGTCAGCGGCGGAAAAAGAACACCTTCCGTCAGGAAATCGCCCGGAAAATCGTGAGATTTTCAGATTTCCGCAGTTCTCTTCCTGCTCGATGAAAATCCTCAGATTTTCATCGAAAGTGTCAAAAATTCTTTTTTGACACGCAAAGGGGCGCTGCAGCCGGCAGCGCCCCGGAGGGATGGATTACTTGCCCGCGATGGACAGGCTGGAGATCAGC
Source organism: Candidatus Faecivicinus sp. (assembly GCA_051883655.1). GTDB lineage: Bacteria > Bacillota > Clostridia > Christensenellales > Aristaeellaceae > Faecivicinus. The sequence goes on along the minus strand of JBJEUD010000103.1, from coordinate 4,359 downwards.
AGCGAAGGGCTGCCGAACAGGCTGGCGGAGGGCAGGCCGAACTTCAGATCGCCGCCCACGGCCTCGATGTCCCGGAGCAGCTGATAGAAGTTGCCCGCGACGGTGATCTGGCGCACCGACTCGCCGCGGATGCCGCCGCGAACGCGGAAGCCCTTGGCCGACAGGGAGAAGTCGCCGCTGATGGCGTTGGCGCCGGCGTGCATGCCGGCGATCTCGGTGATGGCCAGGCCGTCGCCCAGCTTTTCGAGCATGCCCTCGAAGGGGATGTCGGAGGGGGCGAAATAGAAGTTCGTCGGCGCGATGCCCACGGTGGAGGAATAGCCGCGCGAAGCGTTGGCGGTGGTCTCCACGCCCTGCTTGTGGGCGGTCTTGAGGTTGTGCAGCAGCGTGGTCAGCGTGCCGCCGTCGATCACGCGCTTGACGCGGGTGGCCACGCCCTCGCCGTCGAACGGCGTGGAGGCGGGACTGCCCGGGCGATGGGGATCGTCCAGCAGCGTCACGCACGGCGCGGCGACGGTCTCGCCCTCGCGGCCCTTCAGCAGCGACAGGCCCTTCTGCGCGGCGTCGGCGGAGAACACGCCGGCGAAGGTATCCAGCAGATCTGCGGCGGCCTCGGCGGTCAGCAGCACGCGCATGCTGCCGGACTCCACCGGCTCGGCGTCCAGCGCGTCCAGCGCGCGGCCCACGGCCTCCTTCGCCGTGGCGGCCAGATCGATGCGCTTCGGGTCCAGGGTGAAGAAGTAGGCGAAGCCGGAGCTGACCTTCTCGCCGTCCCGGGCGGCGGGCACCACGTAGCCGCCGATCATGTTGGAGCGGCGGGTGACGTTCAGCCCCAGGGTGTTCACGATGGACACCTCGGCGTTTTCGCTGACGATCTGGCAGCCGTCCACCTGCTGCACCCGGGGATCCAGCGACAGCGTCAGCCGCTCCAGCTCGCGGGCCATGGCGATCTTGTCCGCGTTGGAGATTTCGTCCAGGGCGGGGTTGAAGGTGACCGGCTCGGCGTAGTGCGCGTCGCCGGGATGGAGGAACTGGCGGTCGTCGTTCTCGATCAGCTCGGCGTTGGTCTTTGCGCCGTCGACCAGCAGGTCGATGGCGTCCTCGTCCAGAATCTGGGTGGAGGCGTAGCCCATCTTGCCGCCGATCAGGCCGCGGAAGCCCAGGCCCAGCGTGCCCGCATCGGAGTACTTCACGATTTCGCCCTTGAACACATCGGTGTTAAAGCTGTCGGCCGCTGCGAAATAGACCTCGCAGGCCTCGAAGCCCGCTTCCTTTGCGCGCGCAAACAGCGCGTCGATGAATTGCTTTCTGTCCATGCTTAACGACCTCCCACTGTGATGCCGGTCACGCGAATCATCGGCTGGCCGACGTTGGTCGGCACGGAGCCGCTGCTGGCGCCGCACATGCCCTGTGCCATCCACATCTTTTTGCCCACGCGGTCGATCTTCTGGAGCACCTCCGCGCCGCGGCCGATGAGCATCGCGCCGCGCACCGGGCGGTCGATCTTCCCGCCGCGGATGAGATAGCCCTCGCTGACGGCGAAGTTGAACTCGCCGGTCACCGGATTGACCGAGCCGCCGCCCATCTTTTTCGCGTACAGGCCGTCGCCGCAGGAGGCGATGATCTCGGCCTCGTCGTCGCTGCCGGGGGCGATGAAGGTGTTGCGCATGCGGGAGGTGGGGGCGAAGGTGTAGTCCTGGCGGCGGGAGCTGCCGGTGGGGGCCATGCCCATGCGCAGGCCGTTCAGGCGGTCCACCATGTAGTTTTTCAGAATGCCGTTTTCAATCAGCGTCAGCCGGGTGGTGGGGGTGCCCTCGTCGTCGATGTTGGTGGAGCCCCACTCGTTGGGCAGGGTGCCGTCGTCGATGGCGGTGACGATGGGGCTGGCGACCTGCGTGCCCAGCTTGCCGCAGAACTCGGAGTTGCCGAAGGCCACCGCGGCGGCCTCCAGCGAGTGGCCGCAGGCCTCGTGGAAGATCACGCCGCCGAAGCCGCCGTCGATCACCACGGGCATGATTCCGGCGGGGCAGGGGTCCGCGTGCAGCATGGTCACGGCCTGCTGCGCGGCCTCGCGGGCGCAGGCCTCCACGTCCACGCGGGACTCGAACAGCTCGTAGCCCATCAGCGCGCCGGGGCTGGCGCCGCCGGTCTGGTTCTCGCCGCTGCCGGCGGCCACGGCGGAGATGGCGATGCGGGTATACACGCGTCGGTCTGCGGTGAACAGGCCCTCGGAGTTGGCGATGAGCACATCGCTGTCGCTGTCGGACACGGCCGCGCGCACCTGGGCGATCTCGTCGGAGACGCTGCGGGCGGCGGCGCTGGCGGTCTTCAGCAGCTTCGCCTTGCGCGCACCGGGCACGTCCATGGGCAGCTGGCGATAGGCGTGCAGGTTGGCGGCGACGGAGCCGATGAGATGCACGTCCACGGCGGCGCTGCCGTCGCCCACCGCGTCCGCGGCCCTGCGGGCGGCGGCGGTCAGGCCGGACAGCGAGGTGTCGTTGGTGTGCACGTAGACGGAGCTGAGCCCCTTGATGATGCGAATGCCCGCGCCGTGGGCGCGGCCGGTGACGGCGTTTTCGATCCGGCCGTCCAGCAGCGCCATGGTGCTGCTGCGCTTGTCCTGCAGGAACAGCTCCGCGAAGTCGCCGCCCGTCTTCAGGGCTTCGGCCAGCGTCTGTTCCGCGATTTTACGGGATATCATGCGGTTGTCCTCCTATGCAAACAGATTCTGCAGGTCTTCAAATCGCTCATGGGTGATGAGCGCGTCGCGGTCGGTGCCGCGCAGCTTGACGATGTAGGTCCACCGCCCGTAGGGGGAGATGGAGTCGATGTGGCTGAGGTTGATGATATAGCTCTTGTGGGAGCGGAAGAACATGCTGTCGGGCAGGCGCTGTTCCAGCTCGCTGAGGGAATCGGAGGTGACGTAGCGCCCGCCGTCGGCGAGATAGAGCACGCTGGAGCGCTCCTCCCGCTGGATGAGCAGGATCGACGGGATGTCGATAAAGCTCAGGCCGTCCCGGTGCTTGAGCATCAGCCGGCCGGACGCGGCGGACTGGGGCGGGCGGACGGGCTCGGGCCGGGCGGACTGGGCGGTCAGGCGCTCCCGGATGAGGGCGAGGGTGTTCAGCGCGCGCTCGAGCTTGAACGGCTTCACCAGGTAGTCGAAGGCGTAGACCTCGAAGGCGCTGCGCATGTACTGCTCGTGCGCCGTGGCGAACACCAGCACCGTGCGCGGATTGCGGTCCTGAATGATCCGGGCGCACTCGATGCCGGTCATCTCGGGCATCTCCACGTCCATGAGCACCACGTCGGGCCGGGTCTGGTCGTAGAGCTCCAGCAGCTGCGCGCCGTTTTCGGCCTCGCCCACCAGAGTGTAGCCCGCGGCCTTCTCCACGACCTTGCGCATCACCGTGCGCATGCCGGGCTCGTCGTCGGCGATGAGAATGCGGATGGATTCCATGGCTTGCTCCTTATAAAAATGAAACTTCCCGAGCCCGGCAAAAGGGAAGACGCTCCTCAGAAGGGAGGCCTTCCCCATGCGGGCCCGGGCGATGGATTAGCGGCAGGTCCGGCGCAGCGCCTTGGGCTTGTCCAGAATTTCGGACATCACCACGGCGCGGCGCAGGTCGGCGACGGTTGCACCCCGCATCACACCGCAGAGCGGTTCGCCTGTCGCTTCGGGCGTGCGCGCCTTTTCGGCGGTGGCGCTCCGGCGCGGGCGCACGGGCGCGGCGATGTGGGGCGTGGACGGCGTGGGGCGGGCGGAATCGCTGCGGCGCAGGTGCGCGGCGTGCTCCTTTGGATCCTCGCCCTCGGGGGAGTGGGAATCCATGGAGCCGCCCACGCAGCCGTGCTCGTCGGTGAGGCTCGCGCCCTGGGGCAGATTCACCTTTGCGGCCGCCGGGGCGGGCTTTTCGGGGTTGGGCAGCGCGCTCTCCTCTGCGTTGAACGCCTGGGAGAACGCTTCGATGATGTCATTGAAGGATTCGCCGGGCTTTCCCTTGAGGATGGCGCCGTCGAGCAGATCGGCAGCGCTGCCGGGCGCGTCGGCCTTCGCAGGGCGCTTTGCAGCGGCCGGACTGGACGGCGCGCGGCGCTTGCCGGAATCCACCGGCGTGTTGCGGTTTGCCTGCGCCTTCTTCGAGAACTTCTGCACCAGGCCGAAGATGATCAGCAGCACGACGATTCCAACGAAAGAATCCATGCGGCAAACCTCCCTTCCTGAAGAACGCTCATGTTACTTTCTGGGTGCGTCGCCGGACTTGTCCGGGGCGTCGCCCTCGCCGGCGATGGCCTGGCGCATGCGGGTGTCGGAGATCACGTTCTGCATCTGATAGTAGTCCATCACGCCCAGCTTGC
>JBJEUD010000102.1:0-2719 GCA_051883655.1 Candidatus Faecivicinus sp. | reverse complement strand
GCGCCGCCGTCGATGTGCAGCAGCGCAAAGCTGATCTCCTGATCGAACCTGCGCTTTCCGCAGCTGCCGGGGTTCAGCCAGAGCCGGCCGTGGATGGTCTGCTCGAAGTATTTGTGGGAGTGGCCGAACACGATCAGCTGGGCGTCGCCCAGATCCCTCGGCAGCTCGCGCCTGTTGTGGATCATCAGAATCCGCACGCCGCCGAGCTCCACACTGAGGCTGTGGGGAAGCGCCTCCGCTCAGTCCTTGTCGTTGTTGCCGCGCACCACATGCAGCGGCGCGATGGCCCGCAGCGCATCCAGAATTTCGGGTTTGTTGACGTCGCCTGCGTGCAGGATTGCATCGCAGCCCTGCAGTTTCTCCACGACCTCCGGGCGCAGCAGCCCATGGGTGTCTGAAATCACGCCGATCTTCATTTCTGTTTTCCTCCGTCAAAGGGATGCTTCCGCCCCGCGAAGCGCAGGGCAGTCGATCTCCAGAATATCGTCAATGGGAATCTCCCGTCCGTCCGTCAGGATCACCCGACGGGCAGGCATGTCAATGCGCTTCACACGAGCCGTGCAGGAGACGTATTCGCCTCCCTCCTTGCGCGCATCGGGGACAAAGTAGACGAACACGGCCTCCGGGGCTTCTCCCTCTGCCAGAGCACGTAGTTTCCTGCCGATTTCCGCCTGCTCGTCCTCGCTCAGATGGATTCGCCGGTGCGTCTGCCGCGCGGTCTCTCGGATCGCCGCGTCGTAGCCTGTCAGTGCGGCAAAGGGTGAAAACTGCGCTGCGCGGTTGCGCATGGACATCCGCGGATGCTTTTCGGAGACATGGTGGGGGAGGCGGATGATGTCCTCGTAGTCGCTCATGCCTTGTGCCCTCCGATCTGCCGGTTCCGGTCCCTGGCCGTCGCACCCTCCATCAGGCTCGTACCCTTCAGGATGGCGTTCTTTCCAAACTTTCTGCGTATCTCCAGAATCGCCTGCTGGCCCTGCTTCTCCCGCGCCAGCGCGGCATCCTCCGCTGCTCTCTGCTGCTCCAGCGCTGCGTAATCCGTGAACATGTCCAGCTGCTCGGGCGCGTCCTGCACCGCCTCGCCCTCGTCCGCCACGTTGAGCGCCGCAAGATTGAGCCTGCGAACCGACAGGCGCGGATCGACAATCCGGTCGTACAGCTCCAGCGCCGCCTCCGCAATCCGCCTTGCTGACGATGTTCGCCGCTCCAGGCGCTGCGTGCCGTGGGCGGGCTTGGGCGTTCTGCGCCCGTAGCGGTCGGCCTTGACCTCGCCCGCATAGGCTCCGCCGTCGGCGACGTTGCCGTTGTCGTAGCCGACGTCCAGCACCAGCTGATCCGTCGTCAGACGCTTGTCCACCAGCTCCAGCGCCAGCGCGTCGGCCATCTCCCGGACGACCAGTCTGGCCTTCCCGAAGGAATAGGGACAGGACAGCACCTGACCGGAGCCGATGCTGCTGGAATCAGGCCGGTACGCCTTGATGTCGGCAATGGTGCAGGGCTCCCAGCCCCAGGCGTGGTCGATGAGCAGCTCCGCGTTCACGCCGAACAGGTCGTAGAGCACGTTCTCGTCCCGCACGGACTGCCGCGCCACGTCGCCCATCGTGAACATGCCGTGCTCCTCCAGCTTCCGGGCGTAGCCCCTGCCCACGCGCCAGAAGTCCGTCAGCGGGCGGTGGCTCCACAGCTGCCTGCGGTAGCTCATCTCGTCCAGCTCGGCGATGCGCACGCCGTTTTCGTCCGGCTCGATGTGCTTGGCCCAGACGTCCATGGCCACCTTGCACAGGTAGAGGTTCGGCCCAATGCCCGCCGTGGCCGTGATGCCGGTGCTCCGCAGCACGTCGAGAATGATCTCCATGGCGAGGTCGCGGGCAGTGAGGCCCGAAGCCTTCAGGTATTCCGTCGCGTCGATGAACACCTCGTCGATGGAGTAGACGTGAATGTCCTTCTCGTCCACATAGTTCAGGTAGATCTGATAGATGCGCGTGCTGTATTCGATGTAGAAGGCCATGCGCGGAGGCGCAACAACGTAATCGAGCGCCAGCGTTGGATCCCGCCTCAGCTCCGAGGCAAAGTGGGACGCTCCGAGAAGCTGTTGGCCGGGTGCCCGCTTCCGGCGCTGCGCATTGATATCCTTCACCCGTTGCACCACCTCAAACAGCCGCGGCCGCCCGGGCACGCCCATCGCCTTGAGCGCCGGGGACACCGCCAGACAGATCGTCTTTTCCGTCCGGCTCTCGTCCGCCACCACCAGATGGGAGTCCAGGGGATCCAGTCCGCGTTCCACGCACTCGACGGAGGCATAGAAGGACTTGAGATCAATGGCGATGTACGTGCGCCTCTCCATGCCTCCGCCTCCTCCGGTTTGTTTGATTTCATTATACCCGGAATCCACGCTTCATGGAAGCGAACACGAGGCAAATTTCTGAAGTTGCCCTTTCAGCTGAGACTGGAAGCATGATTTGGAAGAGAATGTCCATAAATCTCTCGCTTCATGTCATTTGGGCGACATCTGCTCATGTTATAATTGCATTACTTTACTTTTTGGAGGTGCCGCCATGATTTCTTACGCTCACTTGTGGAAACTCCTTGAAAAGAGAGGTTATTCTCAAAAGGATATAGTATATCTTGCGGGAATCAGTGAATCAACTTATCGCAAACTGAAGGTGAACGATACGATCCGAATGGATGTATTGGAGCGCATCTGCATTGCATTGGATGC
>JBJEUD010000101.1:0-2722 GCA_051883655.1 Candidatus Faecivicinus sp. | reverse complement strand
TCCGTCACGCTCTCCGTTGCCATTGCGGGAACGCAGCTGAGGATCATCAGCACCGTAAGCAACCATGCGGCCGCGCGCTTGAAACTCGTCTTCATTGCCATCCTCCTCTTTCCTCATTCGAAATGGCCATGCGGTTACTCAGCCGCAGTCGCTTCGGCGGCAGGTTCTTCAGCAGGCGTCTCCGCCGGAGCCTCCTCCACAGGGGTCTCCTCCGCCGGAGTTTCCTCGGCGGGCGCCTCCGCCGGGGCTTCGGGCGCGGCCGTGATGGTCACGCCGGCGCGCCACTGCCAGTTCGCGTTCTCCTCGCACACCATGAAGGAGATGCTCGGAGTGCCTTCATGAACGGTCTCCCAGCCGTCGCCCTTGTCGCACTGCCAGAACACGGTGTAGGTCAGGCCGTCGTAGCCGATCATATTCATGGTCAGCGTGGCGGTGCTGCCCAGCTCGGGGGTCTCGGTGCTCCAGGCGACGTCCACGGTGATGCTGCGATCCGGGTTGGTCTCTTCGATGATCTCGGCCAGGGAGCGGGTCTCCTCGGGCTCCGCAGCCGCAGGCTCCTCGGTGACTTCGGGCTCGTCGGTGGCTTCGGGCTCGTCGGCGGCCGCGGGGGCCTCGAGGTCGACGTTCGCGACGAAATCGGAGCGGACATAGCCCTCGCCGCCGTCATAGGCAACCAGATACCAGGTCTCGCCCAGCTCGTTCTGCACGGCCTGCAGCACGGTGACGGCCGCGCCCTTCGCCAGCTGGGTCACGGGCTCGGACTCGGCGCTGGCCTCGGTGCGGACGTTCACGGTCTCGGCGTTGATGTAAGCGCCCTCGGGCTCGGCCGTGGGCTCCGGCTTGGGCACCGCACGGAACTTCGCCACGGGCAGCTTGTCGCCGGACTCGGTGCGGACGCTGGCCAGCACGGCGGTTTCGATGTCCGCCTCGGTCTCGGTCAGGAACTGCAGGTCGGCGGCGTAGAAGTAGCCGACCAGACCGGCGTCGGTTCCGACGGTTTCTTCGGTGTCAAAATGGGCCTCGTAGATCGCGCCGTTCTCCAGTTCGACAACGTCGGCGATGTACATCACCTGATCCTCGGTGAACTCGCCCAGCAGGGTCTTCAGCGCCTTCTCGGCGTAGACGGCCGTGCCGCCCTCGACGGTGGCATAGCGGTCGCTGTACACGACGGGGACCTCGGTGGGATCCGCGGTGGGGTCTGCGGGAACCTCGGTGGGATTCGCAGGCGCGTCCGTGGGATCGGCGGGAACCTCGGTGGGATCGGCGGGCGCGTCCGTGGAAGCCGCGGGGGTGTCCGTGGGATCGGCGGGCGTGTCCGTGGGATCGGCGGGCGTGTCCGTGGATTCCGGCTCGGAGGTCGGTTCGGACGTCTCCGCGGCGACCGCAGGCGTCTCCGCGACGATCACGACGGGCGCTTCAATCGTCACTTCCGGGGCCGGCGTGATCTCCGGGCCGGCGGTTTGCTGCGCGGTCGCGGCGGGCTGCTCTTCCGTCGCCAATGCCACGGAGGAGCCGCAGATCATCGCCAGGCTCATCACGCACGCCAGCAAGATTGCAAACAGTTTTTTCGTCCTCATGTCCGTTCCTCCTAGTTCCTCGCTTTTTGCGCTACACCATAACGCAGATGTCTTTCCAGATCGGAATTTATACATTTGAATGTCTGGCCGCCGGCAAAGCGCCTTCCGGCACCGGCACGCCGCGTGTGCTACGTCGAAACGCAGAGACACATATACTGCCTCGCCACGGCCAATCCCGGTGCGAAGCGCGGTTTTCCGCAGCCGCCCATGTGCTACTCCATAACGCATGCAATGGGAAATCATCCGAAGTGAAAACATGGATGATAACACCTATGCGGCGCTCTGTGCGATCATCACCGATCCGGCGAAAAAATTTCGCCCGGCGATCGCTTGCGGCTGCCGATTCCATTCCCTCTGCCCGGCCATACGCCAAGCGATAGGAATTTCTTTTATCATCCCAATTGTACTACCGGACTTCCATTAAGTCAAGTTTAATTCCAAACACAAATGTTATCATAACGTTAAAACACAAAATCTTCCTGATTTTTGTGTGCGCCGCCCGGTGGGATTTCTTCCAGTTAAAACGTGCGCATGGTCGGAAATTGACATCGATGCCCCAGCCAGGGCGCGTTTGGACTCATTTCGCACCTTCCCAAAGCAGCGGCAAACCGATTTGCGCCACAAATGAGATTCATCGAATGGATGCTGCTGTGCCGCCGTGGGATACGGCAAGGCGAGGCCTCAGATCAGGCGGCAAGCAATCGCTTCTTATTATATAGTCCAAGAAGTGATCTCCCGCACTGGATGTCCTGTTCCGGCTCGCGGCAGATACTGCAGAATTTGTGCACGCGGACCGCCATCTCTCTGTTCAAGCGCCAGTATCCAGAGGAATAGAAAACACGGGCGTCGCGTTTGGACTCTTTCGCAGCGCGATGTCCGCTTTTCCTCTCCCGGAAGAACTCCCGATTCAGCCAAAGCCAGCGATTTGATGCAATAAAGATTCAGATTTATCACGACCGCATTTCAATCCAGCGAAAGCAATGGAAAAGCGCGGCTTTCCCGGGAGTCCCCGCATTTGCAGAGGCATTCTTTGACAAAAAAGAACCCAGATATCATTACAATATCTGAGTTCCTTGTGGCGCCTCAGGTAGGACTCGAACCTACAACCCTTCGGTTAACAGCCGAATGCTCTGCCATTGAGCTAC
>JBJEUD010000100.1:0-2726 GCA_051883655.1 Candidatus Faecivicinus sp. | reverse complement strand
CCGTGACCGCCGGTCTGGCGGACATAGCGGGCATCGGCGCGCGCGCGCTTGCGGATGCACTCCTTGTAAGCGACCTGGGGCTTGCCGACGGTGGCCTCCACGCGGAACTCGCGCAGCAGGCGGTCGACGATGATCTCCAGATGGAGCTCGCCCATGCCGGCAATGATGGTCTGACCGGTGCTCTCGTCGGAGTAGGTCTTGAAGGTGGGATCCTCCTCAGCCAGACGCACCAGCGCAAGGCTCATCTTGTCCTGGCCGGCCTTGGTCTTGGGCTCGATCGCGACGCGGATAACGGGCTCCGGGAACTCCATCGACTCCAGAACGATGGGATTGTTCTCATCGCAGATCGTGTTGCCGGTGGTGGTGTCCTTCAGGCCGACAGCGGAAGCGATATCGCCCGCGCGGATCTCATCGATCTCCTCGCGATGGTTGGCGTGCATTCTCAGGATGCGGCCAATGCGCTCGCGCTTGCCCTTGTTGGAATTGTAGACGTAGCTGCCGGACTTCAGGGTTCCGGAGTACACGCGGAAGAAAGCCAGCTTGCCGACATACGGGTCAGCCATGATCTTGAACACCAGTGCAGAGAAGGGCTCGTTGTCGTCCGCCTTGCGCTCGATCTCCTCATCGGAGCCGACCTTGGTGCCCTTGACCGGCGGAATGTCGATCGGAGAGGGCAGATAGTCGACGATCGCGTCCAGCAGGGGCTGCACGCCCTTGTTGCGATAGGAGGTGCCGCACAGCACAGGGGTCATCTTGTTTTCGATGGTCGCCTTGCGGATGCCGTACTTGATCTCCTCAACGGTCAGCTCTTCGCCATCGAGGTACTTCATCATCAGCTCGTCGTCGGCTTCAGCGGCGGCCTCGACCATCTTCTGATGATACTCCTCGGCCATCTCCTTGAGGTTTTCGGGGATCTCGGTTTCGTCCATGGTGGTTCCGAGCTCGTCGACATAGATCTCCGCCTTCATCTTCACCAGGTCAACCAGGCCGACGAAATCAGCTTCGGCGCCGATGGGCAGCTGAATCGGCACAGCGTTGGCCTGCAGACGATCTTTCATCATGTCCACCACGCGGAAGAAATCCGCGCCGGTGATGTCCATCTTGTTGACGTAGGCCAGACGGGGAACCTGATACTTGGTGGCCTGACGCCAAACGGTTTCGGACTGGGGCTCAACGCCGCCCTTCGCACAGAAGACGGACACAGCGCCGTCCAGCACGCGCAGGGAGCGCTCCACCTCAACCGTGAAGTCGACGTGGCCGGGAGTGTCAATCAGGTTGATCTGATGACCGCGCCATTCACAGGTTGTTGCGGCCGAGGTGATCGTGATTCCGCGCTCCTGCTCCTGTTCCATCCAGTCCATCGTCGCCATGCCTTCGTGCACCTCGCCGATGCGATGGGTACGGCCCGTATAGTACAGGATTCTCTCGGACGTCGTGGTCTTGCCAGCGTCGATATGCGCCATGATGCCGATATTGCGAACATGATCAAGTGAATGTGTTCTCGCCACAGTCGATTTCCTACTTTCTATTAAATGTATGAGGAAAAGAGCCAAAGCCTTTTCCCTGGAATGCACAAATCTGCCGATAGAATTACAAATCTGCGCAATGCTCTAGAATGTTACTTCAGCACGCCTAGGCGTGCTGAAGTAGAGGTTTGTATGATGTGCCGGAGGGCAAAACCCTCCTCGCGCCTTTGGACATTCCAGCCGGAATTACCAGCGATAGTGTGCGAACGCCTTGTTGGCTTCCGCAGACTTGTGCATGTCCTCGCGACGCTTCACGGCATTACCGGCGTTGTTCGCGGCATCGAGGATCTCGCCAGCGAGGCGATCCGCCATGCTGCGCTCACCGCGCTTGCGGGCGAAGGTCACCAGCCAGCGCAGCGCCAGGGTTTGACGGCGCTCGGGACGGATCTCGATCGGGACCTGATAGGTCGCGCCGCCGACACGGCGAGCCTTGACCTCGAGGGAAGGCATGATGTTGGCAATGGCCTGGTTGAAAACCTCCATGGGCTCCTTGCCGGACTTCTTCGCAACCGTGTCAAACGCTTCGTAGCAGACGGCCTGCGCAACGCCGCGCTTGCCATCGTACATCACCTGGTTGATCAGCTTGGTGACGATAACCGCACCATATACCGGATCCGGAAGCACTTCGCGCTTCGGAATAAATCCACGTCTGGGCATTAAAAGTCCCTCCTGAATGCAAAATTCGGACGTTAAAGTGAACGAGAAACAGGTAAAAGCTTCCGTGGAAGTTGGCGCTTCCAGGGTCGCCCGTTCAGGCCGCCTTCGGGATGTGCTCCCACGTTCCAAATGGGCACTTCCTTTGGGCCGTCCTCCCGTTTTCACCAAAGAGCGGAATCAGATTCGGCTCAATTACTTCTTCGGACGCTTTGCGCCGTAGAGGGAGCGGCCCTGCATGCGCTTGGCAACGCCAGCAGCATCGAGAGCGCCGCGGATGATATGGTAACGGCAGCCGGGCAGGTCGCGGACCTTGCCGCCACGGATCAGCACAACCGAGTGCTCCTGCAGGTTGTGGCCGATGCCGGGGATGTAGCAAGTACCTTCGATGGTGTTCGTCAGGCGAACACGGGCAATCTTACGCAAAGCAGAATTCGGCTTCTTGGGGGTCTGCGTCTTGACGGACAGGCAGACGCCGCGCTTCTGCGGACAGGACTGCAGAATCGGGGAATTCGACTTGCTGGTTACCTTTTCTCTACCCTTGCG
>JBJEUD010000099.1:0-15573 GCA_051883655.1 Candidatus Faecivicinus sp. | reverse complement strand
GTGACCCTCTGCTTGTAAGGCAGATGCTCTCCCAGCTGAGCTATGCTCCCCGGCCGCCTCTCGCTTTCGTTTCTCACTCATCGCGGCGACGTGATATATAATACACCAACTCCCGGGATTTGTCAATACCTTTTTTCAAATTTTCTGAACTTTTTTTGAGGCAGAGGATTCTCAAAAGAACTTGACGTTGACATGCTTTCCCATCTGCTCCAATCGCTTGGAGAGCCGGTCGATCAGCTGGAACTTCGCACCGAAGGCCAGCGACAGCTTGGGATTCTGATGTGCCGGATTCATCGCGCATCCAACGAAGAAATCGATGTCCGTCGCGCGGTCGAACAGTTCCTGGGCAATCAGCGACGCGCCGTCTCGCTTGCCCTCCCAGGAGGTCGTGAGGCGCTCCCCTGCCAGGTATTCGTCCGCATACTCCAAAACCCTGGAGATCGTGACAATCGCCTCCGTGGCCAGATCTATGCCCTCTACATGGTACAGTGGCGGAAGATCGCAGTCCGCATAGTCCAGCGATGCGCTCACATCGCTGCCCAAATGCCGCGCCACAATCCGATTCGTCGTGCCGCCGCAAACGATCTTCTTGCCGGGCTGCGACAGAAACTCCTTTGTCATCAGTTCGTCCAGGCCCCTGGAAGAGGGCGGACCGATCATCAGATTCGCCTTCTGGCGCTTGCACAGGCGGAGCACGGCGATCGTGGTGTCGTCGCCCGGCCGGCCGTGGTACAGCCGGTTGCACTCCGCCGCCAGGTTCTGCGCAATCTGACGGGCCGTACGGTCGGACGAATAGTTCTCCTCAAGATATTTGATGATGTTCTCGCGCTCCCAGCCGAAGGCATACTCGTGCCCGATGCCGGCGTAGATTGCGCCGTCGCTCATGACCACAAAGACGTCGTTCTCCCCCGCCTCGAAGCGGCTCTCGTAGATGCGCTTGCCCTCGATCATGCGGGTTTCGTATTTGAAATCGTAGTTCCGGCCATTCTGCAGAACGATGGTGTGCGGATTGTCAAAGCGCGTCAGCTCAACGTATCTCTGATCGCGGATTTTGATGATGGTGAACGTGGAATAGGCGATCTTGCGGACATTGCACTCCGGCAGCGTGCGGACGATTGTATTGACACACTCCTCCACAGACATACCCCTAGCGCTCATCGTCGCCAGAATCTGGGACGTGAGCGTGGCCAGAATATTCGCCTTTACGCCGCTTCCGAGGCCGTCAGCCAGCACGCAGATGGTGGTGTCCTCGTTGGAGGCGAACACCACGCGATCACCGCAGAGCTGTTCTCCGGCCTTGTTCAGGCTGATATACCCCGAATCGATATACAAATCACTCATCGCTATTCACTGTCCTGAATCGCCTCTTTCAGGCGAACCAGCATCACCTTGGTTTCCGCCGTGGTTTCGCCCAAAATGGACGCGATGTTCTGAACCACGCGCATCTGCTTTTCGATGACCTTGTCGGCCGCTTCAAGCGTATTGTCCACCACCTCGCGGGAATGGCGCTCCGCGCGCTCGCGAAGATACGGCAGGCACATGTCCATCTGGGCCTTGCCCTGGCACAGTGCAGACGCCATCTCGCGGCAGGTGGGATAACCGCAGCAGCCGCAGTTGAGGGCCTTGTCCGCGGTATTTTTGCCCAGCTTCAGGAGAACTTCCTCGATCTCCTCCTCCGTGGGCATCATGCGCTCCACGGGCTCCGGCCGGAACTTTTTCCGGATGGAGCGGTTGACCGTCACGCCATAGTCGTTCTCGCCCGCATAGGAGTTCACCACCACAGTGCCGCGAATGCGGTTCTCGTAGCGATTGCTGCGAATGGCCGGGCCGTTGACGCAGCTTCCCTCGCAGGCGGTCATTTCCAGAAAGACCTTGGAGAGCTTGCACTGGCGCATCTCCTCCAGCGCGGCGATGCAGTCACCCACGCCGTCGATGGACACGCGGTTCCAGCCGGGCTCGCGGGTGAACGATTTGACGATGCCGTCCTGGCGCGGATAGCGGCGGGCGCGATAGCCGCCGCGCATGACCTTGATGCCGCGGTTGACGGGGGTGACGCCGGCTTCGTGCATCCACCGCTTGAGGTCGGAGAACAGCAGCACCGCATCGCAGCAGTTCGTCTCCAGAGCCTCCGTCTTCTTGGCATAGCAAGGCCCGATGAATACGATGTATGCATCGGGAAACTCCTCGCGCAGTCGGCGGCAGTGCACCTCCATGGGCGACTCCACCGGCGCCAGATATTTCAGCATCTCGGGATAGTATTTCTGGATCAGCAGGTTGATCGGCGGGCAGCTGGAGGAGATCAGCACGTCTGTCTCTCCGTTCGCCATGATCCTGACGTACTCGTTGCTGACGATCTCCGCTCCGATGGCGGTCTCCTGGGCGTCGGCAAAACCGAGCTGCACAAGCGCCTCGCGCAGATCCTCGATGGAACCCACGTCCAGTTCCGCAATGAACGAGGGCGCAACGCTGGCCACCACGCGCCGACCGGAACGGATCTGCTTGCGAACGGCATTCAGATCGTTCCACACCATCTCCACGTGGCGCGGACAGGTTACCACGCATTCGCCGCACTGAATACATTCCTCCTGAATGATCTCGGCGTGTCCGTCGGAATACCGGATCGCCTTCAGCAGGCAGTTGCGGATGCACTTGTAACAATCGCGGCAGTTCTCCTGCCCGAGCCGGATGACCTCTGCCATGATATCCCTCCGTTATGGTTTACAGCTTCTCCAAAACCTCCGCCTTGAAGAAGGCGTCCGCGTCCTCGGGCTTGATGGAATGCGTCACATCGTCGATCGTCACACACACGCCCTCGCCGCACTTGCCCATGCAGAACTTGCCTGCGAGCTCTACCTTATCCCCCAGATTGTTCTCGGCAACCAGCTCCTTGAAGCGGTCCACAACGCGCTTGGAACCCAGCAGATGGCAGGTGCTGCCGACGCAGATCGTGATTTTCATATCCATATCTATCCTTTCCAAATATATTCAGATTCTCCGCTCTTATCATAACATAGATTCGCGGAAAATGCAATTCATCGGGCGAAAACCCATTGGGATTTTCTGTATTGACAGGCCGTTTTCCCGCATGCTATACTACTGATGCTACGAAGGAGCGCAGCTTCGCGCAAAGGAGAGACAGTGCCATGGACGCCATTGTCGAAATCGATCTGCACGGCAAAAACGCCTATCAGGGGCGGATTGCCGTGGACGCCGCGCTGCGCCGGGCCCGCCCCGGCGTCATGCGAATCCGCGTCATTCACGGCTGCCACGGCGGCAGTGCGCTTCGGGACATGGTGCGAAGCGAATATGCCCATCATCCCAAGGTAATCAGGCTGGAAACGCGCCTGGGCGACGGTGTGACCGACCTGGTGCTGCGCGAATTCTGATCCGCCAATCTTCTGAAACTCAGGCGCGCGGTGCGCCTTTTTTATCGATAACCTCAATTTTCAATGCTCAAGGAGGATTTGATCATGCAAATTTCCTCAAAGGACCGCGAAACCCTTCGTGAACTCGCGAAACGCCAGGCCGAGCTCGCCGCCTCCCCCCGAAACCAGCAGCTGATGCGCGAATGGATCGCTTTCGGCAGCAATGACGCTCCCAAACGGCCCATGATCCGCATCGAAATCGACACCTTCCAGCACGAGATTCTCCCCGCTTTGATGCGCTGCGAGGGCGCGCAGGCCCGCAAAATCGAGGCCCGCATGCTCAAGCCCATCGCGAACTTCACGCTGTTCGAGGACGACACGCTGGTTCCCGCCTACTATGCCGTCGGCGACCGCCTGCGCTTCGTTCCCTTCGGCCTCCCCGCCAAGCGGGAGGAGACCGGAGGCCTGGGGCACCACTTCATTCCCTACCTGCACGATCTGGAGGAGGACGAACATCTGCTCGGTCCCTCCGCTTTCAGCGTCGATGATGCAGGCGCCGCGCAGGAGCTCGCGGAGATGGAGGAGCTCTTCGGGGACATCCTTCCCGTCCGCCGTCTCAGCGACGCGCTCATCTCCTGTCCCACTCAGGATATTGTGCACATCATGAACATGGACGACATGTACGTCGCCATGATCGACGATGAGGAGCGCTTTCACGCCATGATGCGCCGCCTGACCGACGATTACATCGCCTATTTTGAAATGCTGGAGTCCGGAAAGCACCTGCGCTCCGCCGCGCGGATGCAGCACCTGTGCCAGGGAACCTACTGCTTCACCGATGAACTGCCGGACGACGCTCCCGGCGCGCCGCTGAAGGATCTGTGGCTGTACATGGACTCCCAGGAGACCTCCGGCGTCTCCCCCGCAATGTTCGCCGAACTGATCTTCCCCTACTACCGCGAGCTGATGGATCGCTTCGGCCTGGTCTCTTACGGCTGCTGCGAAGCCACCCACGGAATCTGGGACAACTGCCTTTCGAAGGTGCCGAACCTGCGCAAGGTCTCCATCTCCCCCTGGTGCGACGAGGAGTTCATGGGCGAGCGCCTTCAGGGCACGCGCGTGACCTATCTGCGCAAGCCGCCGGCCACCATTCTCGGCATGGACGCGCCGCTGGACGAGGACGCCGCGCGCCAGTGCTTCCGCAAGACCGCCCGTGCAGCCAAAAACTGCAAGCTCGAAATCGCCCAGCGCGACGTCTATCAGGTTCATCACGATCCCGAAAAGGTTCGCCGCTACGTGCAGATTGCGCGTGAGGAGATTGAGCGCTGATTGCAAAAAAGACCTGCAGGCCCAACCGGGCTGCAGGTCTTTTTCTCTGGGTTATTCCGCCCTTTCGTGCGCCGCGGGCAGGCGGCTGATCGCAATGGAGAGCGCTGCCAGCAGCACAAACAGACAGAGATTGATGTAAAACGGTGCGCGCAGCGTGCGCTGGGCCAGCAGGCCCACCAGCGCCGGGAAGACCGAAACGATCAGCGCCACCGTGGCATACACCATGCCCACGATCAGCGCGCGCTCGTTTTCTGCCGCATGGATGAACACCAGCGATCCCGTGACCGGACCCAGTACGGACAGCGCAGTGGCCTCCAGCGCCACAGACAGCGCCAGCACTGCCACGCCCGCGACGCCGCCGAGGTTCGTCAGCAGCAGCAGCTGGGAAGTCGCAAACGCCGCCAGCGACAGCAGCATCGGCACGCGGATCGACTGATACCGCACCCTGGGCACCAGCGCGAAGCTGCAGAACAGGATCACCAGCGATTTGAGCGTCACGAACAGCGACACATTGCCCTCGCTCACGCCCAGAATATCGCGCAGATACAGCGCCCAATAGTTGCTGTTGAGCGTCGTGACCAGCATATAGGAAGCCAGAATCGCCAGCGTCAGCAGCATCCGCTTCTCGCGCACGATCCCGATATACACATCCTTGCACTCCCAGAGGGATTTCCACAGCGGCTTGTTCTTCGTCGCCTCCATGCGGCGCAGACCGTTCTGCGTCTCCGTGCCGAAGCGGTACAGCAGCACAAACTTCGCCGTCATGGAAACGCAGGCGAAGCCGTACAGTACGCGCATCGTGGCCACCACGCCGAAGGCGTCCACCGCGAATTTCGAAATCGGCGCAAAGAAGGCCGCAATCAAGCCCATCAGATTGGTCAGAGAGCTCAGCGCAATCGCCTGATCCTTCTCCGCGTCCTCGATCAGCAGCAGATACCAGGAGTTCTCCGTGACGCGCCACATGCCGTTGAACAGCGCCGCCACCACGAACCACGAGAGATCCTGCGCGCACATCCACAAAAACGTGGGCACGCTCCAGCTGAGGACGTCAAAGATCAGCGTGCACCGCCGCCGGCCCAGCTTGTCCGCCAGCACGCCGGAGAGCACCGCAGACACCATCTGCGACGCCATCGTGATGGACGTGACATAGCCGATCTGCGCATAGGAAAGTCCGATGGAGGTCATGAACAGCGTCACATACGGAAGATAAAGGTTGTAGGGAATTCCCCACAGCGGCTCCGCCCAGATGCAGGCTCTGGGATTGCCCTTCAGCGAAAACAGCACGCGGATCAGGTAATTCGACTTGAATTTGCCCAGAAGCGTCTTCATATGTATGTTCTCCTCTTCAAATTCAGAACAGCGATGTCAGCAGGCTCGCCACCGGCATGTACACGCAGGGCACCAGAATCGCCGGCAGCATATTTCCCACGCGGATGCGCTGCTTGGTCAGCTCGAGCATATTCAGGCTCA
Organism: Candidatus Faecivicinus sp.; assembly: GCA_051883655.1. GTDB lineage: Bacteria > Bacillota > Clostridia > Christensenellales > Aristaeellaceae > Faecivicinus. The sequence continues at coordinate 9,409 of JBJEUD010000099.1, read as the reverse complement.
GCGCGATGATCAGAATGGAGCCCACCGCGCTCATCTCATTGATCAGCGACTCCGTCAGATACGGTGCCAGTACGCCCGAAAGCAGCGCAATACCGCCCTGATAGATCGTCAGCGGGATCGCCGCAAACACCACGCCGATGCCAAAGGACGACGCGAAGATGATCGAGGACACGCCGTCCAGCGCCGCCTTGGCCAGCAGCGTGCTCGAATCATTTTCCAGGCCTGCCTTCAGCGAGCCGACCACCGCCATCGCGCCCACGCAGAACAGCAGCGTCGCGTTGATGAATCCCGAGGCAAAGCCCGTGTCGTTTTTCGCAAACCTCTGCTGCGCCCACTCGCCCAGATGATCGAGGCCGTTCTCGATCCGCAGAAGCTCGCCGATGATGCAGCCGATCACAATGGAGACGATCACCAGCATCTCGTTTTCCGTCTTCAGCGCGCCGCTCATTCCGATCAGCAGCACACACAGCGCCAGACCCGCATTGATCGTCTGGCGATACTTTTCCTTGATGCCGCCGCGCAGCAGCGTGCCCACCAGGCCGCCCAGCACGACGGTGGCAAAGTTTACCCATACACCCAGCATCGTCTCGTCCCTCTTTGTGTTTATACTTTATTTCAGTGCAATTCCGCCCGTGCGCGCCGCATGGAACAGGAATTGCTGCGCGAGCCCTGCGTGTTCGCCCAGCAGCGATCTCGAGGCATTCATCAACCCCTTGCGGCCCTTGGCGTCAATGCCGAGCCAGTCCCGGACCAGCTTCTCCACCCAGGTGTCCACCGGAAACGCGGAGGTGTGCCGGCAGCCGAACAGCAGCACACAGTCGGCCACCTTGTCCCCCACGCCCGCCAGCTTCACCAGCTGCGCATGGGCACAGGCATATTCCATTCCGCACAACTCCGCGAGCGGAAATCCTTTCTCGACCTCGCGGGCCGTCTGGATCAGATAGGGCGCGCGATACCCGACGCCCAGTGCCCGCAGCTCCTGCTCCTCGCACGCGGCGAGCTGCGCGGGCGTCGGAAGGCCGTAAAGCGTTCCATACTGCGTCTCACAGGCGCTTCCGCAGTGCATCGACAGCGCGTCACACAGCTTGCGAATGCGCGTGACATTGTTGTTTGCCGAGAGGATGAACGTCACCAGCGCATCCCACGGATCCTGGTTCAGCACGCGAAGTCCCGGATACATCTCCATCGCCTGCCGGACCACCGGAATTGCCGCATACTCGACCGCAAGCGCGCCATAGTCGCGATCGAGGTCCAGATAATCCCGCAGCCGGGCCCGATCGCCGCCCTCGGCATACAGGCCGTCTTCCTGCGCCCGCAGCCAGACCGGCTCTCCATGGATCACTGCGCCAAAGCGATCACCCGCCTGCGTCCATCGGAAACACTGGGCGCTGTCCATCAGCGTCAGGCGAAGATCGATCGTCTCACTTCCAACGAACATCGCAATCTCCTCTTCTGCAAGAAAAGCGTGCCAATACTGGCACGCTTTCAAAAAAGTATCGCTATTATTCAGCAGCAGCTTCAGTCTTGGGATAGATGCTGACCTGCTTGCGAGTCTTGTCGTAGCGCTCGAACTTTACGATACCGTCCACCTTTGCGTACAGAGTATCGTCATCACCGATGCCGACATTCTTGCCCGGATGGAACTGAGTTCCACGCTGACGAACGAGAATGTTACCCGCCAGCACGAACTGGCCATCTGCGCGCTTCACGCCCAGGCGCTGCGCATGGCTGTCGCGGCCGTTGCGGGAGGAGCCCATTCCCTTCTTGTGAGCGAAGAGCTGAAGATTCATCATGAACATGTGCTTTACCTCCGTTCCTTGAAGATAATACGGACATTTCGGGGATAGCCCCGCTGGATTGCCTGAAGGCCCTCCAGCAGCGTCACAAGCAGCAGCTGTGCCTGTTCGATCTGCGTTTCGGAGGCTTCCGGCGTCAATTCTGCTTCAATGAACGCCCGTTGATCGTCGATCTCAAACATCACCGGCGCCTTGAGGACATTTTTCAGTCCATTGAGCGTCGATTGGGTCAGCGCCGATATGGCCGCACAGACGATGTCCGCGCCTGCACAGGCATACCCGCTGTGTCCCTCCGTCTGATAGCCGATCAGAGCGCCGTCTGACCGTTTCCAGAAGGTCACGGTCGTACCGCGGAAGGACATCAGGCGTTGATGGCCGTGATCTCAACCTTGGTGTAGGGCTGACGATGGCCCTGCTTCTTGCGCTCGTTCTTCTTGGCCTTGTACTTATAGACGACGATCTTCTTCGCCTTCACCTGGGACAGAACCTTGCCCTCAACCTTGGCACCCGCAACAGTGGGAGCGCCGATCTTGGTCTGGTCGCCATCGCCGACGAGCAGCACCTCATCGAAAGTAACCGCTTCGTCTGCCTGAGAATTGATCTTCTCAACGAAGATCACGTCGCCCTGCTGAACACGGTACTGCTTGCCACCGGTCTTAATGACTGCGTACACGCGTTGCACCTCCTATACTAAAATCTCGCCGGGAATAGGCTGCATTGATCATGCATTCAAAGCCGTTCCCGAGCGGCTTACCCGAGAATTATACCCTGTTTTCAGGCAAATGTCAATTAAGAAACGGTTTATTTCGCCCTTCACGAAAAATATAACATTTTGTCAAAATGACATTGCCCATATGAAAAATACAGCGGGAATGATCATGTTCGCTGCGGCGAGCGCCGCTGCCAGGATGGCGACAAGCTTCATCCAGCGCTTGCGCTTTTGGCGATAAATCAAGCCCAGAACCAGGCCGGCCAGCCCGCAGAGCGCGCCGAACAGAAACAACGCACACAGCGCGTACAGGATCAGCAGCGAAATGAATGCCATCTCTCTTCCTCACCTTCCAAAGTAGGCGCAGACTCCCTCCACCATGCCCTGAACCAGCAGCTGCTGATAGTCGGGATCCACCAGCTTCATGTCCTCCTCCGGATTGCTCATATACCCCATCTCCACCAGAATGCACGGCACGGTGGACCAGTTGAGGCCGGTATAGCTGTCTCTTCTGAAGATGCCGTCCGCGCGGGCGCCGGTCGCGGCCGTCATGGCCGGAAGCAGCGCCTGAGCCGCTGCGTAGGACGGCTCGGCGATATCGCCCGTGGCGTTGACAAAAAGCCCGATGCCGTTGGCAGAACTGTTCGTAGACCCGTTGCAGTGGATGCGCAGGACCAGGTCCACGCCGTATTCATTCATCATGATGGCGCGCTCCTGATTGGAGATGTCCACTTCATGGGTCTCGCGGGTCATGTAAACGGTGCAGCCCAGCGCCTCCAGCGCGTCGCGAAGCTGCAGCGAAACGTCCAGATTGACCACATACTCCGCAACCCTGGACTTCACGCCGGCCGTGCCCGACGAAACCTTCATCTTCGTCTCGCTGGAACCCGGTGCAATGGCCTCCTGCTCCGAATTCTGCCGGATCTGATGGCCCGGGTCGATTCCGATCTTGAGGCCGCTCAGCCGCTGCATCTGTGCAGGTTCGAGCTCCTCAACCCATTCCCATGTCTCCCCGGCAAGAGCGGGCGCACCCGTCAGAATCGCCAGCACCACCGCGAACAGACAACTTCTCCTCAGCATTCCCCGGAAATTCCCTCTCATCCTATTTCCCCTCCAGCTTCAACAGTTCTGTCGCCGCTGCACGATAATCGGAGATCAGTCTGGCGGGATCGAACAGCTCCACCGAAGCATAGGGCGCGCCCAGAAGCGTCTCCACGGCGTCGCGGCAGGCATTGAGCCCGTCCACGACCTCCAGCACGCTCTCCGGGTTCTCCGGCTCAGCCGCAAGGGTGCGGCACGCCCTGTCGTTCATGTCGCTCACCATGCCCAGCAGAATCGGAACCATTCCGTCCGGGTTGCGCACAAAAAAGTCGCCGGATTCCATCCCCTCGCGGATCACGTCGTTGGCAAAGGGGGTCAGCTGGGACAGCACCGTCGAGCGCATGTGTTCGCGGATGCGCACGTCGCCATCCACATAGCAAACCTTCAGCATCAGCGCAGCAAAGGCGGTCTCGTCCCGCTCAAACAGATTGATCTTGCGCAGCAGCAGATTCAACTTGTCTATGGGACGAACGCGCACACCGAAAAGTTCCCATTTCAGCTGGCCCAATCCGAAGATCACCCTGTTTTCGCAAATCTCCGAGAGGATGGCCTCCTTCGAAGCAAAGTGGTGGTAAAATCCGCCCTTGGAGAGGGACAGCGCGTCGAGAATATCCTGAATGGACGTCTGTTCATAACCCTTCTCAAAGAAAAGTCTTTCCGCCGTCTCCAATATGCTGCTGCGCTTCAGATCGCCCTTTTTCACGCCGCATCCCTCCCTTTTCTTTCGTCAATTATAGCAAAACAAACCGAAGTCTGTCAACGCGAACCTCGCCTTGAGCCGTTCTGCCTGGACTTTTCTCCGCCCTTGATCGGATGTTTGGACGGTCGATCCGTTCTGTTTTTCACAGACTCCAGTCTGTTTTTAGGATTCCTTCCCGGTTTCTGCAACCTGTGTTCCGCCTCTTTGCCGACTTTGGTCTTTTTCTCCGCATTGCGGCGCTCATAGGGCGAGATCAGACAGTCTTTGTCCCAACCGATCAGGTCTTCCCTCCCCGCCTTTTTCAGCGCAGCCACCACCATCTCGCGATTGTAAGGCTTGGAATACTGCATCAGCGCACGCTGCATGGCCTTCTCCCGCGGATCCCGCGGCACATAGACGGACTTCATGTCCCTCGGATCGATGCCGGTATAAAACATCGCTGTGGACAGCGTGCCCGGCGTAGGATAGAAATCCTGCACCTGATCGGGATGCTGACCCGTTCGCTTCATATAGACCGCCAGTTCGATGGCATCCTCCAGCGTGCAGCCCGGATGGCTGGACATGAAGTACGGCACCAGGTACTGCTTCAGTCCCTCCTGCTCATTGACCTGCTTGTAACGGCGGACGAAGTCGTTGTAGACCTCCACCTTCGGCTTGCCCATGTACTTCAGCGCATTGGGGCTGACGTGCTCCGGCGCGACCTTCAGCTGCCCGGACACATGGTATTTCACCAGTTCATTCAGGAATCCGCTCTGCTTGTCCGCCAGCAGATAGTCAAAGCGTATGCCCGAGCGGATGAACACCTTCTTTACCCCCGGCAGGCTGCGCAGCTCGCGGAGGATGTCGATGTACTCCCGATGGTCCGCCTTCATGTTTTTGCACGGCGTCGGGAACAGGCACTGCCGCTCCTTGCACGCGCCGCACCTGAGCTGCTTGTCGCAGGCCGGCTTTCGGAAGTTGGCCGTCGGGCCGCCGACGTCGTGGATATAGCCCTTGAAGCCCGGCTGCTTCGTGAGCAGCAGTCCCTCGTCCACGATGGATTGCCTGCTGCGCGACGTGACAATGCGGCCCTGATGGAACGTCAGCGCGCAGAAGCTGCACGCGCCGAAGCAGCCGCGCACCGACGCGATGGAGAACCGCACCTCGTCAATGGCGGGAATGCCGCCATCCTTTTCATACATGGGGTGATACTCCCGCATGTACGGCAGCGCGTAGACCTCGTCCAGCTCGCGCTCGCTCAGCGGCATGTCCGGCACGTTCTGCAAAAGCACCTTCCGGCCGTGGGGCTGGGCGATGGGCTTGCCGCGCACGGGATCCTGCTGGTCGTACTGCACCTTGAACGCCTCCGCGTAGGCGCGCTTGTCGGCGGCGACCTCCTCGACGGAGGCGATGGGAATGAAGCCCTCCGGAATCTCCGAAGCCATGACGCAGGTTCCGGGAATGCGCATCTCCTCATAGGGCTTACCCGCGGCCATCCACTCCGCCACGCGCAGGATCGACCGCTCGCCCATGCCGAACATCAGCACGTTTGCGCCGCTGTCCACCAGAATGGAATTGCGCACGCGGTCGTCCCAGTAATCGTAGTGGGCAAACCGGCGCAGCGACGCCTCCACGCCGCCGATGGCGATGGGCAGATTGCCGTAGGCCTCGCGGATGCGGTTGCAGTACACAATCGTCGCGCGATCCGGCCGATGGCCCGCCTTGCCGCCGGGCGAATAGGCATCCTCACTGCGGGGCTTCTTGGCCGCAGTGTAGTGGTTGACCATGGAATCGATCACGCCCGCCGTGACCAGAAAGCCGATCTTCGGGCGGCCGAACCGCTTGAAGTCCTCGCAGGAATGCCAGTCCGGCTGCGGCAGCATCGCCACCCGATAGCCCGCCTTTTCCAGCACGCGGGAAATAATGGCCAGGCCGAAGGACGGATGATCCACATAGGCGTCCCCCGTGACATACACGAAGTCCGGCGCGTCCCAGCCGCGCTGGCGCATCTCCTTCGCGGTGACCGGCAGAAAATCGCGTTTCATGGCTGCTCCTCCTCCGTCTGCTTTTCTCCGCTGTCCGACAGCGCTTCAAAGTCCGCGACAACCGCCTGCATCAGCTTTACGGCGCTCTGCAGCAGTTCCTCGGGCGTCTTCTTCCGCGCAGAATAGACCAGCGTGGGCGGATTGCCGCCCTGCACCTTCAGCTCGGGATGCTGCTTCACCGCCGTCAGCACCCGCACCAGATCGATATCCGCGGAGATGGAAAAGCGCATCACCAGCGCGTCGCCCTTGCAGGTGACGTAGTCGATGGCCAGCCGCGAGCACAGCGCGCGCAGCTGGGCGATGTCGATCAGGTTCATCACCGGCCGGTTCGGATCGCCGAAGCGGTCGATCAGCTCCTCGATCAGATCGTCGCGGGCGTCGTCCGTGCGGATCGACGCGATCTTCTTGTACATTTCCATCCGCAGCAGGTCGTTGGACACATACTCTTGGGGCAGATAGGCGTCCACCTTGATGTCCACGCGGGTGTCGATATCGCCCTGGGACGCGTCGCCGCGCAGTTCGCGCACGGTCTCCTCGATCATCTTGACGTAGAGATCATAGCCCACCGAAGCCATGAAGCCGCTCTGCTCCGAGCCCAGCAGGTTGCCCGCGCCGCGGATTTCCAGATCGCGCATGGCGACGCGGAAGCCGGAGCCGAACTCCGTGAACTCGCGGATGGCGGCCAGCCGGCGGTCGGCGGTTTCGGTGAGCACCTTGTTGGGGTTGACGGTGAGATAGGCATAGGCCAGGCGATTGCTCCGCCCCACGCGGCCGCGCAGCTGATACAGCTGGGCCAGGCCGAAGCGGTCGGCATCGCAGACGATCATGGTGTTCGCCCGGGGCACGTCCAGCCCCGCTTCGATGATCGTCGTGCAAAGCAGCACGTCGAACTTGCCCTCGTAAAAGTCCAGCATCACGTCCTCAAGGGCGTGCTCCCGCATCTGCCCGTGGCCCACAGCAATGCGCGCCTCGGGCACGAGCTTCTTCAGCCGCGTGTACATCACGTCGATCGTCTGAACGCGGTTGTACAGCACATAAACCTGTCCGCCGCGGGCGATCTCGCGCAGAATCGCATCGCGGATCAGCCCGTCGGAATACTCCACCACGTAGGTCTGCACCGGATAACGCTCCTCCGGCGGCGACTGCAGGAGGCTCATATCGCGAATGCCCACCATGGACATGTGCAGCGTGCGCGGAATGGGCGTGGCGGTCAGCGTCAGCACGTCCACGGACTGCTTCATCTTCTTGATGGCCTCCTTGTGCGCCACGCCGAAGCGCTGCTCCTCGTCCACCACCAGAAGTCCCAGATTCTTGAATTCCACATCCTTTGCCAGCAGCCGGTGGGTGCCCACCACCACGTCCACCTCGCCAGCCTTCAGGCGGCGCAGAATGTCCTTCTGCTCTGCGGCGGTCTTGAAGCGGCTGATGGTCTCCACCTGCACCGGGAAGCCGGCGAAGCGATTGAGCATCGTGGCATAGTGCTGCTGCACCAGAATGGTGGTCGGCGCGAGCAGCGCGGCCTGCTTGCCGCCCATCACGGCCTTGAAGATGGCGCGCAGGGCAACCTCCGTCTTGCCGTAGCCCACGTCGCCGCACAGCAGTCGATCCATCACCTTCGGGGATTCCATGTCCCGCTTGATGTCCTCGATGGCGGCCAGCTGGTCGGGGGTCTCCTCGTAGGGGAAGCGATCCTCCATCTCCCGCTGCCAGGGCGTATCGGGCTCGAAGGCATGGCCGGTGATGGTCTCGCGCTGGGCATAGAGCTTCAGCAGATCTCCGGCGATTTCGCGGATCGACTGCTTGACCTTCGACTTCTGGCGCTGCCATTCGCCGCCGGAGAGCCGGTTCAGCTTCGGCGCCTCGCCCTCGGAGCCGATGTACTTCTGCACGCGGTCCAGCTGATCCGTGGGCACGTACAGCTTGTCCGATCCCTGATAGCGGATGTGCAGAAAATCGCGATAGGTGCCGTCGCTGGCCAGGCGCACCGTGCCCATGTACTGGCCGATGCCGTGGTTTTCGTGCACCACGTAATCGCCCACGCGCAGGTCGGTGAAGGCGGCGATCTTCTCGCCGGAGCGTGCCTTGGATCGGCTCTTCTGCCGGTTTACGCCGTAAATATCCGATTCGGAGATGATGGCGAATTTGATCTCCGGATACAGAAAGCCTCGGTTGAGCGTCATCGGGAAGATGACCGGCTCTCCGCAAGACAGGTTTTCGGGAATTTCCTCCGTGAACCGCGCGGTGATCTCCTGGGCCTCCAGCGCCTTCTCCAGGCGTTCGCCGCGGGCTGTGCCGCCGGCCAGCAGCGCAATGCGCCAGCCGTCTGCCTTCCAACCGTTCAGATCCCGGGCCAGCTCCTTGATGTTCGTCTGATAGCCCGTGGCGTTCCGGGCTTCGATCTTGAAAAGCTGCTCCGGGCGGAAGTCCTTTTCCGTGCGCATGAAGGGATTGGCGATCAGCAGACTGTGGCCGTCCAGCCGCGCCAGCACTTCCTCGTACTGGAGGAGCAGGCCCGCCTGAACCGGAATGGCCTCCTCCCGCTCCAGCGCGGCGGAAAACTGCTCCTTGAACTCCAGATAGCGGTTTTCGCAGCGGTCGCGCAGCCGCTCCGGCTGATCCAGCACGATGATCGGATCGTCCAGATAGTCCATCGGCAAATCGCTGTAATTCATCAGCACGGGAATCAGCGATTCCGCGCCATCGAAGCTGCGGCCCGTCTCCAGCGCATCCACCGCAAAGGAGAAGTTGCGTTCCAGACCCGTCTGCGCCGCGGCGCGCTGGCCTTCGGAACGCTCTCCGTCCTCCTCTTCGGTCTTCTTCAGAAAGTCCTCGAAGGGCATGAGGTTGAACTCCGCCTCGATTTTCTTCTGACGGTTGCCGCCCTTTCGGCTCCCGGAGGCCTTGAGCGCATAGCTCAGCGCATGCGCGGCCTTGAGCGCCTCGTCGCCCTCCAGCACCGCCTCCGACGCGGGATAGAGCCGGGCGGATTCCCGGCGGGAAATCGACCGCTGGGTCATCACGTCAAAGCTGCGGATGGAATCGATCTCGTCGTCGAAGAACTCGATGCGCAGCGCATTGG
>JBJEUD010000098.1:0-2751 GCA_051883655.1 Candidatus Faecivicinus sp. | reverse complement strand
GGTGCATATGGAGCGGTAGACGAGACTCGGACTCGCGACCTCCACCTTGGCAAGGTGGCGCTCTACCAACTGAGCTACTACCGCATGTGAAGTGGAGCGGGTGATGGGAATCGAACCCACGTAGCCAGCTTGGAAGGCTGGAACTCTACCATTGAGTTACACCCGCACATCTCAAATGGAGAATGGAGCGGTAGACGAGACTCGGACTCGCGACCTCCACCTTGGCAAGGTGGCGCTCTACCAACTGAGCTACTACCGCACAACAGCGCAACCTACGGGAAAGGCTAAAATGGTGCGGGCGAAGAGACTCGAACTCATACGCCTTTCGACACCAGATCCTAAATCTGGCGCGTCTGCCATTCCGCCACGCCCGCACAATCGCGACCCTGCCGTGATTGCAGTCTGTGACAATCAACGGAATATATTATACGCGAACGGGCATTGTTTGTCAATAGATTTTTTCCATTTTCCTGAAAAAAATTTTTTCAGCCCGTTTCTCTCCGAAAATCTCAGATGACATGCTGAATTCCCAGTGTCGATGCCGCCCGCTCCCACAGCGCTTCGCAGTCCATCGAAACACCCAGCCGCACGGAATCGCATTCAACCATTTTGATGCACTCCTGCGGATAATTCCTGCCAGTTCGCATCGACGCTGCCACCGCTTTGGCCCAGACATTTGCCTTGCTCACAAAGTCGGTATCGTAAAACTCCCGGACTGCGCTCTCGAAATCGTATTTCACGCGCACCAGCCGCGGAATCCAGCGCCCGCTGTCGGATTCGATCAGAATATATCCTGCGTCAGCGCATCCATTCGAAGGGGCTCCCACCGCGCCGCCGTTGACAATCACCTTGCCGTCCTTCTCCAGCACAAAAGCCGAGTGCGTATGCGCACACAGGAGCAATCGCGTCCGCATGCTCTTCAGCACCTCATCCGCCTCACGCGTGCCCGGCAACAGCATATAGCGAGTTTGCCAGGGCGCGCCATGACAGATCTCGAAGGGCTCCTGGCCATCGATGCGCACAATCCTGTCGATCGGCATCCGCTCAAAGGCAGAAATGTCCTCACGCGTCAGATTTTCATAGGTATACAGCAGCGATCCCGTCCTTGATCCTTCCCGCCAGCCATCGTCGGCATTGCGCGCATGCGCCATCAGGTATTCTTCCCGATTGCCCCGGATCTGCCAGGTTGGATACTTCTCGGCAACCTCCCGGATCAGCGCAAGCGTCTTTTGCGGGCAGGGACAATCCGTGACGAAATCGCCGAGAAAAGCGACGCCGTCGATTCCCAGCCGCTGTGCATGCTCAAGGCAGGCCTCGAGCGCGAAGTGGTTGCTGTGAATATCGCCGAACGCCGCAATTCTCATGTACGACCTCCCAGATCGGTGCCCGCAGATCAGCGGACGATGTTGACCTTGCCCTCTCCGATGGGATGCGCTTCCTTGGTCACGGTGTTGTTGCCCACCACGATGCCGATGGAGAAGCCATAGCCCTCCGGAATGCCGAAGGCCTTATTGTAGTAAGCGCCCTTGTCGGACAGGAATACATCCATCGGCATGCCGACGATCACGCTGCCCAATCCAAGTCCCTGCGCCGCCAGCGCGATATTCTCGCAGGCGATGCCGCAGTCCACCTCGACGAAGCGGTTGCTGCACTCCTTCGGGCGGGAGATGAAGATCACCGTTGGCGCGTGATAAAACAGGTGGAAATCCTTGTCCTCGAAGCGTCCGCGGGAGCCCTCCGGCAGCGTCGCAGCGATCAGGGCCGCAGCGTCGCGGCTGAATTCGTCGAGCAGCTCGCGGTTCTGCACCACGGAGAAGTGCCACATCTGGGTGTTTCGCGCTGTGGGCGACGCAAGGGCCGCGTCAATCAGCGCCTGAAGCTGTGCCTCGGTCAGCTGTACATCATTGAATCCGCGCGTACTGCGGCGATCCTGGATGGCCTTCAAAACCTCATTCATGTTCATACCTCCCATAGGTCTCGTTCAAAAGCGGTTGAGAATCTTCAATGAATCGTTCCACAAACGCCCGGTCGATCAAGCGCACAGGCTCGGTCGGGCGACGCTGTGTTCTGTACTCCTCCACCATCATTTTCCGCCATTCATCAAAAGCATAGTGTGAGAGCTTTGGATGATCCTCCGGTGCCCTCCCCTTTTCGACCAGGCCGAACAGCTTTTCGCCATCGCGTTCACGGTAGAGCGCATAATCCGTGGCAAAGGTGTCGCCGTAGTAGATCTCCGTCTTCACCTTTCCGTCCGGATACAGGATCTCCGGAAAACAGGCGCGAAAATGCGGCGCCCATTGGGCGTCTGTCAGCACATGGATTCCATAGCCCACGTCAAACGGCTCGTGATGTCCGCGCCAGTAGGCGAGCACCTCCTCCGGGTGCGGCCTGAGCCAGTTGTTCAGGTGAATCTCGTCTTTATGGGACTTGTCCTTGCCATCGCGAATATAGATGGCGTCCGGCGAGATCGCGCCCAGATAGAATTCCGGACAATCCCGGTATTCCGCATGCGCCTGAGCCCAGCGCTGTGCGACGAGCAGGTGCACCATTAGCAAAGCCATAGCAAAATCACCACTTTCTTCCTTCTATTGTACAAATCCATTTCCGCCTTGTCAAGCACAGAAAACCCAAAATTCACACAACGCAGCTTGACAAAGCACAAAGAACCTTCTATAATATTCGCGACAACTGAGAACAGCCTTATCAAGAGTGGTTGAGGGACGGGCCCGATGAAACCCGGCAACCGGCCGA
>JBJEUD010000097.1:0-15620 GCA_051883655.1 Candidatus Faecivicinus sp. | reverse complement strand
ACTGATCGCTGGTCATTCTATACCGCCTATCACGATTTTACAGCCGCCCAAGGCCTGCGCGATCTGCCGATGTACTCCTGCCGGCATACCACCGCCACCGCTCTTGCCGTCGGCACAGATGTCGCCCCATCGATCATCCAAAAGATCATGCGCCATGCGAAATTCACAACCACACAGCGCTACATCCACCCCGACACCGACGACGCCCTAACCGGCATCAACAAGCTCACTCCGCATCCATGCTATCCTCAATCCCCGGGATCATGTCGGGAGTAGCGTCGGGATTAGAACGGAATTACTCGGAACACCGCAGTTTTTTTCAGTTTCAGCATTCCCTGAAACAAAATAAAAAAGTCCGAAAGCCGTTGCAACGCAACACTTTTCGGACTCTGGCGGAGAAGGAGGGATTTGAACCCTCGCGGCAGTTATCCCACCCTACTCCCTTAGCAGGGGAGCCCCTTCGGCCTCTTGGGTACTTCTCCACGGCCTGCAATAGAATATTCTGGCGGAGAGAGAGGGATTCGAACCCCCGGTGCCTTGCGACATCACTGGTTTTCAAGACCAGCGCCTTAAACCACTCGGCCATCTCTCCCTGAATCAAACCAGCGATCATTATTATAGCAGACGCACCTCTATTTGTCAACACTTTCCGCGATAAAATTTGAATTCTTCCTCATTCCGGATAATTGCGGCTGACAAAGGGCACCTCCTTAAAGCCATCGGCGTGATTCAGCTGGAGTGCCAGCAGAAAGAAGTAGCCGGAAACGAGGTTGGCGAAATCGAACAGCGCCTCCTCCACCTTCCCGCCGCGCTGGGCATGGCGATAGAGCATGCGCACCAGCCGCTTCCCATCGGTGCGCAGGATATGCGCCACACACGCGCGGGGCGTGCCGGCCGGAAGCACGAAACGTTCGCAGAGGCCCTTCGTCTCCTCCTGCAATGCCTCTGTGCGCTCCTTGAGCCACGCAATCTCCTCCGGCGTGACGCTCATGAAGGTGCGCAGCGTGGGATTGGCATGGTAAATCAGCTCGTCCAGCTTCAGCAGCTCCTCCCGCCGCTCCGGGCACAGCGCCGCCAGCAAACCGGTGGTGGAGGAGATCCGATCCGTCAGGATTTCGAAATCACACCTCAAATCCCCGTCGTCATCGGAAAGAAAGGGATACGCCTCATAGGGACTGCGATAGAGCTTCACTGAACATTCCTCCACTTCTCAAATGAGTCGCGCATATAGCCCGCGATATCGGCCTCATAAACGCTCTGCAGAAAAGCCGCATCCGCCACCTGGTCAAAGATCCCGCTCCCGACGATGCTCCCGTCCTTCATAAATAAAGCATTCTCCGTCAGGCGCAGCGCGAGATTGATGTCGTGCAGCACGCCGATCACGGAATGTCTTCCGTCCGCCGACCAGCGGTGCAGATAGTCGATCAGCTCCATCTGATGCCGGATATCCAGATGGTTGGTCGGCTCATCCAGCAGGATCACCTCGGGGTTCTGCGCCAGAGCCTGGGCGAGAAACACGCGCTGGCGCTGGCCACCGGAGAGCTCGTCGATCCGCCGATCGCGCAGGTTGTCCAGCCGCACGGACTTCAGGCACTGCTCCACCATGTCCCGGTCCTCGCTCCCGGGACGGCCGAACATGTGCCCACTCATGCTCTGGTAGCGGCCCAGCATCACGGTGTCGTAGACCGTGAACGGAAAATAGACCTGCGTGACCTGGCTCATCACGGCAATCTTCCCGGCGATCTCCCGGCGCTTCATCTTCCGGATGGCGCGGCCGTCGATTTCGATCTCTCCCGTGGATTCAATCAATGCCGCGATGGCGCGCACCAGCGTGGTCTTTCCGCAGCCATTCGGACCGAGAATGCAGTAATTCCGGCCGGTTTCAAAGTTGAACGTGATGCCGTGCAGCACCTCGCGGCCGTTGTAGCCCGCGCGAACGTCCTTCAGGCTCAGCATCTCACACCCCGCTCCTTCCCCGGTGGAAATAGATATAGGCAAAGAACGGCGCGCCGATCAGCGCGGTCACCGCGCCCACAGGCAGCTCCTGCGGCGACAGCACCGTCCGCCCGACCAGATCGGCCAGCACCATGAACGCCCCGCCGAACAGCGCCGACATGGGCACCACCCGCCGATGATTGGAGCCAAAAAATCTGCGCACGACGTGCGGCGCGATCAGATCCACAAAGCCGATCACGCCCGCCAACGACACCGCCGTGCCCGTCAGCAGCGCAGAGATGGCAATCAGGATGAACTTCACCCTCCGCAGATCCACGCCCGCGGACAGCGCCTGCTCCTCGCCGAAGGTCATCAGATCCATCTCGCGCGAATAGCGCAGCAGCACCGCCAGGCTGACCAGCAGAATCGGCAGCACCAGACCGCAGTTTTCCCAGCTTTGGCCGGAGAAGCTGCCCATCTGCCAGTAGACCAGCTGGCTCAGCCGGTCGGATGACAGCGCGGTCACCAGCGTGAGCAGCGCGTTCACAAACAGCGAAAGCACCATGCCCACCAGAATGACCGTCTGATTCTCCAGATTCCGGTCAAACCGCATGGCGAGCGCCATGGCGAGGAATACCGTGCCCAAGCCTCCGGCAAAGCCGAACAGCGGCAGCGTATATCCGCCCACCAGCGGCAGGGAGAAGCCGGTAACGATGACCAGCGCCGCCAGCAGCGACGCGCCGGATGACACGCCCAGCGTATAGGACGAGGCCAGCGGATTGCGCAGCACGGACTGCATCACCGTGCCGCTGGCCGCCAGCGAGGCGCCCACCAGAAAAGCCATCACTGCCCGGGGAAAGCGAATCGTCCAGAGGATCGACACCGTTACGCCGGAGATGTCCTCGGGCAGAGCCGCGCCGAAGATCTTGTGACGGAGCACCGCCAGCAGCTCCGACGGCGAAATGCCCACGCTTCCCAATGCGACGCCCAGCGCCAGCGCGAGGAGCGCCAGCGCCAGGAGCACAAGCATTCTAAGGTTTTTCTTCATCGATTATTCAGCATAGGCCGCATAGGCTTCGGGATACACCGCCACGGCCATCTCGATCATGGCGTCAACGATGTGCTGGTTCGGCAGAGAGCTGGCGCCGTTGTCGATGTAGTACACGTCGCCATTGGCAACCGCAGTCACCACATCCCAGCCCTCGCGGCCAAGAATCTCGCCGACGGAATCCTCAATATAGTTGACGTTGGTCAGAATGACGTCCGGGTTGGCCGCGACGGCGTCCTCCTCGTTCACAGCCAGCCAGCCCTCCTGATCGCCCAGCACATTTTCCGCGCCGATCATCGTGATCATCTCATCCAGGAAGGTGCCTGCGCCAAAGCTGTAGATATACGGCAGTGCGCTGATCTCGAACAGCACGGTCTTCTTTTCCTCAATGGCAGCGCCGATGGCGGCCAGCTCGTCGATCTTCGCCTGCATCTCGTCAACGATCGCCTGGCCCTCGGTCTCCTTGCCCAGGCAGGACGCGATGAACGCGATGTCCTCCTCCACCGCAGCGATGCTGGAGCTGGAGGGGATCTCAATGACGCAGATGCCCATCTCGGTCAGCGCGGCAAAGGGGTTGTCGTCCAGATAGCTCATGCCGGAGGTGAACACCACGTCGGGCTCCAGCGCGGCAATCTGCTCCACATCGGGCGCCATCATGTCGAACTGGGGCAGCTCGGAGGTGCCCTCCACATACAAGGGCGTCTGGGTGTCCACCGCTACCAGCGCATCCAGCAGATCGAGCGCCTCGATGACCTGCGTGGTCGACGGCGCAAGGGAGATGACCTTGGTCACTTCGGCGGGAACGGCGATGGCATTGCCTGCGCGGTCCTCCGTGGGAATCTCCGCAAATGCCGTGCCGGTGAGCAGCAGCGCCAGCATCAGCAGCGCGCAAAGAATTCTGAGAGTCCTGTTCATGAAAATCCTTCCCTTCAATGAATTGTCAGAAGCTGTCCAAAAGCACACAGGCGCCGCGCAGCCCATGACTGCGCGGCGCACCACTGCCTCTAATAAGCGCGAAAAAAGACGCTGCGGCAACACCGCCCCAAGTCCGGGGGACGCATTCTGTGCCAGCATGCGAAGCCGTATTCTGACTTGGAGCTTTTGCGCCTCCCCACCTTCTCAGGATCACTCCCAATGGCTGCGCTCGCGCGCAGGTTTGGCATTGCTCTTCACAGCAGCGGCTCTGTCGGGGAATCGCACCCCTGTTCCTGTGGCGGCCACCCGCCACGCTTCGCATGCCCTGTTCGGTTCAGTTTCCATGTTTAGTATACCACATGCGCGGCAACTGTCAAGAGAAATAATATTGTTTTGTGTTTGGCAAAATGTGTGATATAATGGAAGCAAATCCATGAACGGAGCGATCTCATGAACCGATTGACGGCCACCGCCGCCGAAGCCGACCGGGGGCGGAAAATCAAATACTTCGTCCGCGGCGACATGGGCGTGTCCTATCGCCAGTTCTCCGCGCTGAAGGCCGGGAACGGTCTGCGCGTGAACGGAGAAGCCGTGCATGCGAACTACCTGCTCGTCCCTGGCGATCGGGTGGAGCTCCTGCTGGAGGACTCCGCCGGAAAGATCGTCGCACCGGATCCTCAGCCCGTCAGCCTTGTCTACGAAGACGACGATCTGATGATCATCGACAAGCCCGCGCCGCTGGCCTGTCAGTGCTCGCCGAAGCACCCGGAGCACACGCTGGAAAACCGGCTGGCCTGGCGCTATCGCGACGTTGAAAACTTCAGCTTTCGCCCTTTGAACCGTCTGGACAAGGGCACCAGCGGGCTCATGGCCGCGGCCAAGCACGCGCACGCCACCCAACGGCTGCAAAAGCAGCTGCACACCTCTGCGTTCATCCGGGAATATCTCGCGGTGGTGGAGGGCCATCTCGAGGGCAGCGGCACCATCGATCTTCCCATCGCCAAGGTCGACGAGGCCACCATCCGCCGCCAGGTGGATCTCAAGAACGGCAAGCCCGCCGTCACGCACTACGCGGCTGTCAGCCACGGAAACGGCCGCACGCTGGTGCGGCTGCGGCTGGAGACCGGGCGCACCCATCAAATTCGCGTCCACCTCTCCCACCTCGGCCATCCCATCGTGGGCGATTTTCTCTATGGAACTGAGCTGGAAACGCTGCCCGGGCGCTTCGCACTGCACTCCGCCTTCATCGCTTTGGATCAGCCCATTACCGGCGAGCGCATCGAGCGGGAATCGGCGCTGCCGCCGGAACTTCAAAAACTGCTTCAGGAAGAAACGACGCTATGAATCAGCTTCAACAGGACATTCAGGCCATCACGGTTGCGCTGGCAACCGTGCGCGCACCCGCCATGCCGGGCGAATACGATCTGCACGCGGAGGTTTCCGCCGCGCTCGCCCGCGCCGGCATCGACCACAGCCATGAATACCGCCTCGCCCCGCGCTGCCGGATCGACTTTCTGGCCGGGCGCGTGGGCATCGAAATCAAAAAGGGACGCCCGGTCGCCTCTGCGCTTCGCGAGCAGCTGTCCCGCTATCTGCGCAGCGATGCGCTGGACGCCATCGTGGTCGTGACCCAGCAGTCCGTTCCGCTGCCGCCGACCCTCTCCGGAAAGCCGGTAAAGCCGGTCTCCCTGAACCGTCTTTGGGGGGTTGCGCTGCCGTGAACGATTATCCGATCTATCTGCGGGACGTCCCCGCCGGACAGCGCACCTACGGAACGCTCAGCTACAACCGCCGCTCCAAGTGCTGGACGATCAAGGGCGAGCCCTGCGTGACCGAGCTGGCCAAGCGCCTGTTTCCCGGCTGCGACGGCCGCGGCCGCGGCGTGGCCCGCTTTACCGCGCACCGGCGCATCATCGGCGAGCTGAACTGGCTGATGCTCCGCTACCCCCTGCAAATCAAGGAAGCCGACCGCAGTCGGTGGGAGTCCGCCCTGGAGGAGGCGCGGGAATACGCCGTGCGGCGCGAGCAGGCGCTGACCCTGCCCGAGACCGCTACGCCGCCCAGGGAGAGCTTCTCCGGCGAACTGCTGCCCTTCCAGCAGCAGGGGCTGGGATTCATGCTGTCCTCCCGCCGCTGCCTGCTGGCGGACGAGATGGGCCTGGGCAAGACGGTGCAGGCGCTGGCCTTTCTGGCGACGACCGCCGCCTATCCGGCGGTCCTGGTCGTCCCTCCCCACCTGATCCGAAACTGGGAGCGCGAGCTGGAGCGCTTTCTGCCCGGCGTCCGCGCCCACGTCATCAGGGGGCTCAAGCCCTACGCGCTGCCCGAGGCCGACGTGTACATCATTCACTATCTGCTGCTGCGCGGATGGAAGGACGTGCTGCCGGAGCTGGGCTTCCGCACAGTGATCTTCGACGAAATCCAGGAGCTTCGCCACAACGGTACCGGCAAATACAGCGCCGCCAGCCTGCTCTCCGAGGCCTGTGAAAACGCCATCGGCCTGTCCGGCACGCCGATTTACAACCAGGGCGGCGAGATCTGGAACGTGGTCAACATCCTCGACTTCCACTTTCTGGGCGACTGGGAGAGCTTTTCCCGGGAATGGTGCTATGGCTACAACAGCGCCATCGTCGCCAAGCCGGAGCTTTTGGGGGAGCATCTGCGCCGCGAGGGACTGATGCTGCGCCGCCTGAAGTCCGACGTGCTCAAGGAGCTGGCGCCGAAGCGCCGCCTGGTGCAGGAGATCGACTGGGACGACGCCGTCTATCGCGAACTGATGAAGCCCGTGGCCGATCAGCTGCGGCAGCTCCGCGCCACGGACGATCCCTCCCGCCGCGCGCTGATCGAGGACGCCATCTGCCAGCAGCAGCGGCAGGCCACCGGCGTGGCGAAGGCCCCCTATGTCTGCGCATTCGTCCGCGCGCTGGTGGAGGGCGGCGAAAAGGTGCTGCTGATGGCCCATCACCATGCCGTGATGGACATCTACAAGCGCGAGCTGAAGCCGCTCCGCCCCGGCTTTATCACCGGCCGCGAAAGCGACAGGCAGAAGGATGCCGCCGTAAAGAATTTCATGGAGGGGCGCACCGATTTGCTCTGCATCTCCCTGCGCTCAGCCAGCGGGCTGAATCTTCAGCGGGCCAGCTGCGTGGTGTTCGGCGAGCTGGACTGGTCGCCCGCCGTACACTCCCAGGCCGAGGATCGGGCGCACCGCATCGGCCAGGAGGACTCGCTGCTGTGCTACTACCTGGTCTCCCCCCGCGGCTCCGACCGGGACATGCAGGACGCACTGGGCCTGAAGGTCAGCCAGTTTGTGTCCCTGATGGGCGACGAGCCCACTCCGCCGGAGGAGGATTTCCTCCGCCAGAGCGAGGCCCGCGAGCGCATCCGCCGGCTGGTCGAGCGGCTCCAGGAGGAGGAATAGCGTTTCAACTTCGTCACGTCCGGGTATCTATACATCAAAGGAGATGATTCATCATGACGCAAATCACGGTTCACAACGGCACGCTGACGCCGGAGGAGGAGCAGGCATATGTCCGCTGGGCCACTGAAAAATACGGCGTGGAGCCGGTCGCAATGGACATTGAATTCGACGGAGAATACGCCAATGTCCACACCAACCTCGGCCGCCGCCCCTTCGAGCGCATTCGCCGCATCACAGGCTATCTGGTCGGCACCCTCGACCGCTTCAACGACGCCAAGGCCGCCGAGGAGCGCGACCGCGTAAAGCACGGAATCTGAAGCTCCAGGCAAACAGAGCGCCCCGGGAGGAATCAAAACACCTCCCGGGGCGCTCTTTCGCCCTGATCATTCCGGATCTTCCGATCAGCGATTCAGAATCTTCTGAACGTCCGCACTCTCAATGACCTTCACCGGGCCATGGGAAAGCGCGATGGAATACGCCTTGGCGGCGTCCTCAATGTACACCGCGCGAGTATACGCGCGCTGAAGCGTGTCGCCCACGGCCAGCGCGCCGTGGTTGCCCATCAGGCAGCCATAGCGATCCTTGAGCACCTTCACGCAGTTCTCGCCCACGGCGCTGGTGCCGGGAATCGCGCCCTCGGCGCACGGAATGTCTCCTCCCAGGAAGAACACGATCTCATAGAGCACCACCGGAATGCTCATGTTGTTGATGGCAAAGGCAGTGGCATAGGGCGAATGGGTATGCACGATGGCATTGACCCGCTCGTCGCTGCGATAAACCGCCGCGTGCATGCGCCACTCGGACGAGGGCTTGTGCGGGCCGTCGAGGATGTTGCCGTCCAGATCGATCACCATCACGTCCTCCGCAGTCATGATCTCATAGGGATAGGAGCCGGGCGTGATGTACATGCGTCCGGTCTCGCGGTCATAGATGGACAGATTGCCGCTGGTGGCAGCGAACATCTTGTCATGATACGCCTGCTTGGTCACCTGGATCAGCAGGTCCTTTGTTTCCTGAGCAGTCATGTTATTTCACCTCAATTTTGTCCAGCTGAACCTTGAGGTCGGCAATCAGGTCGTCGGCGTCCTCAAGTCCCACCGACAGGCGCAGCAGGGATTCGCTGATGCCGATCTCCGCCAGCTCCTCGATGGTATAGGTGTTGTGGGTCATGCTGGCGGGATGCTCGATCAGCGTGATGGCATCGCCAAGGCTCACGGCCAGCGTGCAGAGCTTCAGGTTGTTCGTGAACTCGGCGGTGCGATCGCGATCGCAGGCCAGTTCAAAGGAGACGACGCCGCCAAATCCGCCGTGCTGATACTGCCGCTTTGCAATTTCATGCTGGGGATGGCTCTCCAGACCGGGATAGCACACCCGCTTGACCGCGGGGTGTCCCTCCAGGAAGCGCGCAACCTTCATGGCGTTGGCGCAATGGCGGTCCATGCGGATGTCCAGCGTCTTCAGGCCGCGCCCGATCAGGAAGGAGTCAAAGGGGCTGATCGAGCAGCCGGTCATGTACTTCAGGCCGCAGACGGTGATCTGGCTGAGCAGCTCCTTCCTGCCGATAATCGCGCCCGCAATTACGTCGCCATGACCGTTGAGGTACTTGGTGGCGCTGTGAACGACGATGTCCGCGCCCAGCTTGAGCGGCTGCACCAGATAGGGCGACGGGAACGTGTTGTCCACCATCACCTGCACCTCGGGATTCGCCTCGTGCGCCACGCGGCTGACCATGGCGATGTCAATCACCTTCAGATCGGGGTTCGTGGCGCTCTCGCAGTAGACGACCTTCGTCTCCGGGCGGATCGCCCTGCGGATGGCCTCGGGATCGCTGAAGTCCACCAGCGTGACCTCCACGCCGAAGCGCGCCAGTCCCTCGGTGAACAGCGCATAGGTGCAGCCATACAGCGTCACATCGGACACGATGTGGTCGCCGGACTTGAGAATCGTCCACAGCGTCGCGGTGATTGCGCCCATGCCGGAGGTCGTCAGCATGCCGGCTTCGCCGCCCTCAAGGCAGGCAATGCGGGCGGCCGTCTCGTCGGCGTTCGGGTTGTGCAGGCGGGTGTAGATATAGCCCTCCTCCTCGCCGGAAAAGCGGGCCGCGCCCTGCTGCGTATTGGCGAAGATGTAAGTCGAGGTCTGATAGATGGGCGTCGCCAGCGGCGCGGGGCCCATGGGCTCGGGGCGCGCGGCATGAATCTGATTGGTGGAGAAAGCCATTTCGTTGGGATTGTACATGGGATGTTCGCCTCCAGATATTCAGTTGGATCGGACCGCGGAGCAGCAGTCCGGGACAAACCGTTTTGCGCCCTTCCGGGCGCGGCATCCGCCCCGGCGCCGGAGCAGGCACTGGGGCGGATGAAAGTTTCGGCATTCCTTAAACGCAGAGATCCTTCTGGGTGTATTCGCCCTCATTGCCGGAGGCGAAATAGCGGTGCAGATCATAGGGCGAGAAGATGCCCGCATCGGTCACCACGCCGCTGACCAGATGGGGCGGCGTGATATCGAAGCTGGGATAGTAGCCCTTGACGCCCTGACAGGCCGTGCGCACGCCCATGGCCTGCAGCACGAATTCGGGATCGCGCATTTCGATGTTGATGGTATCCACCGTGGGATGGCCCTTGTCCGGCGCGCCGGAGACGAAGTACGGAACGCCCATATACTTTGCGACGATGGCAATCTGGAACGTGCCGACCTTGTTGACGACGTAACCATCCAGGCATATGGCGTCTGCCGCGGAGGTAAACACGTCGATCTTCTCCTTCTGCATCACGAATGCGGGCATGTTGTCGGTGATGACGGTGACGTCGAAGCCCATGTCGTGGCCGACGGTGGCCGTCAGGCGCGCGCCCTGGAAGTAGGGGCGGGTCTCCGGGCAGAACAGGCGGATGTTCTTGCCCTGCTGCTTGGCGACCTTCAGCATCTGACCCACGATGGTCTCGCCGAAGCACTGGGTCATGACCGCGCCGTTGTTCGGGAACATGTCCACCAGATACTTCGCCATCTTCTCGATCTTGTTGTAGCGGGTGTTGTTGGATTCCACCGTGTGATCCACGATGGCCTGGCTGACGTCCCTGCCCTCGAGAATCGCCTGCTTGGCCGCAACCAAGCATCCCTCGGTGATCAGCTTCATGCGCTTGACAGTGGTGGGACGCGCGTGGGAGATGGTGTAGGACGCCTTCTCCAGATAGGCCACCTGCTCGGCAGCGGTCATGCTGCGGCACTCATAGGCCGCCAGCGCCATGCCCATGGCGGCGGCGGTGTACGGGCCCGCGCTCTGGGTGACCATGTCGGTGATGGCCTGGGTGACCTCCTGATGGGTTCTGCAGGTCACAAACTCGATCTTGCCGGGATACACGCGGCGGTCGAGAATGCGCACCTCGCCCGCGTCATACCAGGCGACGTTTTCGTATTGCAGCATAAAGGCGAGGCCTTTGTCCGCTCTTTCCATATCACTTTGCCTCCTCATAGAGCCGCTTCACGGCGGCTTCCGCATTTTTGAGCACCGCTTCCCTGTCCAGCGTGAGGAAGCGGCCGTCCTCATAGAGGATGTTGCCGTCCACCATGGTCATGCACACGTCGCTCGCCTGGGCGGAATAGACCAGCATCGCCATGGGCTCGAAGGACGGGTAGAGATGCGGCTTGCCGCGGAAATCAATGGCGATGATGTCCGCCTTCTTCCCCACCTCAAGGCAGCCGGTATCCTCGCGGCCCTGGAGCTTCGCGCCATTCACCGTCGCCATCTTCAGCACCTGCTCGGGCTTCATGATCACAGCGTCGCGGCGATAGCCGTTGTGGATGATGGCGGCGAGGTGCATCTCCTCGAACATATTCAGGTTGTTGTTGCTGGCAGCGCCGTCGGTGCCCAGCGCGACATTGATGCCCCGATCCAGCATCTCAGGAATCGGCGCGAAGCCGCTGCCCAGCTTCATGTTGCTGGTGGGATTGTGGACGGGGCTGACGCCCTTGCGCTTGAGAATCTCCATGTCCTCGTCGGACACGCAGACGCAGTGCGCCGCCGCAGTGGGGACGTCGAAAATGCCCATCTTTTCAAACCACGCCGCCGGCGTCATGCCGTGGCGGGCGATGCACTCGTTGTGCTCCTTCTCCGTCTCGGACAGGTGGATCTGCATCCGCGCGCCCTCCCGGATGAAGGGGCGGCAGCGCTCCGCGAAGCCGCTGGTGACGGCGTCGTTCGTGGTGTACTCGGCATGCACGCAGAAGTCGATGCGCACGCGGCCGTTCTGCACGCCGTTCTGCTCCTTGTACAGCTCGATCGCCTGGGCGACGTTCTTGTTCGTCTCCGCGGTCTCGGTGGGATCGAAGCTCTGAACCGCGCGGCACAGGCTCATCTTCATGCCGATCCGCTCGTTGGACTTGATGGCCGTGCGCGGCTCCATGTACATGTCGCTGAAGGAAGTTACGCCGGAAGCGATCATCTCCATCATGGCCAGCTCGTTGCCCGCCGCAATCTCCTCGGCGGTCATGCGGTCCTCCACGGGCATCATCTCATCGAAGAGCCACTCGTTCAGCGGCAGATCGCTGCCGATGCCGCGCAGCAGCACCATGGCCGCATGGCAGTGGCAGTTGATCAGGCCGGGCATCAGCAGCCGGCCGGTCATGTCGCGCACATCGTCATACGCCTCTGCGGGGCGATCCTTGCCGATGTAGCAGATCGTGTCGCCGTCCACGCCCAGGCAGCCGTTTTCAATATAATGGAAGGAATTCTCGCGCCAGGCCAGGATTCCCGCATTCACAAACAGCCTTCTCACAGCTCTACCTCCCCGATGCGGTCGATAATCCGGGTGACATAGGCGCTGAAGCGGGTGGAGATGGTCTTGGCCGTCTCATCGACCTCCTCGCTGGTCAGCGGCTGATCCAGCACGCCGGCGGCCATGTTGGTCATCACGCTCAGGCACAGCAGCGGCATGCCGCAGTGCGCAGCGGTGAGCGCCTCGGTAACCGTGGACATGCCCACGGCGTCGCCGCCCAGAATGCGCGCGGCGCGAATCTCGGCGGGCGTCTCAAACTGCGGGCCGGGGAAGAAGAAGTAAACGCCCTCGTGCACCGTCAGGTCGCTGCCCGCAGCGCAGTCCAGCGCCAGCTTGCGCAGCGCGGGCGTGTACATGCGGCTGACGTCGAAGAAGCGCGGGCCGAACTCATCCACATTCCTGCCGCGCAGCGGGCTGTGGCCGTTGAGCTTGATGTGGTCGGACACAACCATGATGTCGCCGGGACGATAGGAGGCGTTGACCGCGCCCGCCGCATTGGTCAGAATGGTCGCCTTCACGCCCAGCAACTTGAACAGGCGCACCGGGATGACCAGCTGTTCAAAATCATAGCCCTCATAGGAGTGGAAGCGGCCGGACATGCAGACGACCTTTCTGCCCGCAACGGTGCCGAAGATCAGCTTGCCCGCATGAGAGGCGACGGTGGACACCAGGAAGTTCGGAATGTCCTTGTAGTCGATTACGATCGGATCCTCAATCGTATCCGCAAACGGCCCCAGACAGGAGCCCAGCACGATGGCAATTTCCGGAGTATAAGGGACAATCTGACGCACATAGTCCGCAGACTTCTTGAAATATTCGTAGGTATATTCCATATTGATCCTCCTGACGCCCCGATTCGGCGGAACCGGGCAGATTTCTGCATTCTATTGTATCATGCGCAGGTTCAACCGTCAACGCCGCGAATGTTGATTCATTGCGCCAAATAAAGTTGAAATTTTCGCCACAACTAAAAAATAACTAGACATTCATGTCACATTATGATATTATGTTGACGAATGGAGCTTTGAAAATCAATCCGAACGTTCGTCTTTTTGATTTAGAGTCCTTCGGGGCTTTAGATAATTTTTTTCAAAGGAGTCACAGTATCATGAAGAAACTGGCGTCTTTCGTTCTCGTTCTTATGCTGGTTCTGTCCCTGGTTCCCGCTTCCTTCGCGGAAGGCGAGCGCGTGGCCGTTATCTGCGACCCGGTCGGCAACAACCTGTTCCTGACCCAGGCCGTTGATATGGCAAAGTCCCTCTCCGAAACCTACGGCTACACCCTGAGCCTGATGGAGTGCTCCGATACCGACGAGTGGCAGTCCAACTACCGCGCGGCGGTCGCCGAGGGCTATAACCTGATCATCGGCGTGGGCTGGCAGTCCGGCGAGCTGGCCAACGAAGTGGCCACCGAGTATCCGGATGCCGCGAAGTACGCGGTCATCGATACCGACGCGGGCAATGAGAATGTCTACTCCATCTCCTACAACGAGGAGCAGGCCGCCTATCTGATGGGCGTCATGGCCGGTCTGGCCTTCCCCGAGGAAGAGCTGTACGGCTATGTGGGCTGCTTCGACGGCGCCGGCTCCTTCAAGTATCGCTGGGGCTTCGCCGAGGGCGTGAAGAGCGTCAATCCCGATGCGAAGTTCATCTTCAACTTCACCAACAGCTACTCCGACACCTCCATCGCCTATGAGTACGCGAAGCAGCAGGCGGCTGCGGGCGCGACCTACATCTTCGGCGGCGCTGCCGCGGGCAATGAGGGCGTCTTCCAGGCCGCTCTGGAGCTGGCCGAGGCCGGCACTCCCATCTACTCCATCGCGCAGGATGCGGATGCCACCACCCCCGACAACCCCTATATCATCTCCGCGCAGCTGAAGAACACCGGCGTTTCCATGCAGCAGGTCATCGACGCCTACTTCAATGACGCCTGGATCACCGGCTCCGTTGTCTCCAACCTGACCGACGGCGGCATCGGCGCGACCCACATCACCAACGAGGGCATCTACCTCAACTCCGACATCCTGACCGAGGACGTCATCGCCGGCTGCAAGGCCGTGGTCGATCAGATCGTCTCCGGCGAGCTGGTGCTCGAGATGCCCAACATCGACGACTACACCTTCTAATCATCACCTGCCAAATCGACCCTTTGGATGCCTTTCTTCCAAAGGGTCGATTCATTCGGGTTTATGCGCCCGAATCCTTGTCTCCGGAGCGCTCCGTTTCCGGTCCACGCGTCGTCCCGCAGGGCGAAACGCTTTCATTCTGAATGAGGTGCGATACCATGATATTTGAAATGAAAAACATCGTGAAGATGTATGATTCAGTCTGCGCGAATGACGACGTCAGTCTGCATCTCAATCGCGGTGAAATTCTGGCGATTGTCGGCGAGAACGGCGCCGGAAAATCCACAATCATGAAAATTCTCTACGGACTGGTCAAGCCCACGTCCGGCGAAATCTATGTCAACGGCAAGCAGATGCACTTCCGCACGCCTTCCGACGCGATGGCCGCGGGCATCGGCATGGTTCAGCAGCACTTCATGCTCTTCGAGAGCCTGACCGTTGCTGAAAACATCGTATTCAAGAACGAAATTCACAAGGGCCCGTTCATGGACATGAACAAGACCATTGAAACGGTGCAGGCCCTTTCCGATAAATATCAGCTGAAGATCGACCCCCGCGCCAAGATCGCCGACTGCCCCGTCGGCCTGCGCCAGCGCGTCGAGATTCTGAAAATCCTGTATCAGAACGCCGAAATCATCATCTTCGACGAGCCCTCCGCCGTGCTGACCCCCCTCGAGGTGGACGCGCTGCTGGAGACGATGAAGCAGCTCGCCGCCGCGGGCAAGAGCATCGTCATCATCACCCACAAGCTGCAGGAGGTCATGGCCGTCTCCGACCGCGTATACGTCATGCGCCAGGGCAAGGTCGTCGCCGAGCGCATGACCTGCGATACCAATCAGGAGGAGCTGGCTTTCCTGATGGTCGGCCGGCAGATTGTCAACCGGGAGATCGAACCTATCGAGGCCAAGACCACGCTTCTGGATACCAAGGATCTGAAATACTACGAGGATGGCCGCGAGGTGCTCAAGGGCATCAGCATCCACGTCAACGCCGGCGAGATCGTCGGCATCGCCGGCGTATCCGGCAACGGCCAGTCCGAACTCATCAGCTGCATCACCGGCCTGCTGCCGGTCACCAGCGGACAGGTGCTCATCCAGGGCAAGGACGTGACCAACAAGTCCGTGCGCGAAATCCGCGATGCAGGACTCGCCCACATCTCCGAGGACCGCTATGTCTGGGGCAGCGCGCCCGAGGGCACGCTGGAAGAGAATACGCTGATGTGCCGGCAGGACGAGGAGCCCTTCTCCAAGAGGGGCCTTGTGAACCACAAGAAGATCCGCGAATATGCGCGCAATCTCATCAAGGATTTCGCCGTGAAGGCCTCCTCCCCCACGCAGAAAATGCGCGAACTGTCCGGCGGCAACGCCCAGAAGCTGATCGTCGCCCGCGAGATGAGCCTGAACA
>JBJEUD010000096.1:0-2772 GCA_051883655.1 Candidatus Faecivicinus sp. | reverse complement strand
CTGCATCTTCTGGTGCATCAGCGCATTCTGCGGGCGGTGCACCTGCTCCATGATCTCAACGCCGATCCTTGACTCTACGTTCAAAGCCAGAATCGCCTTCGTCAGGCGCTCCAGCACGGGCAGCTCCTTTCTCCGTACAATCCCGCCCGCATCCTGCATCAGATGGCCTGTGATCCGCTGAATCACGCCGTCCAGAATATCCTCTTTCGACTTGAAGTGATAATACAGCGTACCTCTGGCGATTCCCACCGCATCCAGGATATCGCCCGTACTGGTGTTGTCGAAGCCCTTCGCGGCAAACAGCCTTTCCGCCGCGTCCAGAATTTCCTCTCTTCTTGCTTCTGCTTCCTTTACAATTCGCATTGCCCTTTTCCTTTACCGTCCGATTGATTACCGACTGACTGTCGGTTATACTATACATCCTTTGATGGGACTTGTCAAGCAATGGTTGGAAGGCGCTGCAAGCGGCATCGTGGAACATGCCGACCGGAGAAGCTGTCCGCCCGTCCGCACAGCGCGGGCATCCATCGTTTTTGCGCCGCATTGGCGCTTCACGGAGGATTGCGGCGCTTCGTCTCTGCGCCCGGGTCAGACCTGACCGTTGACGATCTGCGCGTAGACTTCCTCCGGAATCATCGGCGAGCCAATCTCTGCCAGCAATTCCGCGTTGATTTCACCGCATTTGGCATATTGCTCTCCCGCAGTTTTGACAAGCTCCAGTCTCGGAACGGTAACGGACGCCGCCTCCGGCGCATTGAACATGGGGCCTTCCGGGATGGTCATGATCGTGTGGCTGCCGGGGAACATCAGCCTGAACTGCGCCGCCGCGGGTTCAAAGTTATGAATGCTGTTGGGAAATCCGCAGCCGCAGATCATCACGTACTTCAGATGGGAGAAATCCGCTTGGCCGACATGCTCGTAGCGGTCGCCGACCTTCTGCATCGCCAGGCTCGACAGCGGCAGGGTGCGGTCGATCAGGTTCTTCAGCATGGCGGGCATTCCGTAGCAGTAGAGCGGAAAGCTGAACAGCAGAAGATCGCTGGCAAGGATCTGCTCCAGAATGCCGCGCATATCATCCCTGTGGCGACACGTGCCGCCGTTTCGCATGCAGGCGAGACAGCCGGAGCAGAACTCGATATGCTGATCGATGACATGGATCGTCCGGATCTCCTGCGGCTCTGCCCGCCTCATTCCCTCCAGAAATGCGCGGGTGATGTGCATCGTATCGCTTTTTTCCTTCTTGGGGCTCCCGTTGAAAACCAGTATTTTCATATTCTCTTCCTCCCGGCCGAACGGTTCATCCTTCAGCGCTGCGTCCAATGCGTCTGTCCTACCATTCGATTCGTTTGTCCGTCACGGACACCCATTGCCGTTCCTCAGCCATCTTTACCGCCTCCCTCCGACGGTCCCCGGCGGAAGGTCTGATAAAACAGCCGCACATGCTTTCCCAGCGCGTCCATGATCTCCTGCTCCCTTTCCGGGAAAACAGGTGAAGGGCTTCCAGCAGAATCTGCTCCCTGGTGTGCACGAAAATGCGCTCCCCCGGCTAATTTTCATTAGCCCCAGTTTATGCGAATATTCGTTAGCTGTCAAGTCCCTTTTATGTTATTGTGGAATGCTTGCTCTGATCGGGAACGAAGATTCTTGCAGCCAGCGTTTCGGGATGCTATAATAAATCATTGGACATAGAACCACGTAGCCTTTGAGCATACAAAGGCTGCGCGATTTCGTACTATCTATGATCATCAAACGGGTGGCATTATGAGACGGTTTCATTCAGAACGTAATCTTCCGGAGCGGATGTCTGGGAAAAGACTTCGCCGCGCATTTGTCGCCATTCTGCTCGCCATTCTGATATTTGCAGCCTTTGACGTCAGGATGGCCGTTCGTAGGTATGTGATCGACGCGGAGGAAATCACATCCAATGTCAGAATCGCGCTTGTAACAGACCTCCATTCCTGCCGATACGGAACAGGGCAGAATGCCCTAATCAAGGCTGTGGACGATCTGGCGCCGGATCTGGTGCTGCTCGGCGGCGATATTTTTGATGACGATCTGCCGGACGAAAGCGCAGAGCTGTTTCTCGCGGGCATAGCAGATCGATATCCCTGCTATTATGTCACCGGAAATCACGAATACCTGAGCGGCGCCGACCGCTTCTCCGTCAAGATGTCGATTCTCCGGAATTGCGGCGTAACCATTCTCTCGGGAGAATGCGTCACCGTTCGCGTAAACGGCGAGAATATCAACATTTGCGGCGTCGATGACCCGGAGGCCTTTGCGCAGGCGCCCGATGAACAGGAAGGATTCCTTGAACAGCTCAGGCGCGTGAATTCCGCCTCCGATAACGGCTGCTATACGGTGCTGCTCTCCCACCGCCCGGAATACTTTGATACCTATGTCCATTGCGGATTCGATATGGTATTGTGCGGCCATGCCCACGGCGGGCAATGGCGCCTGCCGCCGATTCTGAACGGTTTGTTTGCGCCGAATCAGGGCCTGTTCCCCAAATATGCAGGCGGTCAATACACCCAATCCGACACCATCATGATCGTCAGCAGAGGTCTGGCGCGCGAGAGCACGCGCATTCCGCGCATTTTCAACAGGCCTGAATTGCTGCTGATCGAACTGGAATAATGCGTCGGGACGATGCATCGCGGAAAGTCACCTGCCCCATGCCGCATCTGTTTTCGATCCTCCTGAATTTCCCGAAAAGGACAAAGGCGGAGAGCACGATCTGTGCTCTCCGCCTTTGTCGCGTTGGCGTCAGGG
>JBJEUD010000095.1:0-15722 GCA_051883655.1 Candidatus Faecivicinus sp. | reverse complement strand
ATGCGCTGATCGGCCGCGTCGTGGACGCGCTGGGCCAGCCCATCGACGGCAAGGGCCCCATCGACGTGACGGAGCATCGCCGCATCGAGAGCCCTGCGCCCGGCATCATCGAGCGCAAGAGCGTTTCCGTGCCGCTTCAGACCGGCATCAAGGCCATCGACAGCATGGTTCCCATCGGCCGCGGACAGCGCGAGCTGATCGTCGGCGACCGTCAGACCGGCAAGACCACACTGGCCACCGATACGATCATCAACCAGAAGGGCCAGAACGTGATTTGCATCTACGTGGCCATCGGCCAGAAGCGCTCGACCGTCGCCAAGGTGGTCGAGGATCTGACCGCCGCGGGCGCGATGGACTACACCATCGTGGTGTCCGCGACGGCCTCCGAGCTGGCACCGCTTCAGTATATCGCACCCTATTCCGGCTGCACGATGGGCGAGTACTTCATGCAGCAGGGCAAGGATGCGCTGATCATCTACGACGACCTCTCCAAGCACGCGGTGGCCTACCGCGCGCTGTCGCTGCTGATTCGCCGTCCCCCGGGACGCGAGGCCTATCCGGGCGACGTGTTCTATCTTCACAGCAGACTGCTGGAGCGCGCGGCGCGCATGGCGCCGGAGTACGGCGGCGGATCGTTGACGGCCATTCCGATCATCGAAACCCAGGCGGGCGACGTCTCGGCGTACATTCCCACCAACGTCATCTCCATCACCGACGGACAGATCTTCCTGGAGACGGAGCTGTTCCATGAGGGCATTCGCCCCGCAGTCAATCCCGGCATCTCGGTCTCCCGCGTCGGCGGCAATGCCCAGATCAAGATGATGAAGAAGGTCGCCGGCACGCTGAAGCTGCTGTACAGCCAGTACCGCGAGCTGCAGAGCTTTGCGCAGTTCGGCTCCGATCTGGATGCGGATACCCGCGCGAGACTGGGCCAGGGTGAGCGCATTGTGGCAGTGCTCAAGCAGAACAAGAACTCGCCGGTGCCAGTGGAGAATCAGGTGTGCATCTTTTACGCGGTGACCCGCGATTATCTGAAGGACGTGCCTGTGGAGCTGATTCCCGAGTACGAGTCCGGACTCTATGAGCGCATGAGTTCG
Organism: Candidatus Faecivicinus sp.; assembly: GCA_051883655.1. Lineage (GTDB taxonomy): Bacteria > Bacillota > Clostridia > Christensenellales > Aristaeellaceae > Faecivicinus. Next base: position 14,625 of record JBJEUD010000095.1, on the reverse strand, counting down.
CAGTATGCCGACGTTCTGGACGCGATTCGCATCAACGGCGATCTGACGTCCAGCCAGGAGGAGCGGCTGCGCACGGCGATCGCGTCCTATACGGAGGATTTCCTCAGCAGCCATGCACGGGAGGAATGATTGAATGGCCGGAGCATCGATGAAGGACATCAAGCTTCGCATCCGCAGCGTGGAAAACACGATGCAGATCACGAAGGCGATGCAGCTGGTGGCATCCTCCAAGCTCAGAGGCGCGCGGCGCAGGATGGAGGACAGCCGCCCCTATCTGGAAACGGCGCGCAGAGTGATCTCTGAAGTGGCAAGTCACAATACGGGCAGCGCATCGGTCTTTTTGAAGGAGCGTGAGGTCAAGCGCCGCTGCATCGTCGTGATTGCGGGCGATCGCGGCCTGGCGGGAAGCTACAATGCCAACGTCTTCAAGGCGGCAGAGGCACACTTTGGCGCGGAGACGTGCGTTGTGCCCATCGGCCGAAAGGCGCGCGAGCGCTATGCCCACGCGGATGTGAAGCTGATCGGCAGCGAGATTCAAAAGGTGGACGGCCTGACGGCGAAGCAGTGCGAGCCCATCGCCCGCGAGCTGATGCGCGGCTTCAAGGCAGGGGAGTACGACGAGGTCTGCCTCGCGTACACCACGTTCGCCTCGGTGCTGACGCAGACTCCGCGAGTTGTGCGGTTGCTGCCGGTGGAGCGCGAGCAGACCGAGGGTTCCGGGCGGCAGATGATCTTTGAGCCCGGCGTGGATGCGCTGCTGAATCAGTTTTTGCCGGAATACCTGGCGGGAGCGATCTATGCGGCGGCCTGCGATTCCGTCGCCAGCGAACAGGCGGCGCGCAGAGTGGCCATGGATTCCGCGACGAAGAACGCCGGCGATATGATCGAAGATCTCTCGCTGCGCTACAATCGCGCGCGCCAGGGATCGATCACGCAGGAGATCACCGAGATTGTCGCCGGTGCGGAGCATTGATTGGATAGGAGATAAGAGATGGAAAAGCGTAATATCGGCACGGTGTCGCAGGTCATCGGCCCTGTGCTGGACATCAGATTTCAGGATGGCGAGCTGCCCAACCTGCTCTCCGCCATCGAAATCGAATATGACGGCCGGAAGGTCGTGGCTGAGGTCGCGCAGCACATCGGAGACAACGTCGTGCGCTGCATCGCGATGAGCAGTACCGACGGCCTCCGCCGCGGCATCGAGGCAGTGGACACGGGCGCGCCCATCAGCGTTCCCGTCGGCGAGGAGTGCCTCGGCCGCATGTTCAATCTGCTGGGTGATCCGATCGACAACCAGCCCGCCCCCGATGCGCAGGAGCGGTGGCCCATCCACCGCCAGCCGCCGGCCTATGACGAGCAGGAGTCCACGACGGAAATCCTGGAGACCGGCATCAAGGTCGTCGACTTGATCTGCCCCTACGCCAAGGGCGGCAAGATCGGCCTGTTCGGCGGCGCGGGCGTGGGCAAGACGGTTCTGATCATGGAGCTGATCAACAACGTGGCGCGCCAACACGGCGGACTTTCGGTGTTCGCCGGCGTGGGCGAGCGCACCCGCGAGGGCAACGACCTGTACAACGAAATGAAGGAGAGCGGCGTTCTGAGCAAGACCGCCCTCGTATACGGACAGATGAACGAGCCGCCGGGAGCCCGCATGCGCGTGGCGCTGTCGGGACTGACGATGGCGGAATACTTCCGCGATCAGAAGAACCAGGACGTGCTGCTGTTCATCGACAACATCTTCCGCTTCACGCAGGCGGGCAGCGAGGTTTCGGCGCTGCTGGGCCGCATGCCCTCCGCCGTCGGCTATCAGCCCACGCTGGCCACGGAGATGGGCGCGCTGCAGGAGCGCATCACGTCCACCAAGAAGGGCTCGATCACGTCCGTGCAGGCGGTCTACGTCCCTGCGGACGACCTGACCGACCCGGCTCCGGCAACCACGTTTGCCCACCTGGACGCCACCACGGTTCTGAGCCGAAACATCGCATCCCTGGGCATCTATCCGGCCGTGGATCCGCTGGACTCCACCAGCCGCATTCTGACTCCCGAGGTCGTCGGCGAGGAACACTATGAGGTGGCCCGCGGCGTGCAGAGCATCCTCCAGCGCTACAAGGAGCTACAGGACATCATCGCCATCATGGGCATGGATGAGCTGTCCGAGGAGGACAAGCTGACCGTCAACCGCGCCCGCAAGGTGCAGCGCTTCCTGAGCCAGTCGTTTACCGTTGCGGAGCAGTTCACCGGCATGGAGGGCAAATATGTGCCGCTGAAGGAGACCATCCGCGGCTTTAAGGAGATCATCGAGGGCAAGCATGATGATCTGCCCGAGAGTGCGTTCCTGTTCGTCGGCACCATCGACGAGGCCGTCGCGAAGGCAAAAAAAGGAGAATGACGCATGTCGCAGCTTCATCTGACCATTGTGATGCCGGAGGGCAAGCTCTTTGACGGGCCGGCCGATCGCGTGCTGGTGCGCACAACGGGCGGCGATGTATGCATTCTTCCGAAGCATATCGACTATGCCGCCTCCCTGGGAACGGGCCGCGCAAAGGTGACTGTCGACGGCGCGCCGCGGGAAGCGGACGTCTCCGGTGGAATGATCTATGTCGCCCGCGACGATGTCCGGATCCTCACAAATTCATTTGCCTGGAAGGGCTGATTCCTTCACAGTGTCCCATTGCTTCGGCAGTGGGACACTGTTTTTTTGGAGAATGTGCGCATGATTGTTGGGAATAAACGCGCACAGCGCCGCCATTTACCAAAATTTACCAAATGAAAGTGTCGAATGACTGCAACAAATGTCGATCGGAGTCCGTCTATAAATTGCAACAAATAAGCAAACCGGAGGACGGTCGATGAAAAAGTTTTCAATGCTACTTTCGCTGATTCTGGCAGCATTGCTGCTCGGTTCGCTCGCTTTCATGTCGACGGCAGAGGTGAAGGTCGAGGAGGAGTGGCAGGCGGATATACGAAAGCTGATGGACGAATCTCTCGCGCCGAAATCGACGACCACGCGCTATGACCACGCGATCCCGGAGGGGGTGGAGACGGAGGCACACAGCTTTTCCGTCGAGCGCATCAACGGCGAAGGTCTGACGATGTGCGTTGCCTTCGACCTGATCGCGACGCAGGATTTTTCGGACGAGGACTGGCAGTCGGTGGACGAATGGCTCGAACAGACGGTGGATCAGGCCATCGTGGGTGTGGCGGTGGACACTGAGGCGATGGCAAAGGCCGTGGCCGCAGCCGTCGAAAGCGGCCGCAGGAATCCCTCACCGGCCGAAGGCGAGGAGTGCCCGGTCTGGGCCAGCGACGCGCTGATGCTGACGGGCCTGACCGTCACGATTCCCTATTACCCTGAGCTCTCCGAAGGGGTGAACGGCTCCGCGACGCAGAAGCTGCAGGAGAAGCTGATTCTGCTGGGCTATCTGGATGACCGCGCGGACGGTTACTTCGGCGCGAAGACCAAGGCTGCGGTGGAGCAGCTCGAGGCCTATGTGCGTGAGCTGGAGCAGGACTTGATCGATGCGCGCCCCACGGTGGAGCCGACGGCGACGCCGTCGCCCACGCCGGCGGTCACCGGGACTTCGGAACTTGCGGCACCGGTGGATGCGACGATCGCGCCCGAGGCGACGGTTGAGCCCGGCCCCACGCCGGTCACACCGGTGGACGGCATTGCGGATGCGATGCTGCAGGCATATCTTTACAGCGATGACTTCAAGGTGACGCGGGGACAGCTGGACAACGGAGACTCCGGAGATGCCGTGCTGCGCCTTCAGCGCCGGCTGGCGAACCTCGGCTATCTCGCGGGAAATGCGGATGGCATCTATGGCGGAAGCACAGCCCGCGCGGTGCGCATCTTCCAGTATTACAACGGAATGGAGCTGAATGGCATTGCAGATGTCGCGCTGCAGGAGCTGCTCTTCTCCGAAAACGCGAAGGCGCCGGCCAACCCGATGCTCGCTGAGGGCTCTTCCGGCGACGAGGTCAAGAAACTGCAGCTTCGGCTGCGCGTTCTCGGCTTTATGAACGGCTCGGTGGACGGCGACTATGGCGCGACGACCACGTCGGGCGTGAAGATCCTCCAGCAATATATGCGGGATCTGGAGGAGGCGGAAATCCGCAAGGATGCAGAAGTCATGGCCCAGATCGAAGCAGACGGCGCGGACATCTCCACGCTGCTGACGGTCGAGGTCAACGGCATCGCCGACCCGATTCTGCTGGATGATTTCTATGCAGAGGATTTCCCGGCAATCCCAAGTGCGATGCAGAACGGCGCCTCCGGAATTGATGTGGTGCGGCTGCAGCGCAGGCTGAATTGCCTCGAGTATTACTACGGCACGCTGGACGGTTCCTATGGCAGCGGCACGGAGAGCGCAGTGCGCGCCTTCCAGAAGCGCAACGGACTGGAGCAATCCGGCGTCGCGGGCGCGGATACGCTGAAGGTTCTCTTCTCCGAGAATGCCAAGAAGGCGCTTAAGCCCTATGTGCTCAAGGTCAGCACGGCGGACCAGCGCGTGTACGCCTATGGCCTGGACAACAACGGCGAGTATACCGTCCTGGTGCGCACGATGAAGTGCTCCACCGGCAAGGATGCCACGCCGACGCCCAAGGGCACTTTCGAAAACGGAACGGGCCCCGGCGCGCGATGGCACTACTTCAAAAAATATGATTGCTGGGCACAGTACGCATATTATATTCAGGGCGATATCCTGTTCCACTCGGTGCTGTACAACCAGAAGGACGGCCCGGTGACCCAGAGCTCGGTCAACAATCTCGGCAGAAAGGCTTCTCATGGCTGTGTTCGCCTGAGCGTTGAGGATGCGAAGTGGATCTATACCAACTGCCCGAGAAATACAAAGGTGATTGTCTACTGATGAAAAGACGCTCCCGCAGTTCTGACTGCGGGAGCGCTTGCATGTGTGTTCAGGGCTCGTCGACTTCGGCGACCGGGTTGAGAACCTCGCCCAGAGGTTCGCCAATCAGTTCCTCCAGCGGGCTGGAGTTCAGGCTCAACAGCGTGGCCTTCGCCAGCGGCGCATCGTCGGTGATGATGCCGTCGACGCCCAGCGCCTGCATCTGGCGCATGAGCGGCTCGTCGTTGACCGTCCAGGCGTAGAGGTCCTTGCCGAGGCGATGAATGCTTGAGACCACGGTTTCGCTGATGAAACCGGCGTCAATGCTGAAAAAGTCGGCGGCCGCCAGAGAGGCGTACTGCCCAAGGGCAAAGGAGAGGATGTAGCCGCAGCGCACGTCGGGCGCGAGCGCCTTGAACTCGCGGAGCATGCGATACGAGGTGGACTGGATGATGCAGCGATCGAGGCACTGATACTCGTTCAGAATGTCGTATACGGCCTGGCTCAGGTCGGGGTTGTGGCCGTTGTTCTTGAGCTCGATCAGCAGGTTGGCCTGGGGATCGAGCAGGGTCAGCACCTCGTAAAGCGTGGGCGGACATTCGCCGGAGACGGGTGCGGCGAGGGTGCGAACCTCGTCGTAGGTCATCTCCCACACCTTGCGGCTGTCGCCGAACACGCGCTTGAAGGTGCTGTCGTGGTTGACGATGACAACGCCGTCGGCCGTCTGCTGCACGTCCAGCTCAACGTAGTCCACGCCGAGCTCGATGGCGGAGCGGAAGGCGGAGAGCGTGTTTTCGTCCGAATCCGCAAAATTGCCGCGATGGGCGATGATCAGCGTCGGGCTGTCCATCATGTATTCCAGCGCGTCAAAGCGAACCAGCGTCGGGCGCAGCACCGTGTCGTACAGCACGATGCACAGCGCAGTGACCGCAATGACGATGTAGAAAATGATGGTGTTGAATTTCGCGGCATTCTTGCGATAGGGCAGCGCCTGGCCGGGAATCGGATCGCCCAGTGCCTCCTTGGCGGAATAATAGACGGCGCTGATGCAGGCATAGCAGATGATCGGCGGCAGGCTGCTCTTGATAAATCCGAGGACGACGTCGAAGGGCAGGCGGATGCGGTACTGCAGATTCAAATCGTCGCTGATGCGCGAAATCAGCTGGCTCAGGGCGGCGGAGATCAGCGCGGAGCCGCCAAATACGATGGCGCTGGTGACCGCCATCAGCAGGGTGATGCGGATCAACTGCCGCAGGCGCCCACCCTTGTTCATGCGAAACGCGCAGGAGAACGCCTTCGATGCGCGCACATCCTCCAGAACATAGCAGTGATAGATGCACATTGCGCAGCCGAAGAAGAGCAGTCCGCCGAGGATGTAGGCGGCGATGCCGAGTATATAGGGGAATTGAACGGCGTAGTCCGCCAGCGCTTTCCAGGGGAGGTTGATCAGCCGCAGCGGGCTTGTGCTGGTGGGGAGTTGGGTGATGGGAATCAGCAGCGCGGTCACCAGCAGCAAGGGGAGATTTCGGGGGCGGAGGAGGCGCACGGAATCCTGCAGACCTTCCAGAATCAGCTGGAAGATCCCCAGCGTCGATTTCACTTGTGCGGAGTGCAGACAGGTGATCAGACAGGAGATTTCGATGATTGTCGTCAGCGAAAAGAGCAGGAAAATCACCGCGAAACAGGCCAGCATGACGGGGTTGGTCAGGATCCGGAGCAGGTTATCGGCAGTCAGACAGTTGAATCCCGTGATGCGAAGGCAGGAGTTGAACAGCCATTTTGAAACCGGGAAGACCAGATAGGTCGAAAAGAGGCGGAAGAGAATTTCGAACAGCAACAGCGTTTTCCAGGAACCGCGCAGCAGTGCAAATGCGCATTTCGCGTCGCGTCGCATCGCCATTCCTCCCTTCTGTATCCTATAATTATACACTTTGCTGGCTGCGAAATCAATCTTGAACTTCGTTTGCGTCTGTGATATAATAAAAAGAGATATTGCCAGTTGGAGGAACCTGCTTTGAGCCAGTATTTGGGACTGAAGCCGTCGGGCGGCCGCATTGTCGTGTGTTCCGTTCTGGCGCTGATCATCGGACTGCTGCAGCCGCTTGCGCTGATGCTGCAGATCATGATGCCGATGCCCGGAATTTGCATCGCAATGATACTCACAGTGGTGTTCTACGCCTATGCGGGCAAAATCCCGGCGATGATTCTCTGCGTTTCCGGCGCATTGAGCTCGCTTTGGTCGCTGGGGATTCCGCTGGGCGCGGTCTCGCTGCTGTTCTGGCTCGTTCCGGCAGTGCTCATGATGCGCGGAGTCCGGAAACGGGACCCCTTCTTTCAGCAGATGTCCCGAGGCATTGCCGTCTCGGTGCTGCTGACGGCCGTTGTAATCGCGCTGATGGCGCTGATGTTCGGCTCGGAAATGGTGGCGACGGCGATCGACCAGGTCCGCGCGACGTTTGAAACGCAGAAGGATCTGCTGTGGGAGATGTTTTCGCCGGCGTTCGAGGGCAGGATCACCTTCGAGGATTTCGTTCAGGCGTATTATGAGATCTTCAACAGGCTGCAGCTCTATTATGAATACCACCTGCTCTCCAACCTGATGACGGGCGCTGCGCTTTCTGCGCTGATCTGCATCTTCTGGTCGAACTGGCTGATGGCCCGCCGCGGTGCGGCGACGGCGGAGAGCTTCCGCGGGCTGAGCGAGTGGTATCTGTCCTCAAACACGACGATTGGCCTGATCCTGACGCTGGTTTTGAGCAGCGTGCTTGCACAGCTGTCGGTTCGCGGCGCAGAGACCGCATGGATTGTGGTCAGCAATCTGTGCTCGCTGGCGTTCATCGTGCAGTGTCTGGCGGCGCTGGACCGCCGCATGAAGCGCGGCGGTTCGACCAGCGGACGGCGCGCGATGATGATCGTGCTGCTGATTCTGCTGGGCGCGATTGCCGGTCAAGTGCTGATCGTTTTGAGCGTGTTCGATCTGCTGGCAATCCTGGGCTGCCTCTCGGCGCTGTTTGGAAGCAGGGGCGCTGCGCGGCCTTTCATCAACAAAATCAAGGACAAAATGGACGGCGAGGACCGTTGACCACAGGAGGGAAACATCATGAAGGTCATTCTGCTTCAGGATATCAAGGGAACCGGCAAAAAGGATCAGATCATTGAGGCGTCCGACGGATTCGCGCGCAACTATCTGATTCCGCGCAAGATGGCGAAGGAGGCCACTGCGGAGGCGATGAACTCCATCGAAAAGGCCAAGAGCGCCGATAAGCACCGCGAGGCGGTCAAGCGCGCCGAAGCGGAGACCAAGGCCCGCGAGCTCAAGGGCAAGGTCATTCAGCTGACCGTGCGCGGCGGCGACAACGGCAAGCTCTACGGCGCGATCACCAACGATCAGATTGCCGCGGCGCTCAAGGAGCAGCACGGCTATGAGGTCGACAAGCGCAAGCTGGAGCTGGACGAGCCCATCAAGAATGCCGGTCAGGCGTTCGTGACGCTGAAGCTGATGGCAGGCATTTCCACTCGCATGATCGTCAACGTCAAGGTCGTTACGAAGTAAATTCTGCGTACAAAGGCTAAAGAGCATGGAACAGTACAATCCGCAAACCGACGGCGTGCGCGTGCCGCCGAATCATCCGGAATCGGAGCGAAGTGTGCTTGGCGCGATGCTCCGTTCCCGCGAAGCGGCGCTGCTGGCGATTGAAACGCTCCAGCCGGAGGATTTTTACGACCCCGCGAACCGCGAGGTCTATTCAGCCATGCAATCCATGGCCATGGCGTCCCGCGCGATCGATCTGGTGACCCTGGACGAGGAACTCACCCGCCGGGGCAAGCTGGAGGCGGTGGGCGGCGCGGCCTATCTGGTGGAGCTGAGCCGATCGGTGCCGTCGGCGGTGAATGCACGCGCGTATATCCGCATCGTCGACGAAAAGTCTACGCTGAGAAAGCTGATCGCGGCGTCCGAGCGCATTCTGCAGGCGTGTTATGCGGAGGAAGATGAAACGCAGTCCGTGCTGGAGGGCGCGGAAAAGGCGATCTACGACATCACCATGCGCAAGGGCGGCGAGGAGCTGCAGCCGATTCAGCCCGTGCTGCTGTCCACGTTCGAAAAGATCGAGCTGCTGGTAAAGAACAACGGCCGGATTGAAGGCGTGCCTACGGGATATACGGATCTGGATGACATGCTTACCGGTCTGCACCCGGGAGAGCTGGTGCTGGTGGCCGGACGACCGTCCATGGGCAAGACCAGCATTGGCATGAACTTTATTGAGAATGCGGCCATCCGTGCGGGCAAGAAGGCGGCGGTGTTTTCGCTGGAGATGCCCGCAGAACAGCTCGCGATGCGCATGCTGTGCACCGAGGCGCGCGTGGATATGCAGCGCGTGCGCCGCGGCCAGCTCTCGGACGATGAGTGGCAGAAGCTCTGCGATGCCATGATCAGCATCGGCCCGTCCTCGATCTATGTGGACGCGACGCCGGGCATCACGGTTTCCGGCGTGCGCTCCAAGGCGCGCCGCCTTCAGCTGGAGCACGGCCTGGACGTCATCATGATCGACTATCTTTCGCTGATGTCCGGCGTGGGCAAGTTCGGCAGCAGGCAGGAAGAGGTTTCGTCGATCTCGCGCTCGCTCAAGGCGCTGGCGATCGAGCTGGGCGTGCCGATCATCGCGCTGCAGCAGCTTTCGCGCGCGCCCACGGGCCGCGCAAACCATCGTCCGATGCTTTCGGATATCCGCGATTCGGGCGCTATCGAGCAGGACGCGGACGTGGTGATGTTTGTCCATCGCGAGGATTATTATGATCCCGAGACGGAGGAAAAAAACATCGCGGAGATCATCATTGCAAAGCAGAGAAATGGCTCGCTGGGAACGGTGAAGCTCGGCTGGAAGGGCGAGTATACCTGGTTCATGGATCTCTCGCAGCGCGCAAACGAGGCGTCGGCAGTTGGATAGTCGACCCAACAGAACAGAGCAGTCCGGTGCGGAAAACCGCATCGGACTGCTCTGTATATTTTGGAGGGATTGCCGGCAGAATAGATCGTGAAAAATGCTCAGATCAAGGGCTTTGAGGAGGAAATGTATGGAGCGATGGGTATGCAAGGTGTGCGGCTATGTGCACGACGGGCCAATGGAGGAGGGCTTCGTCTGTCCCCGGTGCGGCAAGCCTGCGAGCGCGTTTGAAAGGGTGCGCGGCGAGGGCCGTGCCAATCCATATGCCGGTACGAAGACCGAACAGAATCTCCGCGATGCCTTTGCCGGCGAAACCCAGGCGCGGGGCAAATACACCTATTTCGCGATGGCTGCACGCCGCGAGGGCTATGAGCAGCTGGCGGAGATTTTTCTGAAAACGGCCAGAAACGAGCAGGAGCACGCGATGCTGTGGTTTGAGGCGCTCGGCGGAATCGGCAGTACGGCCGAAAACCTGAAAAGCGCGGCAGAGGGCGAGAATTATGAGTGGACGGACATGTATGCACGCTTTGCAAAGACGGCTGACGAGGAGGGCTTCCACGATCTCGCCGAGCGTTTTCGCCGCGTGGCAGCCGTGGAGAAGGCCCATGAGGAGCGCTATCGCAGGCTGCTCGAGAACGTGGAGATGCAGCAGGTCTTCGAAAAATCGGAGGTGAAGATCTGGGAATGCCGCATCTGCGGACACCTTGTGATCGGCACAAAGGCCCCGGAATACTGCGATGTCTGCCGATATCCGCAGTCTTTCTTTGAGCTGCGTGCGGAGAATTACTGAAAAAGCGCCCCGGCGGAGAATCCGTCGGGGCAGCAGGTCATTTGCAGAACTCACAGCAGTCGCTCTTTGCACCCTTATGGGTGCGGACATATTCGCGGGGAGTCATGTGGTAGCAGGCTTTGAAGGCGGAATAGAAGGTGTGGGCATTGTTGAATCCCGCGCTGATGGCCAGATCAACGACGGGCGTGTCTGTGGACAGCAGCAGCTCGGAAACGCTTCGGCAGCGCAGCATGTTCAGGTACTGGGGCAGGCTGTAGCCAATGGTGCTCTTGAAAAGGTGCGAGAAGCGGCTGCGGCTGTAGCCGAAGTGCGCGGCGACCTGCTCGACGGTCAGGCGCTGTGCGAAGTTGTCGCTGAGATAGTTGAGAATGCGGCAGATGACATCTGCCTGATCGGAAGAGCCCACGGGATCCAGCGGAATTTTGCCCGTGAGATAGCCCAGCAGCGAGTAGCTGATGCCCTTCTGAAGAATCTCGTTCTCCGGGTTGTCTGCGAGGGTGCGCATGAAGAATTCCAGAGAATGGCGCTCGTCGTCCTGCAGCTTTTGCACGCGGAAGCGGTTGGAGGTCAGCAGCTTCTGGATGGACGGAACGACGGACAGCGGAATCACGGTGATGATGGCGTAGCAGTCCGAAGCGGTATAGCCATGCACGGAATAGCAGTTGTTTACCAGCAGTTCACCCGCATCGACAGAGATGGTCTGGCCGTTGATCGTCGCGCTGAAAGCGCCTTCCAGCACGTAAACCAGCTCGATTCCGGCGTGAAAATGGGGCATGCAGCTGATGACCCGATCGTACCAAGTCAATGGAAGCCGCATGCTGTCCCGAACGGATTCATAATAGCTTTGCACGAAAACGCACCTCGCATCTGTAGTGAAGCGGCTCAAAGAATGCCTCCCGCACACTTCTGACGGGAGGCACTTTGCTTATTTGACCCGTGTGACGGAATCGCGCATGCGCGTCATCACAGATCCCATTGCCTCATAATCGTCGTAAGAGGAGCAGAAGTGGAAGACGTAGAGCGTGTAGTCAATGGCACAGCAGCACATATAGCCTTTGATCTCGATATCACCGGAATAGGCGAGATAGGTGATGGAATATGCCTGTTTTCCCATGAAGGTGGCGTTTGAATTCAATTCGCTGAATTCAAATGTCGATGGATCGTACTGGCTGTAGATCTCCTTTGCGTAGGCCTGGAACTGCTTGACGGTGGTATCGCTGTCGGGCTTGTGGGCCAGCTTCTTGCTGGTGACGGCCACGCGCGCCGGGAAATCGCCGTCTGTGGGCTGCTCCTGGAAGCACACCGTGTACTTGCCGGGAAGATTCCTCCAGGTGGTTGGATAGGAATAGACAAAGCCGAAGGAGGTGTCCGTCAACATGGCGTAATTATAGTCCGCATAGGCCGAGGCAACCGTGGGCTGAGCGGCAACGACGGGATCCGGTGCGGCTTCTGCTGCGTCAGGTTCAGCCTCTGCGGCGTCCTCTTCCGGTGCAACCGTTGCATCCACAACGCTGTCCAGCGGGATGTCCACCGTTTCGGGGAGCGCCGGGTCGGCGTCTGCAAAGGGAGCCGCAGTGGCCCCGGCGGGAACGGCGGTGGATTCCGGCAGAAAGTTTGCCGCCTGTTCCGCCGCATCGGGCGCGCTGCCATTAGAGCATCCCGACAGACCTACAACGATCAGAATGCATACGAGCGCCAGTGCTGCGATTTTTTTCAAGTGTATCCCTCCGTAATGGGAAATTTGCGGCCGCATGGATGAGGATGCGCTATTTGCAGCGGGGCGTGTCGCCATGCAGGGCGATCTGCTCGTTGAGCAGGTCGATATCGCCGCAGCCGTGGCTGATCATGAGGTCGCCCGGCTGCCAATGGGCGCGCAGATAGGCCTCTGCGTCGTCAAAGGTGGGGGTGAGCACCGCATCGACTCCGCGGGCGCGCAGGGGCTCGATCAGCATCCCGGAGGCAATGTCGCCGGGATCGGTTTCGCGGGCGGCGCAGATGTCGGTGATCAGCAGCTTGTCGACGCCGTCAAAGGTCTCCAGAAAGGCGTTGAACAGCGTCTTCGTGCGAGAATAGGTGTGGGGCTGCCAGACGGACCAGAGCACCTTGTGCGGCTGCATGCCGGCGATCTGAATGGCGTTTTTGATCTCGGCGGGGTTGTGGCCGTAGTCGGTGTAGCAGCGCACGCCGTCCGTCGTGCTGGTGAGTTCGAAGCGGCGATGCGCGCCGATGAAGTTGGACAGCGCAGATGCCACCTTGCCCATGTCCAGGCCGCGCACATAGGCGGCGGCGACAACCGCGAGGCTGTCGAGCATGTTGGCCTCGCTGGAAACGCCCACGTGGAAGCGGCCCAGCGATTCGCCATTGATGACGGCGGTATAGGTGGCGCAGCCGCGCTCGTCGTATTCGAGATCCACGGCGCGCAGCGTGCAGTTTTCGCCCAGACCATAGGTCATGTGGTTGCACTTCGCGTTTTCGCAGACGCGGCGCGCGCGGGGGTCGTCGCCCCATGCGATGCACCAGCCGTCGGACGGAACCAGCGCAACGTATTCTGCAAAGGTTTGCTCGATGTGGTCAATATCGCGGAAGAAGTCCAGATGATCCTCGTCGATGTTCAGCACGATCGCCATGGTGGGATGAAAGTGCAGGAAGCTGCCGTGAAATTCACAGGCCTCCACGATGAAATCGTGATGGTCGCCGCGCCGGGTGGAGCCGCCGATGAAGTCCAGCTCGCCGCCGATGTGAATGGTCGGGTCAGCGCCGGCCTGCAGAAAGGCCTGGGCGAGCATGGAGGTGGTGGTCGTCTTTCCATGGGTGCCGGAGACGCCGATGGCAAAGGGATAATTTTCCATCAGCTGGCCGATCAGGTCGCAGCGCTCAATCTGGGGGATGCCCAGGCGGAACGCCTCGGCGCGCTCGGCGTTTTCGGCGGGGATTGCAGCGGAAAAGACGATGACATCCGCGCCGTGCACGTTTTGCGCGTCATGACCGATGTGGATCTCGATGCCCTTCTGCGCCAGCGCGTCGGTTTTGTGGGAGCGGGTGCGGTCGGAGCCGCTGATCTGATAGCCCTCCTCCTTCAGCATGGAGGCCAGGCCGGACATGGAGCTCCCGCCGATTCCGATGAAATGGACATGTTTATTTCGATAATCATGAATGCTTGCAATCATGGTGTTTCCTCCTCATGCTTCAGCGCGCTGAAGCCGATCTGGACGCCTATAATCTTCACTCAACCTATTATAATGGATATTTCTGTTTCCTGCAAGCAAATCCGTTCAAATGGGATGAATACAAGGTTAAATGTTCGGTTTATTGTCAAAATCCGGAAAAAGGCGTTGGAAAGGTAACAATTCCGAATTATAATGATATCCACACTTGAATCATTCGGGAACGAGGGAAAAACCATGGAAAAGATCAAGCGCAATGAACGTCTCGGCGCCATGACGCGAATTCTCACGGATACGCCCAACCGCATTCACACGCTGGGCGAATTCTGCGAGCTCTTCGGCGCGGCGAAATCCACGATCAGCGAGGATATCGATCTGGTGAGCGCTTCCTTTGAACGCTTTGATCTGGGCAGAATCGAAACGGTTGCCGGTGCGGCGGGCGGCGTGCGCTATCGCGCGATTCCGAGCCGCGCGCGGGCGAGCCGCGTGCTGGCGGAGCTGGCCGAGCGGCTGTCGCAGCCGGGCCGCATGCTGCCGGGCGGCTTTCTCTATACCTCGGATGTGACGGCCGAGTCCGTGACGGCGCAGGCCATGGGAGAAATCCTCGCCGCGCAGTACTACGAGCGGCAGCCGCACTTCGTGCTGACGATGGAGACCAAGGGCATTCCCATTGCGCTGATGACGGCGCGGATGCTGGACGTGCCGCTGGTGATCGCCCGCCGCGACAGCCGCGCCTACGAGGGCTCTGCGGTGAAGATCAATTACATCGCCGGCGGCGGGAACGAGCGCATCGAGACCATGGCGCTGGCGCGCCGCGCGGTCTCTCCGGGTCAGCGCGCGCTGATCATCGACGACTTCATGAAGGGCGGCGGAACGCT
>JBJEUD010000094.1:0-2786 GCA_051883655.1 Candidatus Faecivicinus sp. | reverse complement strand
CTGGCCTACTTCTACATCCGCCGCAGCCAGCAGCCGGTCTGCCTGATGATGGACGACCACACCGGCGAACTGGTTCTTTATGGCGTCAGCGATCTGGATCGGGACGCGATCGTCTCCTACCGCGTGCAGGATCTGGATTCGGGCGCGACCGTCGTCGCTGGTGAAACCCGCCTGGCCGCCGACGCCTCCACGCCGCTGTGTCCGATTCGCGATGACGGCGGAATCCATTTCTACGCCATTGAATGGAAGACCGGTGACGGCGAAACGGGAACGAACCACTATCTCCAGGGCAAACCGAAATATGATTACAATTGGTATCTGGCCTGTTTGGACAAAATGGGGTATAATGAATTCGAAGGCTTCGACCGGTAAACGGCGCTGCACGGCGCCCGGCGCCGCCGGCTTCTGATAGTCGATGCGCCCCGCTTCGGGGTTCGCCGGACGAGAGCCGTCCGCATGGGGATTCCGGCGGCCGGCTCTGTTTATGCTGTGCCTGCGCAAACAGAATTCGGAGGGGATTCAACTTGAAGGATCGATGGATTGGACTCGACATCGGAGGAACCAAATGCGCCGTACTGCTGGCTGAAGTGGATCACGGCATCCGGCTGCTGGACAAGGTCCGCTTCGAAACCCGCACAGAGCGGGGCTTTCAGTACGCTTATGACCGCCTTTGTCAGGAGATGGAGGCGATCCTCGCCCGCAATGGGATGGACTTCAGCCGCGTCCGCGCAATCGGCATCAGCTGCGGCGGGCCGCTGGATTCCCGGCAGGGCGTGATTCTCTGCCCGCCCAATCTGCCGGGCTGGGAAAATATCCCGCTGCCAAGGAAGCTCACCGAGCGCTACGGCGTGCCCGCATTTCTCCAGAACGACGCCAACGCCTGCGCGCTGGTGGAATGGAAGATGGGCGCCGGCCGAGGATCGCGCGACATGATCTTTCTGACCATGGGCACCGGCATGGGCGCCGGCGTGATCGCAGAGGGCCGGCTGCTGCGCGGCCACACGGATATGGGCGGCGAGGTCGGGCATCTGAGGCTGACCGAGGACGGCCCTGTGGGCTTCGGCAAGGCCGGATCCTTTGAGGGCTATGCCAGCGGCGGCGGCATCGGCCGGCAGGCCGTGGAGCTGACCCGCCGCATGACCGCTCAGGGCAATCCGCCCGCATGGATCCGCGACGGCCACAGCGCAGACGAGGCCGACGCCCGCCTGATGGCGGATTACGCGCGTCGGGGTGATCCCGATGCGAAGGCATTCTACGACCGCATTGGCCGCATGCTGGGCCGCGGCATCGCGCTGCTTGTGGATGCCTTCAACCCGGAATGCGTCATTATCGGCAGCATATTCGGCCGGTGCGAGGATCTGCTTCGCCCGGCCATGGAGGATGAGCTGCAGCGCGAAGCGATCCCCTATTCCCTGGAGGGGCTGCGGGTGCTGCCAGCGGGAACCGGCGAATCGCTGGGGGATTTTGCCAGTGTGATGGTGGCGCTGCATGCGCTGGACGTGGATCCCATGGAGGCGGGCCCCGAGGCGAATCCCCGTGTGCTGGCCCACTTCCGGCGGCTGTTCGAGCGGTATCCGGCGCTGGAACCCTGCCGTGAACAGATCCTGGAAGCCTACACAATGCTGCGCGACTGCTATTGTCGGGGGGGAAAACTGCTTCTGGTGGGCAATGGCGGCAGCTGCGCCGACTGTGAGCACATTGTAGGCGAGCTGATGAAGGGCTTCTGGCTGAAGCGCCCGCTGCCGGAGGATGTGCGCGCGCGCGTGCGTGCAGCGACTGACAGTCTGCTGTCCGGCGCGGCGGAACGCCTTCAGCGCGGACTGCCCGCCATCGCGCTGACCGGCCATGCTGCGCTGTCCACAGCAGTCCAGAACGATCTGGATCCCTCGCTGGCCGCGGCGCAGCAGGTGGTGGGCTACGGACGGCCCGGCGATGTGATTCTCGGCATCAGCACCAGCGGCAACGCCCTCAACGTCGCGCTGGCGGTTTCCGCCGCAAAGGCACTGGGGTTGGCCGCACTGGGCCTGACCGGACGAAATGGCGGACGGCTCAAGGCGCTGTGCGACTGCACAGTCTGCGTGCCTGCCGACGCGCCCGCCGACGTACAGGAGCTGCATTTGCCCATCTATCACACTCTCTGCGCCATGCTGGAGGAGGCCTTCTTCGGCGCAAATGAGCCCATCTGAATCCTTTTCCGATTCAAAGGATGCGCATCCCTGCCAATGGACAGATTCCGATTGGAACAGCATATCCATGGGTAGGGATGCGCCTTATGTACTTTTGGGGATCGGCCGATGCATTGCCAGCCCGGTGAATTCAACCCGTCGCGCTTGACATCCAAGACAGAAAAGGATATAATAAAAATGTATTACACTTTAAGGAGATTGAGTTATGGGCACGATATGCATCCTTCTTGGATTGATTGTCTTCCTGGGTTCCATCTTTGTTGGCTTCGCCGGCGCGTCCTCTTTTCTCAATTCCACGCTTGCGATGACCTTCGGCATCACGGCCAGCGGCACGGAGACCTACATCATCGTCGTGGGCATTTGCGCCTTTATCGGCCTTCTGATCTGCCTGAACCTCGTCATGCACGGCTTGACCTACAACAAAATCTCCAAGCTCGATCGCCGCAAGTAAGTTCAGTTGCCGTCTGTGTACAGCAGGCGGTGATTTATGCTGAAATGGCGGAATGGCAGACGCAGCGGACTTAAAATCCGCTGCCCGAGAGGGCGTGCGGGTTCGAGCCCCGCTTTCAGCACCACATCCGGACATCGATTCTGATACAA
>JBJEUD010000093.1:0-2800 GCA_051883655.1 Candidatus Faecivicinus sp. | reverse complement strand
TTCAGCGTGCCGCCGAAGCCGGTGCCCTCGTGGCCCTTGAAGTGGGTCAGGGAGATGAACACGTCGGCGTCCATGATCGCGCGGCCGATCTTGGCGTTCCTGACGTACTCGCCGTCGATGGGCACGAGCACGTCGTCGTCGCCCTTCAGGCCGTCGGCGATGATGGTCTGGCAGCCCAGGCAGAAGGGGTTGTAGCCGTGCTGATAGGCGATGTTCAGGTGGTCCAGCGCGTTCTTGCGCGCGCCCACATACAGCGTGGAGCAGTCGGTCACGAAGGGCTTGCCGCCCAGCTCCTTGACCAGCGAGGCCACGGCGCGGGCGTAGTCCGGGCGCAGGAAGGCGAGATTGCCCTCTTCGCCGAAGTGCAGCTTGATGGCGGTGAATTTGTCCTTGAAGTCGATGGATTCGATGCCCGCGGTGCGGCAGAGCCGAACCAGCTTTTCGCACAGGTTCTCGTCGCCCACGGTGCGCATGGTGGTGAAATAGACCTTGGATTTGGACATGACATTTTTCCTCCCAATGGCGATGCTTGTCCCTCTATCATAGCATAAAATCAGGCCCGTTGCAAGGCGCAGCGGTCCGCCGCGCCGCTTTCCGAAAAAGCCATCTTTTTGCGCTTGATTCTTGTCCGCCGGGCAGGTATACTGTATGAATCGAGAATTGTCGGAGGTTGCTGGAATGAAGAAGCTGATCGTCGCCGAAAAGCCGTCGGTGGGGCGCGACATCGCCCGGGTGCTGGGGGTGAAGCAGCAGGGCGACGGATATCTGTACGGCGAGGAATACGTGGTCACCTGGGCCGTGGGCCATCTGGTGTCGCTGTGCGAGCCCGGCGAGTGCGAGGACCGCTGGAAGAAGTGGAGCATGCTCGACCTGCCCATGCTGCCCCAGCGGATTCCGCTGAAGGTGCTGCCCGCCACGCGAAGCCAGTTCGCCACCGTGAAAAAGCTGATGAACAGCGCGAAGATCGATTCCATCATCTGCGCCACGGACTCTGCCCGGGAGGGCGAGCTGATCTTCCGTTATATCTATCAGATGGCCGGATGCCAAAAGCCCGTGGAGCGGCTGTGGATTTCGTCCATGACCGACGCGGCCATCCGCCAGGGCTTCGAGGCGCTGAAGCCCGCCTCCGCCTACGACGCGCTGTACGAGTCCGCCCGCTGCCGCAGCGAGGCCGACTGGCTGGTGGGCATGAACGCCTCCCGGGCGTTCTCGCTGAAGTACGACGCGCACCTGTCCATCGGCCGGGTGCAGACGCCCACGCTCAACCTGATCGTCAGGCGCGACCGGGAGATCGAGAGCTTCGTGCCCCAGGACTACTGGGAGGTGCGCGCGAGCTTCGGCGACTACGAGGGGCTGTGGATCAATCCCAACCCGCGCCCCGCCGACGAGGGCGAGAAAAAGGACGACAAAAAGAGCCCCGAAACCCGCATCTACGACAAGGAGACCGCCGAGCGGGTGAAGAACGCCGTCAAGGGCCGCCCCGCGCGGGTGGCCGAGAGCACCTGCGAGCGCAAGCGCTTCTCTCCGCCCCAGCTGTTCGACCTCACCAGCCTCCAGCGCGAGGCCAACCGCAAGTTCGGCTTCTCGGCGGACAAGACGCTGAAGCTGGCCCAGGCGCTGTACGAGACCCACAAGCTGGTCACCTACCCCCGCACCGACAGCCGCTATCTGCCCGACGACATGCGCCCGAAGGTGAAAAAGACGCTGGGCCTGCTGCCCGAGCCCTACGCCGCCATGGTGCGCGCGGAACAGGCGGATCTGGACGCGTATTCGAAGCGCTACTACGACAATTCCAAGATCAGCGACCATCACGCCATCGTGCCCACCGACAAGCGGGCGAATCTGAACGGCCTTCAACCCGACGAGAAGAAGCTCTACGATCTGATCGTCCGCCGCCTGATTGCCATTCACTACCCCGACTACGTCTGCGAAAACGCAAGGATCATCACCCAGGTGGACGAGCACCGCTTCAAGTCCCTGGGCACCATGCCCGTGGAGGAGGGCTGGCACGCGGTCTACGGCGCGGACAAGGCCGAATCCAGGGAGCCGCCGCTGCCCAAGCTGTCCGTGGGCGACGAGCGGAGGGTGGAGAAGGTCGCCGTGAAGGCCAGCAAGACCAAGGCCCCCCAGGCGCACACCGACGCGTCCATCCTCAACCTGATGGAGAACGCCGGCCGGGACATCGAGGACGAGGCGCTGCGCGAGCAGATGAAGTCCTCCGGCCTGGGCACGCCCGCCACCCGCGCGGCCATCATCGAGCGGCTGATCCAGGTGGGCTACGCGAAGCGCTCCGGCAAGCACATCGTGTCCACTCAGAAGGGCCGCCAGCTGATCGACGTGGTGCCCGCGCAGATCTCCTCCGCCGTCACCACCGGCAAGTGGGAGAAGGCGCTGGCGGAGATGGCGTCGTTTCACGATGAATCCGCCCGCACGGCAAAGTCCCAGCGCTTCATGTCCGGCATCCGCCGCTTCTCCGAATTTCTGGTGGACGCCGCGCGGAACGCCCCCGCCACCGTGCAGTTCGAGAAGGAGGCGTTCAGGCCCGCCAAAAAGTCCGCCTCCGGAAGCCGCAGAAAAACCGCGGCAAATCCGAAAAAATGACGCGATTCTTTTTGTGAAGGAAGCAGGAAAAATAAGGAGTTGTGTAGAATAGAGTAAACAAGACGTTAAACAGCGTCATTCTATATAAAGGAGCGAAGATTATGAAGTACACCTATACCGGTAAGGGAATGGAAGTTTCCGAGAGCCTGAAGGCCCGCGTCGAAAAGAAGCTCGGCAAGCTCGAGCGCTACTTCCGCGA